>NZ_JAAPBF010000103.1 GCF_022695985.1 Streptomyces sp. NP-1717 | reverse complement strand
CCCCGCCTTACCCCCACTTGTGCGCAGGGTCGCCGACCCGCGCACCACTGAGCGGAGAGAAGACCGATGACCTTGATGACAGGCATGACAGGCATGAGACGCGGTCGGGCCGCGCTCCTCGGCACGGTGGTCGCCGCGTCGCTGGCCCTGGCCGGCCAGCCGGCGACGGCAGCGCCGTACCCCGGCGGCGGTCCCGTCGCCGAGACCGGCTCCGGCGCCATGAACACCGCGTTCTCGAAGGCCGCCGCCGAGTTCGACGTACCCCGTGACCTGCTCGTCGCCGTCGGATACGGCGAGACGCACCTCGACGGCCACGGCGGCAGGCCGAGTCAGGCGAACGGCTACGGTGTGATGCACCTGGTCAGCCAGCCGAAGCACAGGACGCTGGAGCGGGCCGCGAAGCTCACCGGCGAGTCCGTGGCGGAGCTCAAGAAGGACACCGCGGCCAACATCCGCGGTGGCGCCGCCGTCCTGCGCGCCGTCGCCGACGAGCAGGGGCTGGACGCCGCCGACCGCGACTCGCTCGCCGAGTGGTACCCGGTCGCCGCCGAGTACGGCGCGGCGGCGAACGACCGCACGGCACGGCTGTACGCGGACACCGCGTACGACCTGCTGAACAAGGGCCTGCGCGCACAGGCCGCCGGCAACGAGCAGATCCTCGTCAAGGCGCGCGAGGTGAAGCCCGACCGGGGCAGGTACGCGGGTATCGCCTCGGACTTCGGCGTACTGAGCGACGACTACGGGCCGGCGCTCTGGGTCCCGGCGAGCACGTCGAACTACCAGACCGGCCGTACGGCGGCGATCAACAAGGTGGTCGTCCATGTCACCCAGGGGTCGTACGCCGGCTCCATCAGCTGGTTCCAGAACCCGTCCTCGCAGGTCAGCGCGCACTATGTGATCCGCTCCTCGGACGGCCAGGTCACCCAGATGGTCCGCGACGCCAACACGGCCTGGCACGCGCGCTCCGCGAACGCCAGCTCCATCGGCATCGAGCACGAGGGCTTCGTCGCCGACCCGTCCTGGTTCACCGACTCGATGTACCGCTCGTCGGCCGCGCTGACCCGCCACCTCACCGCGAAGTACGGCATCCCGCGCACCCGCGCGGGCATCGTCGGCCACAGCGAGGTACCGGGCAACGACCACTCCGACCCCGGTGCGAACTGGAACTGGACGTACTACATGTCGCTGGTCAACGGCGGTTCGGGTGACCCGGGCCCCGGCCCCGGCACCTCGTTCCCGACGTGGGGCACCGGTGTGAGCATCCGTCAGGCGGCGTCGACCACCTCGGCGCAGGTGGCCAGTCTGGCGGGGCCGACATCGGTCAAGGTCCAGTGCCAGAAGCGCGGCGAGCTGGTCAACTACCAGGGGTACAGCAACGACGCCTGGTCGTACCTGCCGGACTACGGCGGCTACATCTCGAACATCTTCATCGACGTCTCGGACGCGTGGCTGCCGGGCGTGCCCAACTGCTAGACACCGGGCCGTAGTCGACGCACCACCGCCTCAGGGGGCGGGTCCGTCCAGCAGGGCCGTGCCCAGCTGGGTGCGGTGGTGCATCATCCGGTTGCCGTGCCGGCGCGAGGTGAGCAGACCCGCCTCGCGGAGTACGGATGCATGACGGCTCGCCGTCGAGGGAGCCATCCGCAGCGCGCCCGCCAGACCCGTCGTCGTCATCGGCCGGTCGAGCAGTTCGAGCAGCCGGGCGCGCGAGGTGCCGATCAGCTGGGCCACCGGTGGCGTCGCCTCACCCTGCCGGTGGCGCATCAGCCAGCCGGGCGCCGGGGAGAGCGGGTGGACCAGCACCGGGGGAAGCTCGTCGTCGACGAGAGCCAGTGGCGTCCCCACACAGAAGAAGGCCGGAATCAGCGTCAACGTCTGTCCGTACAGGTGGAGTTCACGGCTGACCGGGTACGGCGTGCGCAGGATGCCCTCCTCGCACCGCCAGCCGGGCATCGCCTCGTAACTGGCCACCAGCCCCTCCGCTCCCCCCTTCAGGGCCGCCTCGGCCCTACGGGAGCGGTCGGCCGCGGCCTGTGCGCGGATGGCGGGCAGATACGGCACCACGGCGACCGCGTAGTAGCGCCGCAGTGCCGATCCGAGCCAGCGCAGCGCCTCCACGTCGCCCTCGGACAGCCGCCGTACGGTGGCCGGGACCGGCCCGCGTCTGCGCGCGTAGAGTCGTGTGAGATCGGCGGCCAGGCGGCGACGGGGAGTCGACAGCAGCCGGTCCACACCGATGTCGAGGTCCAGCTCGCCGCGGCCGGGCGTGAGGAAGTCGGGGAAGTACTCGGCCGACGGGCACAGGACCATCAACTCCCTCACGGCGGAGGTGAGTCCGGCGCGTTCCAGGGCCGAGCGGACCTCGCGCCGCCAGGGCGCGAAGGCCGGCGGGACGTGCTGGTTCTGGAGCAGGTGCAGGCTGAGCGCGGCCTCCCACAGAGCGTCGGCTCCGTCCGCCACGCGCAGCCGGTTCAGCTCCCGTCCACGGAGATCGACTCGCAGCACGTTGGACTCCCCCGGAAAGCCTGTGCGTTTGGCCGGAGTGTAGCGGGACCGGGTCGCGCGGTGATCGCGGTCGTGCGCGACCCGGTCCGGGCGGCTAGACGCGATAGCGGGCGTGGTCGATGTGCCAGACGTACGAGGACGCGACGGACTTCAGGGCCCCCGCGTGAACGGCCAGCGGGCCCTGTCCGGCGGCCAGTTCGGCGATTCGGGCGGCGGCCACGGCGGCTTGCCGCTCGCACATGCGGGAGGCCAGCCGGAACGCCTCTTCGAGGTCGCACCCGTGCTCTCGCATCAGCAGTGACGGCAGGTTGAGCGTGGTCGGTCCGCCGTGGGCCGTCTCCTTCGCGTACGAGGCCAGGTCGTTGATCCAGCCGGCGAGGTCCGCGACGGCCGTCTCCAGTTCCCGGACCGGCTCCAACGACCGGTCCCGCTCCGGTAGTTCGTACCCGAGTGCGATCTCCGCCGTGACCATCAGCGTCCGCACGAAGACGGTGTGCGGACGCATCGCCCGGTAGTCGGCCATGGTGACGTGGTCGGGCCCGTCGATGTGGTGTGCCTCCCAGAGGATGGCCAGGAGGTTGTCCCGCAGGTGCCCGGTGAGCCGCAAGTACTGCGTGCCGGTGGCCCGTTGCCGGAACCTCGCCAGGAGGTCGGTCAGCGCGGCGCCGAAGACGCTCGGGCTGCCCGGTGGCTCGTCGTGGCCGGCGAGGAGGTGGACGCACTCACCGGCCGCGCGGACCAGGCGGGCCGGGTCGCGGGCCCCCGCGGCCTCACCGTGCGCGTCGTCGAACGCGGTGAGCCACAGGAAGAGGTCGGCGCAGAGCAGGAGTTCGCTCCGCCCGGCGGCCGGGAAGGTGCGGGCCATCCCCTGGCCGGTGATATTGGCCAGGGCGCCCAGTTTGCGCTCCGAGCCGACGAGCGGGAACGTCCGGAGCCACTCGGTGGCGTGCCGCTCGATGTCGTCGGCGTACGCGCTCGCCGGGAAGGGGCCGGGAAAGGAGCCCCGCAGGTCGGGCATCGGCAGGGCGGGCGCGCCGGTGCGGATCGCGCCGTTCACCGGGCGTTCCTCCCGACGCTGTGCCTTCTGAGTTCGGGCACCATCCGCAGGGACGAGGGGTGCGTGGAGATCGCTCCGACCGGGCGTACGGCGCCGGGGGTCGGCCGCAGCCGCCAGCGGGACGCGACCAGCGCGGTGATGACGACCGTCTCGGTCCAGGCGAACGCGTCCCCGATACACATGCGTTTGCCGGAGCCGAAGGGGATGAAGCCGCCCTTCGGTGGCTGGGGGCGCTCCGGGAGCCAGCGGTCGGGGTCGAAGCGCAGCGGATCGGGGTAGATGCCGGGATCCCGGTGCAGTGCGTAGGCGCTCCAGATCACGTCCGAACCGGCCGGCAGGGTGAACTCGCCGAGTCTCACGTCCGAGACGGCTTGCCGGGTCACGAGCCATGCGGGGCTGTACAGCCGCAGGGTCTCGCTGAGGAGCATGCGGGTGTAGACGAGGCGGGGAATGCGCTCGGCGGTGAGCGGACCCTCGGCGAGCACGGAGTCGACCTCTTCGTGGAGCCGGCGCTCCATCTCCGGGTTGCGGCCCAGTTCGTGGAAGAGCCAGGCGAGGACGACCGCGGTGGTCTCGGAGCCCGCCGCGAGCAGTGCGACGATCTCGGAGAGGATCTCGTCGTCGGGCAGCGTCGCGCCGGTGTCGTCCTGTGCGGTCAGGAGCAGCGACACGATGTCGTCGTACGTGTGGGGGTGTGCGCGGTGTTCCGTGATGATGTCGGCGACCGCGGTGCGTAGCGCGGTACTGGCGGCCTCGGCCCTCCGGTTGCGCCGGGTGGGCAGTCGTTCCAGGGCGGAGATGGGCAACAGGGCACGCCGCAGGGCGGTCTTGAAGACGGTGTCGACGCTGTCGAGGATCGTGTGGGCGGGTTCCCGCCGGGGCGCCGCGGAGAACAGGGCCGACATGACGACGCCCTGCGCCATGAGCTGCATCTCGGTCTTCACGTCGAGCGGGGTTCCGCCGTCCCAGCCCGCGACGTACGGCTCCACCGCTTCTCGCATGGTGTCGACATAGCCGGCGACCTGCTGGCGGTGGAAGGCGGGCTGCATCAGACGGCGCCGACGCAGGTGCGGCTTGCCTTCCGCGACGGGCAGTGCGTCCTTGCCGAAGAGTTTGAGCTTCTCGAAGAGCAGCCCTTTGGTGAATTCGTCGGCCTGGCTGGTGAGCATCCTGTGCATCAGCTCGGGCGAGTTGACCACGGTCAGCGTCTTGGGGCCGACGGCGACGCGGACGACGGGGCCGTGCTCGCGCAGGCGCTGGACGAAGGCGAGGCGGTCCCTGATCAGGGGTACGGCGTGTCCGATGAGCGGCAGCTTCCCCGGCGCCATCGGCGGAACGATCATGTCGGTCGTCATGCGTCCGTCCTACCTTTCCGCGTCTGTGGGTGTGTTCCGCCCGTTCAGGCCGTGACGTGTCCTCAGCAGCTCCCGCGCGGCGAGGACTTCGGCCTCGATCATGGCGCCGGGCGCGTACAGGGTCTTGTCGTGCCACAGTGCGGGGTGGTGGCCGGAGCCGGCTCCCTCGTGCAGATACGTCTCGGCGCGGTCGAGTGCGCGGTCCAGGGCGCGGTCCAGGGCGGGGGCGTGCCCCGGCCGCGGGTCGGCCGCCGACAGCAGGATCCGCGCGGCGTACGCGGTCTCTTCCGTGGTGCCGCCCCATATCCCCCAGGAGCCGTCGTCACGCTGGGTGTCGATGGTCCAGGCCACGGCGGTCTCGACGGCCGGGGCCGCCCGGTCTCCGCCGTGGCGCGAGAGCGCGGCCACACACCGCGCGGTGGCGTAGTAGGGCGAGGCGTGCCATTTGTCGGGCCAGGGGCCTTCGGGACGCTGCTGTCCGACGAGCCAGTCGCTCAGCTTCTCCGTCCGGGGTCCGTAGGTGTGCCGCGCCCCGGGGTGACGGCGCAGATAGCTGCCGAGCGCCTGGAGCGCGTGCGCGTTCGCGGTGACCGATCCGGTGTCCTCGCCTATGTAGCAGTCGTAGTGGCTGCCGTTGTGGAACAGGTCGAGCGGATCGGGAGTGTGGTCGTCCAGGCCGACCAGTGAGGACACCAGGACGGCCATGGCGGTGTCGTCGGCGTCCGTCATGAGTCCGGGGGCGCCGCGCACTCCGCGGGGGTCGTAGAGGTCGGTCGCCCATTCGCGGACGGTGGGCACGGCGGCGGCCGGCAGATGGGCGCCGGCCAGCGCGGCGGCGACCCACAGGCGCTCGAAGACGAGGATCGGAGCGGCCTCCGGGAAGAGACCCGAGTAGCGCCGCGCCACGGCTTCGAGGGCGGCGACGGTTGCGGCCGGGGGCTCCTGCGAGGCGGCGGCCCGGGCGGCGGTGGCGGCCGGTGAACTGCCCAGCAGGTCCGGCCCGTCGGGTATGAGAGCGCCCGGTATGCAGCCGGCCACGCCTTCGAACGTGTGGTGCAGCTTGACGGGGAGGCCACCCGCCGAGGCGTACCGTTTCGCCACGTACGCGGGCACGGCCCGGTCATAGCCTCCGGGGAGCGCGGGCGCGGGCCCCGGACGCCAGTCGCCGGCGGACGGTGGCGGGTCGTCGCCGATGAGGGTGAGCTGCTCGTGGATCTTCGCGACCAGGCTGGGGACGAGGATTTCGGCCGCGGCGGTGTCGGGCCACGGTCCTGCCGAGGGCAGTGCGCGCAGTGCGGCGAGGCCGCTGTCGACCGCCGTGGTGAGCCGCCGTGCCGTCTCCTCGGACGTGCCGCCCCGGCGCAGTACGGCCACTGCCGCTTCCACGCCGCTGAGCGTCGGCAGCAGCCGGTAGCGTTCCGGTCCTTCGCCCCAACTCCCGTCGGGCGCCTGTTCGTTCAGCACATACGCGATCCTGCGCGGTTCCCCGGACAGCCAGGGGGCGGCCGAGATGACCCGGGCCGTCTCATACAGTGAGGGGCGGACGCTGCCCCACGGATCCTGGTCTATGCTCGCCACCAGTCGGGCGGCCTCTTCGGTGTAGGTCGCGTTCACGACCGTGTCGTTCATGGACTTGTTCGACCTCACGGTTGCGGTGACGGGGGTCGGGCGGGCGGTCATGTCTGTCGCTCCGTGGCGGCCAGGGCGATCCGGCGCAGCTGGTCGGTGGCCTCTTGCGGAAAGGGCGCCTTGTCCAGCGCGGCGAGCGCCGCGTCCCGGCGGGCGGAGATCTTCTCCTCGACGGTCTGCCGGGCGCCGGTGGAGTCCAGGATGGTCCGGATCTCGGCGGCCTGGTCCTCGTCGAGGTCGCTTCGGCCGACGAGACGGCGCAAGGTTCTGCGCTCGGTGGACGACGCTCGCTGGACGGCGAGCGCCATCAGTACGGTGGCCTTGCCCTCGCGCAGATCGTCCAGTACCGGTTTGCCGGTCTCGGCGGGATCGCCGAACACTCCGAGCAGGTCGTCGCGCAGCTGAAACGCTTCTCCTAGGGGGATGCCGAACGCGGTGCAGGCGTCGAGCACGGACGGCGAGGCTCCGGCCACCGCGGCTCCTATGTGCAGGGGGCGTTCCACGGTGTATTTGGCGGTCTTGTAGCGGATGACGTGCAGGGCCGTTTCGACGTCGCCGGTCAGCCGGCCGGTGGTCTGGAGGTCGAGGAGCTGGCCGTACATGACTTCGCTGCGCATCTCGGCCACCAGCGGCAGCACCTGGGCGAGTCTGCTCGGGTCGAGGCCCGCCGTGTGGAGGAATTCGTCGGACCACACGAGTGCCAGGTCTCCGAGAAGAACGGCGGCGCCCAGCCCGTGTGCGGCGGCGCGGCCGTGGGGGCCGCCGTTGTCGGTGTACGCGGCGGCCAGCGCGCGGTGTGCGGAGGGCTGACCGCGGCGGACGTCGCTGTCGTCCATCACGTCGTCGTGCACGAGGGCGAACACCTGGAAGAGTTCGAGGCTCGCGGCCGCGCGGATGGCGGCCGTCATCTCCCCGTCCCCTCCGGCTGCCTGCCATCCGTAGACGCACAGCACGGACCGAAGGCGTTTCCCGCCGGTGAGGAACCCGCGCAAGGTCGAGGTCAGATAGAGCAGTTCGTCTCCCGGCGCGGCTTCGTCCTTGGCGTCGAGGAATCTGGTCAGGGCCGCACTCACCTTGTGCCGTACGGACATCAGGTCCGGCGGACTGGTTACGGGACGTGTGGTTGCCATCGGTGGTTGATCCCCTTTCGGTCGAGAACCGTCACATGGTGGTTCCGTTCGGGCAGAGGACGCGGCCAGGACACCGCTTTCCCGCAGGTGTCACGGTGGTGCGGGTCATTGGCCGACGGCACCACCGCGACACGGCATGGGAGGGCAGGCTAGGAAGTCGTCACCGACATACGGTCGCCTGCCGTCGAGGACGCCCCGGTGGCTGTCGCCGGGCCGGTGGAGCCGCGGCTCCAGGGAGTGATGCCCTTGGCGTCGGGGGTCAGCGGAGTGAACCGGGCGGGAAGCGACGTGAGCGTCCGGTGGACGGGTCCGTCGCGATAGGTCAACTGATCGGACGCTACGGCCAGTTCGATGTCCGGCAGGTAGCTGGCGAGCCGTTCGATCGCGGCGGTCGCGATCAGCAGGGCGAGATCACGTGCGGGACAGGCGTGCGGCCCGGCGGCGAACGCCAGGTGCGCCTTGGTTCCCGAGCGGTAGCCGTCGGCCGGCACCCCCGAGTGGGGGCAGGTGTTGGCCGCCGCGTACGAGACCATGACCGGGGAGGCGGCGGGGATGCGCGTGCCTTCGAAGGTGACGTCCTCCTTGGGGAAGTGGAAGCTGTAGTTGGCGAGCGGCGAGTCGTGCCACAGCGCCTCGTCGATGGCGTGCTGGACGGGCAGGCTTCCGGTGGTGAGCGTGCCGAAGTAGCGGTCGTCGCTCAGCATCCGGACGCAGGTGTTCGCGATGAGGTTGGCCGTCGGCTCGTTCCCCGCGCCGAAGATGATGATGATCTGGTTCATCACCTCTTCCGGGTTCAGCCCGTTGGGGTGGTCGATGAACCAGGAGGTCAGATCATGGCCGCGCTTCGCGGCCTTGGTCTGGTAGAGGGTCTGCAGATAGCCGCCGAACACCTGCGCGCCGAACGCCTTGCGTTCCGGATCGGTGTCCATCATGGCCGCGAGTGCCCCCACGAGCCGGGGACCGTGGTCGTCCTCCATGCCGAACAGGGCGTTGAACACCATCAACGGCAACTGCTGGGCGTACTGGCTGACGAGGTCGACCGTCCCGGTGTCCGCGAAGTCCTGAAGGAGCTTGTCGGCGAAACGGAACGTCACGACACGGACGTCGTTGGGGTCGAGGAGAGCGAAGCTGTCGGTGATCACCTTGCGCAGATGCGCGTGCTCCTCACCGTCGGCGAAGAGGAGACTGGGCCGCCACTCCACCAGGGGTCTGATCGGGCTGCTCTCCGGTACCTGGGGAAGCCACTTGCGGCTGTCCTTGGTCCAGGTCTCGGTGTCCTGAAGGAGCTTGAGCGCCGCCTGGTAGTCGGTGACCAGGTGGACGAGGACACCGGGAGAGATCTCGGCGACGCCCACCGGCCCCTGGCGGCGCAGCAGTTCATAGCTGCGCTGAGGATCGGCGGCGTGTTCGGGCCCGTGCAGGGGCACAGCGGTGGCGTCCGGTGGTGTGATACTCACGAGGCTCCGACTCCGGCCGACGATATGGAATGGGCGGTCAGTGCGATGAGCGCGCTGAGACTGCTGTTCATCTCGCGGGCATCACAGGTGACGAGTGGGGTGTCCGGGGCGAGGTCGAGCTTCTTGCGAACGATCTCCAAGTCGTAGCCAGGTGAGTCAGGGAAGGTATTGACTGCCACGGCGTACGGCAAACCGCGCTCCTCGATAAGATCCATCACTTCGAAGGACTCGTCGAGGCGCCGGGTGTCCACCAGGACGAGCGCGCCGAGGGCCCCGAAGGCGATGCCCTCCCACAGGGGAAGGAACCTCCGCTGCCCGGGAGTTCCGTACAGGTACAGGACGATCCGGTCGCCGGGCAGGGTCATACGGCCGAAGTCGATGGCGACCGTGGTGGTCTTCTTGTCCCGCAGACCGACCAGGCTGACGTCGTCGGCGTCGGCCGCCGCGTCCGTCATGACCTCGTCGGTGTGCAGGGTGGGGATCTGCGAAAGCGTCTTGATCGCGGTCGTCTTGCCGACGCCGAGGGGACCCGCGACAAGGATCTTGACCCTCTGGTGCTCCCCCTCAGGGAGGTACACGGGACGCGGGCTAGGCGACACGGAGGGATTGGAGTCCACTCAGCACCTCTTCCATGAGTTGCATCGACGGCCGTCCGGCGCGTGAGGGGGCGAGAGCTTCGGGGATCGGCACGCTGGCGTTTAACAGACCGTCACTGACGAGTTGCTCGGCGAGCATCAGCCCGACGCTGGCCGGCAGCGCGAGGTACGCGGCTATCTCGACGGCGGTGAGGGAACCGTCCGTCACCAGCTCGACGACACGGCGGTGCACCGTCGTGTGGTACGAGGAGAACGGATGGCCGCTGGCACGCAGGGCCGTCAGCGTGTCGAGGGTGGTCGGCAACGGGGCACCGCCGCCGCCTCCGGTCGCCAGATAAGCCGGAAGCAGCCGCCGTTGATGCTGACCGCGGCTCATGACGCGCCGTCATGGGTACGCGCCGACACAGACATGTGCTGCTCCCCCAGCTTCTTCGCCTGACGGGCCATCATGTGGACGACCACACCCATGTGCATCGAATCGTCGCCCGCGGCGGCGATCAGGGTGTTGGCACCGGCCGGCATGACCATGTAAGTGCCCTCGGCCACCTTCACCGTGACGGTCTCGATGGGGGTGTCCGCCGCGGCCCCCAGCGCCGGTATGACGGCGGCCCGGGAAGCGGCGTGCAGTGCGGAGGTCATCGCGGCCACTCCGTCCGCGTCGTCGGCCGAGAGGTTCTCGGACCTGGCCTGAACCATCCCGTCGAGGGTCATCAGCAGGGCGTGGTGGACACCTGGGATCTCGGTGATGGGGGCCAGGTACCAGGTCTCGTTTTCGCCGTGGGGCATGGTCACTGCGTTTCCTCCAAATCGGTGCCGGTTCGGCCGCTGTCAAGGCCGTCCTGGAATTCACTCCAGGCTTTGAGGGACCGCTCCGGGTCCGGGGCTCGGTACGTGGGAGCGGCGACCCCTCCGGCGGGTGCCGCGGGGCCGCGGCGGCGACGCTGTGGCAGACCGTCCGCACTGTCCGGTGCGGGAGTTCGCGGCCTCTCCTCGCCGGCCGTGGTTTCGGGGACCGCGGAGGGCCGCCTCTCCGCCTTCGGCGCGACGGCCGCCTGGGGCGACATGGCAGAAGGGGGCTCGGCTTCCTCGTCGATCGAGGCGAGCAGGTTCGGGGGAATGGTCACCACAGCGCGCACCCCGCCATAGGGAGACGAATGGTCGATGGAGACATGAAAGCCGTAGTCGGCGACGAGACGGCCGATGGCGGCGAAACCCTGGGACGGCGGGTCGCCGAGCTCGGTGAGCATGACGTCCTGCGTGTCGGCCGAGACCAGCCGCGCACCGCGCGAGGCCGCTTCCGCGGTCATCCCCTTGCCGGCGTCGTCGACCGTGATGCAGACGTTGCCGTTGCCGCTCTGGATCAGACCGACATCCACCGCGAGGTCGTCACGCGAGTGCTCCAGGGCGTTGGCCATGAGCTCCGCGCAGGCCACGGCGACGGGCTCGGCGGCTCGGCCGACGATCCCGACGTTGGTGGCTATCCGTGAGTTGATCTTGATGCGGTCGAAACCGCGGAGCCGGGAGGAGGCGCCCGTCACGATCTCGGCGACGTAGGTGTCCTTGCGGACGTGCCCCGGCCACGCGCCGCACACGATGGCGGTGCGCTGGATGAGGCGCAGGTTCTGCTCGTTGAGATGGTCGGCGGCGAGCATCCTGTGCGTCAGGTGCCGCGATCCGGTGAACTCCCTCTGGAGGGCGTCGAGTTCCGACTGAAGCCGGTACGACAGCGCCTGCGAGTCCTGGCTCGCGCCGCGCAGGGCCGCCCTGGCGGCGGCGTCGACGCGACGGCGCTCCTTCAGGACCATCTCCGAGACCCGGGTGATCACGGAGTCGAAGAGTTCCGCGTCCTCGGGCCCCGCCTCCCCTCCGTGAAGCAGCCCGGGTACCGGGTGGTGCGAGCTGATCAGATGGAGCGGGACGGCCGGAAGCCGGGTGGAGACGAGGTGGCCCACCTCGTCGCGGAACCGCTTCTCGCGGGCTTCGGCTTCCCGCGTACGGGAATCGGCGAAGCGGGTGCGGGATTCGGCTTCCCGCGTGCGGGATTCGGCGCTCTTGAGCGCCGCGTCCATTTCTCTGCACCGTCGCGTCTGTTTGCGACGGGAGAGCGCCAGCAGCAGTGCGACGGCGGCCATGACCACGGTCACGGCGCCGAGCGCAAGGGCGGGTTCTGAGGGAGAGGTCACGGAAAAAGGGTCCTAGGGGTTCGAGGCCGGGAACGGGCGAGCGCACCGGTGACTTCCGCCATCAAGTGCCGCCGCATCTCGGTGAGCGATCATGCCAAAGCTTTGCCAGTTTAGGGGAGTTGAACTCCGGCCACAGCGCTAGTGAGCAGGCCGTGATGATCATGAAGGGAAGAAATAGGGCCAGGTGGGGAGCAACCGCTGCACCCCGGCCGCGCGCATTCCGCTTTTCCGGCGGGACCTCGCCGTCCGGCCGGCCGCGGACCGGCGCGAGCGCGTCCGGCGCCCCGGGAAACCGGCGGGAGGCTCAGGGACGGCAGGTGCGCGAAGGGCGTGTGAGGCTGGAGTCATGACCGAATTCAGCGAGGCCGAGCGCGCGTACCTCTCCTCCCAGCGGCTGGGCCGGCTGGCCACCGTCGACACCAAGGGCCAGCCGCAGGCCAACCCGGTGGGTTTCTTCCCGCAGGCGGACGGCACGATCCTGGTCGGCGGATACGCGCTGGGCACCACCAAGAAGTGGCGGAATCTGCGGTCCAACCCCCGGGTGGCGCTGGTGGTGGACGACATCGTCAGCCTCAAGCCGTGGAAGGTGCGGGGCGTGGACATCCGGGGTGAGGCCGAACTGCTCACCGGACCGCACGACTTGGGGCCGCATTTCAGCGAGGAACTGATCCGCATCCATCCACAAAAGATTCACAGCTGGGGGCTGGAGGAGACCGGCTGATCGCGGAGGCCGGGCGGTGCCAGGCTCAGGTGCCGAACCGCGTACGAACGCCACGGCCGCCACGCCGCGTGACCGGATTCCCCGTCCGGTGCCACATCGGGATCCCCCAGACCCCGCATCCGGATCAGCGCCGCCGTCCGGGCGCTCACCCCGGGCACGGTGAGCAGCGACCGCTCGGCCTCCTCGCGGCTCGCCCCGGTGTCGAGCCGTACGGTGCCGTCCGCGAGGGCGGTGGCGAGCCGACCGGCCACCGGGTCGTCCACGAGGGCGGCCGGTACGGGAAAGAGCCGGGTGAGGGTTCCGCACGGGCGCTCGACCGGTTCCCCGTACGCCGCGACGAGCCGCCGCGCCCCGGCCGGGCCCAGGTGGACGCGGAGCGCGTACTCCTCGGGGTCGGCGGTGCCCGGCGCCCGCAGTCCGGGGCGGGCCGCGACGAGGGGCGCGAGGAGCGGGTCGGCGCCCAGGCGTTCGTCCACGGCGTACGGATCGGCGTCGAGGTCGAGCAGGCGCCGCAGCCGATGGACGGCGGTGGTGAGGTCGCGCAGGTCCGTGAGGTGGATCCGCGCCTCCAGCCATCGGGGGCGCGCGGCGCCGGTGGAGGGCGGCGCCTCGTCCACCGAGACGACTCCGGGGCCGTGCGGCAGGCGCAGCGTACGCCGGTAGGTACGGGCGCCCGGCCGGCCGGTCACCTCCTCGACCGAGGGCAGCGCCTCGTCGGCGAGCAGGTCGAACATGGCGTGCGCCGCGTAGGGGCCCCGGTGGGCGAGCCGCAGCGGGACACCGGCGAGTGCGGGCGCGGCGGTGGCCGCCCGCGCTCCCCCGGTGCCGGACTCGGCGCGAAGGCCGCTCGGCGTGCGGGCGTAGATCTGCCGGATCGTGTCGTTGAACTGCCGCACGCTCGCGAAGCCGGCGGCGAAGGCGATCTCCGTGACCGGCAGGACGGTGGTCTGGAGCAGCGTCCGCGCGGTGTGCGCGCGCTGCGCGCGGGCGAGGGCGACGGGTCCGGCGCCGAGTTCGGCGGTGAGCTGGCGCTGGACCTGCCGGGCGCTGTAGCCGAGCCGCCCCGCCAGTCCGGGCACGCCCTCGCGGTCCACAACCCCGTCGCCGATCATGCGCATGGCGCGGCCGACGACATCGGCCCGTACGTTCCACTCCGCCGACCCGGGCACGGCGTCGGGCCTGCACCGGCGGCAGGCGCGGAAGCCGTTGCCCTGGGCCGCGGCGGCGGTGGGGTAGAAGCGGACGTTCGCGCGCTTCGGGGTGACCGCGGGGCAGCTCGGCCGGCAGTAGATGCCGGTGGTCTCGACGGCGAAGAAGAACGCGCCGTCGAACCGCGCGTCGCGGCTGGCCACCGCCTCGTACCTGGTCTCCTCGTCCATCACACCGCCCAGTGTGCGCCGCCCCCGACGGTGGCACTCGCGGGATTCGGACAGGGAGGCCGGACAGGCACTGGGACACGGAGGTGGGAGGGCCGGGCTTCCGGTCGGAGCCCGGCCCCCGCGAACGCGGCTACCGGCCGCGCCTACCGGATACGTCCCCGCTTGGCCTCCATCGCCGCGCGGCCCTCCGCGCCCTTGAGCCGCCAGTCGCGCCGGATCTCGGCCCGCAGCCGGGCGTCGGTCTTGGCGACGATGCGCTGGTTCTCCCGCAGCAGCTTGCGGTAGCTCTCCAGCCGCCGCTCGGGCAGCGAGCCGTCCTCCAGCGCGGCGAGCACGGCGCAACCGGGCTCGCTGCCGTGGGCGCAGTCGTGGAACCTGCACTCCTCGGCCAGTTCCTCGATCTCGGCGAACACCTGCCCCACGCCCTGCCCGGCGTCCCACAGCCCGACGCCCCGGAGTCCCGGTGTGTCGATGAGTACGCCCCCGCCGGGCAGCACGAGGAGATTGCGGGTGGTCGTGGTGTGCCGGCCCTTGCCGTCGACGTCACGGGTGGCCTGGACCTCCATGACGTCCTCGCCGAGCAGGGCGTTGGCGAGGGTCGACTTGCCGGCGCCCGAGACGCCGAGGAGCACGCTCGTACTCCCGGAGACGACGGCGGACAGTACGTCGACGCCCTCCCCCGTCGCCGCGCTGACGGGCAGGACCTGCACGCCGGGCGCCGTGGTCTCGACGTCGTCGACGAGATACGACAGTCCGGTCGGGTCCGGTACGAGGTCGGCCTTGGTCAGTACGACGAGCGGTTGCGCGCCGCTCTCCCAGGCCAGGGCGAGGAACCGCTCGATGCGCCCGAGGTCGAGTTCGACCGCGAGCGGGACCGCGATGATCGCGTGGTCGACGTTGGCCGCGAGGATCTGCCCCTCGGAGCGTTTGGACGAGGTGGAGCGCACGAAGGCGGTACGGCGCGGCAGCAGCGTCCGTACGTACCGCGGATCACCGCCGGGGTCGACGGCGACCCAGTCACCGGTGCACACGACCTTCATCGGGTCGCGCGGGACGACGAACTCGGTGTCGGCCCGTACCGTGCCGCCGGGCGTGACGACATCGCACAGGCCCCGGTCGACGCGGACGACGCGGCCCGGCAGCAGGCCCTGCGCGGCGTACGGGGTGAACTCCGTCTCCCAGCCCTCGTCCCAGCCGTACGGGGCGAGCGGATGCGATGCGGAGGATGCCTCGGAGGAGGCGGGAGGGAGAGACAACGGGAAACCCTTCACAAGGGCGGTCCCGGCACGCGCGCCGACGGGGCGCGGAGAAGGAGAAGGTCAGCCGGAGACCACAGAGGTGACATGAACGATCAGCTGAATGCGGGCAACGCCCGGCACAGAGACAGTCATCGGTACACACCTCCTGGAACGGACACGGCTGACGGGACCCGGCCGGTCCGCCGGGAACACGAGGGAACTTAGCGGCTCCCCCGCCGGGTGCGCCAGCGATTTAACGCGTCGCCGCCGAGCCGCCGCCAACAGGGCGGGAGGCCCGACCCATACATACCTCCCCCTGGTATGCCCCAAAGAGCGGGATCCGACTTGACTGCATACCCCTGGAGGGTATGTTGAAGGGGTCGGCCGCCGCTGCGGAGTGGCCCCTCATGAAGGAGACCCCGATGAACACGGGACTCAGGATCACCGCCTTCGCCGCCGCGATCGCCGCGACGTTCGGCACCGCGTACGGAGTCGGCGCGAGCATCGGCCCCGTCGTCGCCGAGAAGCCACCCGCGGCGCACGACGAACACACGGACACCGAGACGGAGACGGGCGGGGAGGAGGGCGGCGAGAAGGCTGCGGCGGGCGGGCTGCAGATCTCCGACGGTGGCTACACGCTCGCGCTCGACACACCTCGCGTGGCGGCCGGAAAACCGGCCGACCTGCGTTTCTCCGTCAAGGACGAGCGCGGACGCAGCCTCACCTCGTACGCACGCGAGCACGGCAAGGAGCTGCATTTCATCGTCGCCTCAAGGGATCTGACGGTCTACCGGCATCTGCACCCGACCCGCGCGGCCGACGGCACCTGGAGCGTCGCCGCCACGCTCCCGGCGGCCGGCGGCTACCGGGCCTTCGCCGACTTCAAGCCCGCCGGGAAGGGCGCGGCGGGCATCACGCTCGGCACCGACCTGGCCGTCTCCGGGAAGTCCGAGCCCGCCGCGCTCCCGCCCGTGCGCGCCACCGCCGAGGTCGACGGCTACCGGGTCACCCTCGACGGCGCCCTCACCCCCGGCAAGGCGCGCGAACTGACGCTGTCCGTCAGCAGGAACGGCCGGCCCGTCACGGACCTCCAGCCCTACCTCGGGGCGTACGGCCACCTCGTCGCGCTGCGCGCCGGGGACCTCGCCTACCTGCACGTCCACCCCAACGGCGAGCCGGACGACGGCGTCACCGAGCCGGGTCCGGAGGTGTCCTTCACCGCCACGGCGCCGAGTGCGGGCGCGTACCGGCTCTTCCTCGACTTCCGGCACGAGGGCGAGGTCCGCACCGCCGCGTTCACCGTCGACGTACCGGTCACGGGTGCCGACACCGGTACCGGCACCGGGGAGAAGCCGTCCGCGGAGCCCCGGGAGAGCGAGGAGAGCCCGGGGCACGGGCACTGATTCCCTGGGCGTACGGAGCGGCGGGACCGGCCGGCGCCACCCCGCCACGAGCGTCGCTCAGGGCGTCCAGCGCGGGACCTGGTCGTCCGGGGTGTGCGGGCTCACGAAGTGGAAGGGCACGGCGAGATGGTCGGCCAGGGCGCGGCCCACGCGCTCGGCCGCCGTCGCCGACGGGTGGAGCGGCCCCGGGTCGACATCCCCGAGGTGCCGCAAGGCCGTACTCCGGTAGATCGTGGCCAGCCGCAGCTCGCTGGCGGGATCGGCGGTCACGGCCAGCAGATCCACGAACCAGTCGTGGACGGTGTCCCCGTCCCACACGGCCTCGATCACCACGACGCGTCCGGCGGCGCCGGCGGCGCGCGCGGCCAGGGACTCCAGGTCGAGCGGGCTCTCGGGCGTACGGGCGATCCGGTCGCCGTGCAGGAGATACCGCTCGTGCACCACGAGCTGGGCGTCCACGAGCCCCAGCCCACGGGCCCGGCCGGCTTCGAAGACGGCCCGTACGGCCCGCATGCGGGCGTCCTGGAGGACGTACCCGTCGACCTGTTCGCGGACTCCGGCCGGCAGCAGGTCCCACCAGTCGGCCGCTGCGATGTCAGTCATGCGGCGTCAGCTCCTCCGTGCGGATCTGTACCGGTGCCGGGGATCCGGGCGGGTCCGCGGACGGCTGCGGAAGCCCGCCGGACGCGCCCACTGTACGCACGGCCCCACCGCCGTCCGCCGGCGTCTTTGCACCGCGTCCACCCCCGTCCGTCCAAGCTAGGACCGCCCCCTCGCGGCGGCCAGCCGAGCGTCCGTCCCCGGATGTGGCGGCACACCGCTCCGAGGCAGGTGGGCGGCCCGTGGTCTGATGGATGCGTGGGCCGTGACGTGGAAGAGACCAATCGCCGCATGCTCCGGGTGCGGGACGCGATGGACCGCGACTACGCGCAGCCGCTGGACGTCCCGGCGCTGGCCAGGATCGCGCATGTCTCGCAGGCGCACTTCACGCGGACCTTCCGGGCCACGTTCGGCGAGACGCCGCACCGGTATCTTCAGCGGCGCCGGGTCGAGCGCGCGATGTTCCTGCTGCGGGAGACCGACCGCAGCGTGACGGACATCTGCTACGAGGTCGGCTTCGGCAGCCCGGCGACGTTCAGCCGCACGTTCCACGAGATCGTCGGCCGTCCGCCGAGGACGTACCGCAAGGAGGCGCCGCGCGCGGCCGGCGCCGTACCGGCGTGCTTCACGAGGGCGTGGACGCGGCCGAGCGCCTGACCGTCCCCGCTCTCCGCTCCCCCGCACACCGCGCGCCCGCACGCCGCCATGGGCGCCACGCGCGGACTGAGCAGTTCTGGACAAGTTTCCGTCCGGCGTGCCCCGTAACGTGAAACACATGTTCACCGCGATCACACACTCACAGATCTACGTCCTGGACCAGGACTCGGCGCTCGACTTCTACGTCGGCACACTCGGACTGGAGGTCAACACCGACGTCGACCTGGGCTTCATGCGCTGGCTGACCGTCAACGTCCCCGGCCATCCGGACCGCCAGGTCCTGCTGGAGAAGCCCGGCGCTCCGGCGATGTCGGAGGAGACGGCGCGCGAGGTCCGCGAACTGCTGACCAAGGGCGCGACGGGCGGCTCGCTCATCTTCAGCACGGAGGACTGCCGCAAGACGTACGAGACGCTGCTGGCCCGTGGCGTCGAGTTCACGCAGGAGCCCACCGAGCGCCCGTACGGCATCGACTGCGGACTGCGCGACCCCTTCGGCAACAACATCCGCTTCACCCAGCCCACGTCGTAGAGCGGTCCCGCCTTCCCGCGGCCCGCGACGGCGGCAGGATGGGCGTATGACTGGCAGCGACGCGACTTCCGCGCACCCGACCGCCGGGGCCCCCGCGGCCCCGGCCCCCTTCACCGCAGACGACTACCGCGCGCGCATGGACCGCGCCGTGCGGGACGCCACCGCCGCCGGGCTGGCCGGCGTGCTGGTGGCGCCCGGTCCCGACATGGTCTGGCTCACCGGCTACCGGCCGCCCGCCGACACCGAGCGGCTGACCCTGCTGGTACTCACCCCCGACGCCGGCCCCGTCCTCGTCGTCCCCAAACTGGAGGCGCCCGACGCGGAGAAGGCCGTCGGCGCGCCCGCGCTGACCCTGCGCGACTGGACCGACGGCGTCGACCCGTACGGCGTGACCGCGCCCTCGCTCGCCGCCACCGGCCGCTACGGCATCAGCGACAACACCTGGGCCCTGCATCTCATCGGCCTCCAGGAGGCCCTGCCCGGCACCTCCTACACCCCGCTGACGAACGCGCTGCCGATGCTGCGCGCCGTCAAGGACACCCGCGAGGTGGAGCGGCTCGCCCTGGCGGGCGCGGCGGCCGACGCCGCCTACGAGGAGATCAAGAAGGTGCCGTTCGCGGGCCGCAGGGAGACCGACGTCGCCGCGGACCTCGCGGAACTGCTGCGCGCCTTCGGCCACTCCCAGGTCGACTTCACCGTCGTCGGCTCCGGACCCAACGGCGCCAACCCCCACCACGAGGCCGGTGAACGCGTCATCGGCGACGGTGACATGGTCGTGCTCGACTTCGGCGGGCTGTGCCACGGCTACGGCTCCGACACCTCCCGCACCGTGCACGTCGGCGAACCCACCGAGGAGGAGCGGCGGGTCCACGACCTCGTGCGGGCGGCTCAGGAGGCCGCCTGCGAGGCGGTACGGCCCGGCATCGCCTGCCAGGACGTGGACCGGGTGGCCCGCGCCGTGATCGACGACGGCGGGTACGGGGAGTACTTCATCCACCGCACCGGGCACGGCATCGGCGTCACCACCCACGAGCCGCCCTACATGGTCGAGGGCGAGGAGCTGCCGCTCGTCCCGGGCATGTGCTTCTCCGTGGAGCCGGGCATCTATCTGCCGGGTCGCTTCGGTGTGCGGATCGAGGACATCGTGACGGTCACCGAGACCGGCGGCCGGCGGCTCAACGCCACCGGCCGGGGGATGGCCGTCGTCGGCTGACGGCGCCACCGACTGAATTGTCCGGCCGTTTTCACGATCGAAGTCCGCAATGGCGCCACTCGCGCACCACACACGAAGTGACGCTACGATCACGGTATGTTCACGGCCTTCCGGATTTCACGCGCGCGACGGGCCCGCCGGCAATTGGCGGGCCCGTCGCGGGCGTTCTGGCTGGCCGTACTTCTTCTGGCGCTGCTCTATACGCACGGCGTCAACGGTCACAACGCCGCCACCCACGCGTCCCCCGTCGTCGCGGTGACCTCGGCCGCGTCGGGCGATTTCGGTAATCACGACACCGCGCCCTGTCACCACGACGGGGACGAGGCGGAGCACGGATCGGAGAGCTGCGCGTCCGGTCAGCCGCAGTACCGCGCCGACCTGCCCGCCCGTGGCACGACGCCCCTCCACGTCGCGGAACTGACGCGGCTTCACCCTTCCGCTTCCACCGCGACGGCCGAAGCCTTCCCCCCCTCGTGCGCCGAACAGAGAGACCCGGGAATTCTGCGGGTGTAGAACGCCCCTTCGAATCGGTCACTCCTTTTTCGAACGCGCGATCGCCGAGCACGCGACTTCCACACGCGCGATTTCCGAATTCGCGACGCGTGATCGAGCCGCTTTACGCCGACCGATCGTCGCGCGACCGATCCGGCCGCTTTCCGCTGCCCGTTCAGCCGCGATCACCGCTCATATGCGAACACATTCACGGACGCCCTTTCACGCGTGCCTCTTTTCACGCGCCCATGTGATTTCGCGTGCGCCGCGACGGGCCCTCTCGTTTTCCCGCACTCCGAACGAAAGCGAACCCATGCGCCACCAGACCCCCACCGCTCCGCCCCGCACCCTCACCCCGCCGGCCGCCCACAGCCCCTCCGGGCTGGTGGGCAACACCCCGCTCCTGCGTGTGCACGAGCCCTTCGCTCCGGCCGGGCGCGGCTTCTGGGCGAAGCTGGAAGGCTTCAACCCCGGCGGCATCAAGGACCGCCCCGGGCTCTACATGGTCGAACGGGCCCGCGCCCGTGGCGAGTTGCTGCCCGGCGGCCGGATCATCGAGTCGACCAGCGGCACCCTGGGGCTGGGACTCGCCCTCGCCGGCATGGTCCACGGCCACCCCGTCACCCTGGTCACCGACCCCGGCCTCGAACCGCCGATGACCCGGCTGCTGACCGCCTACGGCGCCCGGGTCGACATCGTCCCGGAGCCGCACCCCACCGGCGGCTGGCAGCGGGCCCGCCGCGAACGCGTGGCCCGACTGCTGGAGCTGCACCCCGGTTCCTGGTGCCCCGACCAGTACAACAACCCCGACAACACGGCCGCCTACACCCCGCTCGCCCTCGAACTCGCCTCCCAGCTCGGGCACATCGACGTCCTGGTGTGCAGCGTGGGCACCGGCGGCCACTCCGCCGGGATCTCACGGGTGCTGCGCCAGCTCTATCCGGAGCTGCGGGTGGTCGGCGTGGACTCCGTCGGGTCGACGATCTTCGGGCAGCCGGCCAGGCCCCGGCTGATGCGCGGCCTCGGATCGAGCATCCATCCGCGCAACGTCGCGTACGAGAACTTCCACGAGGTGCACTGGGTCGCGCCGTCCGAGGCGGTGTGGACCTGCCGCCGGCTCGCCGCGTCCCACTACGCCACCGGCGGCTGGAGCGTCGGCGCCGTCGCCCTGGTGGCCGGCTGGCTGGCCAGGACCGGTTCCCCGGACCGCCGGATCGCCGCCGTCTTCCCGGACGGGCCCCAGCGCTATCTCGGCACGGTGTACGACGACGACTACTGCGCCGCGCACGGGCTGCTGGACGCGGCGCCCCCGGCCGAACCGGAGGTGGTGGGGTGCCCCGACGAGAAGGAGGTCGGCCGGTGGACCCGGTGCGCCGAGGTCGCCGACCCCCTGGCCCCGGGCCGCGCGACCGGCACCGACGTGGCCGACAGGACCGTCGACTCCCCTGCGGAGGTGGTCCGGTGAAGGGGCTGATCCGGCAGACGCGTTCCCACGAGCGCGGCGTCCAGTTGCTGATGGTCAATCAGTTCACCATCAATCTGGGCTTCTACATGCTGATGCCGTACCTGGCCGCCCATCTGTCCGGCACCCTCGGGCTGGCCGGCTGGCTGGTCGGATTCGTCCTGGGGGTAAGGAACTTCAGCCAGCAGGGGATGTTCCTGGTCGGCGGGACACTGGCCGACCGGTACGGCTACAAGCCGCTCATCGTCGCCGGGTGCGTACTGCGCACGGCGGGCTTCGCGACGCTCGGCCTGGTGGACTCGCTGCCCGCGCTGCTCGCGGCCTCGGCGGCCACCGGATTCGCGGGCGCGCTGTTCAACCCGGCGGTCCGGGCGTATCTCGCGGCGGACGCCGGAGAGCGGCGGGTGGAGGCGTTCGCGCTGTTCAACGTCTACTACCAGGCCGGTGTCCTGCTCGGTCCGCTGGTGGGCATGGTGCTGACGGGCGTCGACTTCAGGATCACCTGCCTCACCTCGGCCGGGATCTTCGCCCTGCTGAGCGTCGTCCAGATCCGGGCGCTCCCGGCCCGGCGCGGGGCCGACAGCGAGGGCGCCGGCGAAGGCGGCGGCAGGAACGCAGGCAAGGGGGGCGGGCGGGCGAGCGTGGCGGCCCAGTGGCGCTCGGTGTCGGCCAACCGGCCGTTCCTGCTCTTCTCGGCGGCGATGACAGGCTCGTACGTGCTGACCTTCCAGGTGTATCTGGCGCTCCCCCTGGAGGTACGACGGGTGGGCGGCGACGGGGAGTTCGGGACGGTGGCCGTCGCACTGCTCTTCGCCGTCTCCGGGCTCGCCACCATCCTGTTCCAGACCAGGGTGACCGCCTGGTGCGCGGCACGTATGGAGCCGGGACAGGCGCTCACCCGGGGGCTGGCCGTGATGGGCGGCGCGTTCCTGCCGCTCCTGGCGGCCACCGCGCTCCCCCTGCCGGACGGCGGGATCGGCCGGTGGGCCATGGCGGCCGTTCCGCCGGCGCTCGCCGCGCTGCTGCTCGCGCTGGGCACGATGATCGTGTACCCCTTCGAGATGGACACCATCGTCCGGCTCTCCGGTGACCGCCTCGTCGCCACCCATTACGGGCTCTACAACACCATCTGCGGCATCGGCATCACACTCGGGAACCTGCTGACCGGCGCGGCACTCGACGCGGCCCGGAAGGCGGGGGTCTCCGCGCTCCCCTGGGTCGCGCTGTTCGCGCTGGGCGCGGCCTGCGCGGCGGCCCTCGGCGCACTGCACCGCGGCGGACGGCTCGCGGCGCCGGCCGCACCCGGCGCCAGGCCGGAAGCCGCACCGGCGACGGGGTGAACCGTGTCGGGGCACCGGGACCGGACCACGGTCGGTGCCGGTCCCGGTGCCCCGGCCGGTTCAGCAGTTCGGTACGCCCGGCAGCCAGGACTCCACCACGTCGATGAAGATGTTGGAGATGTAGCCACCGAACGACGGCAGGTACGACCAGCCGTCATTGGTGATGCCGTCCACGGTGATCCGCTGGCCGTGGACCTGGCACTTGACGTTGACCGTGGTGGGGCCGGCCAGACGCGCCACCTCGGGTGAGGCGGTGGTCGCCTGCTGACGTATCCGGACGTCCGTGCCCCAGGTGGGGAAGGACTTGCCCGTCTGGTCGCCGGTCCACAGGTAGGTGACGTTCACCCAGCCGTTGTCGTTCAGACCGACGTTGTAGAAGGTGCCGTCGGCGAGATCGATACCGGCCGGGTTGAGGACAGTACGGCCCGAGCCGTCCTTCCCACCGTTGTAACCGGTCTCGTACGCGGCCTGCGCCTCGGGCATGCCCTGCGCCAGATCCTTGAACATCTCCCGGGTCGGGGAGGGGTTCCAGTAGTCGTCCTTGGTGTTCCACGGCCCCACGTCCCACACCGGCGCGGTCTCGCAGCGAGCGGGGCCGCAGACCTGCACGGAGTACTGGCCGCTGCCGTTGGGCGACAGACCGCGCCGCGAGGGCAGCGCCACGAAGTGGTCGTTGGGCTGGATGACATGGCCGTTGGCGGTCGTGTGGCCGACAAGTCCCTCGCGGGTCGCGAAGACCCGGGCGGTGACGGCGGTCGCACCCGCCGAGGTACGAGGCGCGGCCCCCTTCTCGGCGGTCAGCCGCAGGCTCCGGACGCGCGCCTCTCCCTCCGTGTCCCAGAGGGTGATCCGGGCCTGGACGGTGGTGACGGCGCGAGGCAGGAGCGCCGTGGTCCCGTCGGCCGTGCCCTGGTCGGCCGCGCCTCGTGCGCCCGCCGGTACCCACTCGGTCCAGGCGCCCCCCGCCGAGCGGCCCCGCACGTCGACGACCACCTCGGCGTCGGTGCCCCCGGGCAGGTCGGCGACGAGTTCGGCGCTGACCCGGTTGACGGGGGCGTCGAGCGTCTCGGGGGCGAGCACCTGGGTGCCGTAGCCGCGCCCGGTCTCCGCCGACGCCGGACGGAAGGCGGTGTCCCGGACGCTCAACGCGCCCTTCGCGTAACGGACGTTGACGTCGTCCGGTGTGACGCCCGTCAGATCCGCCGACCAGGAGACCGGTGCGGGTTCTACGCGCGTGGATTTTTGGCCGTCGGCCGCCCCGGCGGATGGCGTGGCGGCGGCCACGCCCGCGCAGGCGAGCAGGGACAGGGCCGCGGCGGCCCTGCGCCGGTAGGGGGATCTCGCTCGGTCGCTCATGCCGGTCTCCTCCTGTGGGGGATGGAACCCGGCACACGCTAGTGAGGGTGTCATGTAACCAACAAGGGTCCAGCAGTGGAGAGATCTCCATACGCACAGGGGTTCTGAGCCGCCGTCAGGCGT
>NZ_JAAPBF010000102.1 GCF_022695985.1 Streptomyces sp. NP-1717 | reverse complement strand
CCCCGGCCTCCTCGACTCGTACAAGGCGGCGGGCGTCGCGCTGAAGGACGCCGGTCTGGCCGGGGAGCGGGCGACCGTCTACCTCGTGCTCGACCGTTCGGGCTCCATGCGCCCGTTCTTCAAGGACGGCAGCGCGCAGCACCTCGCCGAGCAGACGCTCGCGCTCTCGGCCCAGTTGGACAAGAAGGCGACCGTGCCGGTCGTGTTCTTCTCGACGGACATCGACGGTGCGGGCGAGATCTCGCTCACCTCGTACGAGAGCCGGGTGGACGAACTGCACGCCGGGCTCGGCCACATGGGCCGTACGAACTACCACCGCGCGGTGGAAGAGGTCGTCGCCCTGCACGAGAAGTCGGGCAACTCCGGCCCGGCGCTGGTGATCTTCCAGACGGACGGCGCGCCGGAGGCCAAGCAGGCGGCGGAGAAGGCGTTCGCGGAGGCGGCGAGGCTGCCGATGTTCTGGCAGATCGTGGCGTTCGGCGAGCACAAGGCGAAGGGCTTCGACTTCGCGCGGAAGCTCGGCGCGGACGAGAAGGCCGCGAACGTGGCGTTCTTCCACGCGGGCCCCGCCCCGAAGGACCTTTCCGACGCGGAGGTCTACGGCGAACTGCTCGCGGCGCTCCCGGCCTGGTGGTCCGCCCGCAACTCCTGAGGCCCGCCGCCCGATCCACCCCGCGGCACCGGTCACCACCACGAGACGCGCCCTCCGGCCGACCACGGAGGGCGCGTCTCGTTGTTCCGTCCCTGTGAGAGGGTCGAGAGATGATCGTCGAACGGGCATACGCCTCCAGGCCCCCCGAAGAAGCGGATGTCTGGCCCTGGTCGGTGCCGTGCGTCGCCGAGTTGCTGGCGAACGGTCTGAACTTCACCACCCCCGTGACCTTCCTCGTCGGCGAGAACGGCTCCGGCAAGTCCACGCTCGTGGAAGCGCTCGCAGAGGGCTTCGGCCTCGACTCGTGGGGC
Source organism: Streptomyces sp. NP-1717 (assembly GCF_022695985.1). GTDB lineage: Bacteria > Actinomycetota > Actinomycetes > Streptomycetales > Streptomycetaceae > Streptomyces. The sequence goes on along the minus strand of NZ_JAAPBF010000102.1, from coordinate 23,489 downwards.
AGTTCGCACGACTGGCGTTACGCCAGTCCGCGCCCCAAGTCGCCGCTCGGCGAAAGGGTCCGCTTCGACGCGGCGCCCGGCCGCGGCAGACGGATGCTCGGCAGCTGGTCGGCCCGGCAGGGGTTCTTCCTGCGCGCGGAGACGGCGATGGACGCGCTGAAGCGCGAGAGTTTCGACCCGGACTCGGTCAGCCACGGCGAGGGCTTCCTGGCGGTGTTCCGGGAGAAGTTCCAGCAGGCCGGGCTGTATGTGATGGACGAACCGGAGGCGGCGCTCTCGTTCCAGTCGTGCCTCGAACTCGTCGGCCACATGGACCAGTTGGCCAAGAACGGCGGCCAGGTCATCTGCGCCACGCACTCCCCGCTACTGACCGCGCTCCCCGGTGCGGACATCATCGAGGTCGGCGACCACGGCATGCGCCGGACCACCTGGGACGACCTGACCATCGTGGACCACTGGCGCCGCTACCTGTCGGACCCGCGGTCGTACCTGCGGCACATCCTCGACTGACGGAGGCATCCGGACCGGCCGGCTCCCGCCCGGCGTCACCCTCATGGTGTCGCCCGCTACATCGATGCGAAGTCGCCCTCGGCGAGGATCTTCTCGACCTTGGCCCGGTGCGCCGACTCCCAGTCGTCCAGGGTCTCCGCCGCCTCCTTCGCCAGCTTCGCCCGCGACGCGGACAGCACCTCTTCCTGGCGGGCGCGCGGCGTCACGACGATCCCTTCCTCGTCGGCCACCACGATGTCCCCGGCGTTCACCGTCACCCCACCGCACCGCACTTCGCGGTTCAGCGGCTCCACCGCCGCCTTGATCCCCGGAACGGGCATGAGTCCGCGCGCGAAGACCGGGAAGTCCAACTCCCGCACCTCCGCCAGATCGCGCATCACCCCGTCGAGCACGAACCCGGCGATCCCGCGCCGTTGCGCGACGGCGCACACGTTCCCGCCGGCCAGCGCGTACTCCAGGTCCCCCGCCTGTACGACGATCACCGAGCCCGGCTCCGCGCGGTAGATCGCCGCGTGCAGCATGAGGTTGTCACCGGGCGCGCACCGCACCGTGAAAGCCGGACCGGCGATACGCGGCACCGAGGGCCAGAGCGGCCGGATGCCGAGGTCCATGACCTGTTCGCGGCCCAGGGATTCGGCGAGCGTGGTCGGGGAGATGTCCTTGAATCCGCTGACGTCGTTCATGTACTGCCTCCGTCCGTACGCCCTCCCACGGAGGACTGGGCCTGCCCGAAGACTACCGACGGCTCCCGGCGGGGTTCCGCTGCCGAACGCGCCTTCACGAGTCCCCGTAGCGAGCGGCGATCGCGGCGGCGCGCTCACGCAGGGACGTACGCAACGACTGCGGGGCCAGCGCTTCCGCGTCCGTACCGAGCTGCCACAGCGCCCATTCGGCGTGCCGGGCGTCCTGGAAGATCACCTCCAGCCGTGGCCGGCCGTCCGCGCCGGGCTCCTCCGCGCGGACGGCCAGCGCCATGTCCAGAAGTTCCTCCCGCCGCGCCGGGTTCACCCGCACCAGCACGGTGATGTGGTCACCGCCGGAGAGGAACCGCGCGGAGCGCTCCCGCCAGATCCGGTCCAGATCCACCCGGTTCGGCCGCTCCGCCGCTTCGGGAAGTTCCTCGGCGGCCAGCACCCGCGACAGCCGGTACGTGCGGTCCGCCCCGGATCTCGTGGCCAGCAGGTAGGCCTTGTCCCGTACGGTGACCAGCCCGATCGGGTCCACCGTCCGCCACCGCGCCGACTGGCCCGTGGCCGCGTAGTGGATACGCAGCTTGTGCCCGGCGAGCACCGCACGCCTGACCTCGACCATCGCGGCGCCGGGCACCTCATCGGTGACCAGCCTCCGTGAGAGCAGATCGGTCTCCGGGTCGACCAGGAATCGCTGCGCCGCGTCACTCGCGGAGGCCCGGTGGCCTTCGGGCAGCGCGTCGACCACCTTCCGCATGGCGGAGGCGAGCGCGGAGCCGAGCCCGAACACCAGCTCACCGCGCCCCGATCCGGCGGTCAGCAGGGCGAGGGCCTCGTCGTGGTTCAGTCCGGTCAGCTCGGTCCGGAAACCGGGCGACAGCACGAACCCGCCGTGCCTGCCGCGCTCCGCGTAGACCGGTACGCCGGCCGCCGACAGCGCCTCGATGTCGCGCAGCACCGTACGGGTGGACACCTCCAGCTCGCGGGCGAGGGTGTCCGCGGTCAGTCGACCGCGCTGCCGCAGCAGCAGCACCAGCGAGACCAACCGGTCGGCGCGCATCCGAAAACTCTAGCGAAATACGTGACTATCGGTGTCATGTTTTGTTGGGAGTCTCGTTCCACACGAAGTCGCCGAACCGAAGGGAACTGAAGTGGCAGTGGAACGAGTGGCGGTCAACCCGGTGACGTGGTCGCTGGACATGGGCTTCAACCAGGGCGAGGCCGTCTCCGGGCCCACCCGCACCCTCTACATCTCGGGGCAGACCGCGATGAGCCGCGACGGCAGGCCCCAGCACGACGGTGACATGGAGCAGCAGTTGGCGCTGAGCGTCGACAACCTGGAGGCCGTGCTGAGCGAGGCCGACATGTCTCTCGCGAACCTCGTCCGGCTCAACGTCTACACGACCGACGTCGATCAGCTCCTCCCGCACTACGGCGTGCTGGCCGCCCGGCTGGGCGCCGCCGGGGTGGCGCCGACCACCACGTTGCTCGGGGTGACGCGACTGGCGATCCCCGGCCAGCTGGTCGAGCTGGAGGGGACCGCCGTCGCCTGACGGTCTACAACCGCCCCCGCCGGCTGTGCTGGTTGCGCTCGGCCAGACGCGCGCTCAGACCGGTCGGCGGCGGGGCGGGCGGCACGTAGTCCGGGCACTTCGTGCTGCCGCACTCGCACTTGGGCCACGCGAGAGCGGCCCCGGGCCCGAGAAGCCCCACCATGTCGTTCTCGCCGTCGCTGTCGCTGTCTAGTTTCCGCACCACCAGCACTCCATCCGTACCGAACGCACTCATCAACCTGGACAGAAACCGCCGTGCCTCGCTGCCGCTCACTCCGCGACCCGCTTCAGCCCTTGTTCAACGCGCAGGAGCAGCTCAGGTGTCACCGGTGCGTACACACGGGGGACGGAGTCGGGTACGAGCCGCCAGAAGCCGCCGCCGTGCACGACGGCGTCCAGTTCGGCGACCTCGACGGTGACGCGGGACGCTGTTCGAGCGTCGGGTTCGAACATGTGAGGGACGCACCTTCCGTCATTGCGCAATTACGTTCCGTGCATCAAGAATCGGCAGATACGGCCGCGTCCAAAAGGGCTTGGCCATGGCCGGGTTGCCGTGGGACACAGGGGAGTTGTCATGGGCGCACGGAAGTCGAACGCAGGTCAGAGGCCGTCGGCGCGGCAGATGCTCGCGAAGGAACTGGCGCGGCTGCGGGAGGAGTCGGGCAAGTCGTTGGCCACGCTCGGTGAGGAGACGACGTATGACCGTGCGTATCTGCACAAGCTGGAGACGGGCGCGCGGGTGGGGTCCCCGGAGGTCATCGCGGCGCTGAGCGCGGTGTACGGGACGGGGGAGCAGCTGTTGATGCTGTGGCAGCTGGCACGCCATGACGCGTTCCGCGACAAGTACAAACGCTTCATGGAGCTAGAGGAGAAGGCGACAGTTCGCTACTCGTACGCCGTCGGCGCAATTCCTGGCCTGCTCCAGACCGAGGGGTACGCCCGCGAGGTTTTCCAAGCCGCCCGGCTGCGGGACGAGCACGAGCTGGCCGAGCAGGTCGCGGCGAGGCTGGGACGTCAGGAGCTGCTGCGCAGGGACAACGCGTTGCACTTCCGTGCGGTCCTGGACGAGTCCGTGCTGCGACGCAAGGCGCGCGATCCGAAGGAATGGGAGAGGCAGCTCGAATATCTGCTGGAGGTCAGCCAGTTGCCAAACGTCACGCTTCAGGTGTTGCCTTTTGATGCGGGGCCACACGCCTTGCTGGGCACGTCGGTCACCATCCTCTGGCTTCCGGACGGCAAGGCGGTCGCGTATACGGAAGACGCCCACTCGGGCGAGTTGATGGAGGATGCGGCGTCCGTCGACGAACTACGCCTGTCCTACGATCTGCTGAGGGATTTGGCCCTCTCGCCCCAAGCTACCGTGGCGTTCATCAAGCGACTGATCGAGGAGAACAAACCATGCTCCCCCGACCCGACCTGAGCACCGCACAGTGGCGCAAGTCCAGCTACAGCAACGGCGACGGCGGCGACTGCGTCGAGGTCGCCGACCGCTACCCCGGCGTCATCCCCGTCCGCGACAGCAAAACCCCCACCGGCCCCGTCCTGCTCCTCACCCCCACCGCGTGGACCGCCTTCGTCCGCTCGGTCTGACGCGTCCACGGAGGGCTGAACGCGCGTGGAGCTACACGAGTTACAAGCACGTGCCCTGCGGATTCACGACCTGTACGACCAGTTGAACCAGCACACACGTGGCCGGGTCTGGACTCGCGAAGAGTTCATGCTCGGCTTCGTCGGGGACGTGGGCGACCTCGCGAAGCTCGTCATGGCCGAGGAAGGCGCCCGCCCCGGAGGCGGGCGCCAGGCCCTCGAACACGAACTGGCCGACTGCCTCTGGTCCGTCCTCATCCTCGCCCACCGGTACGGCGTCGACCTCGACCACGCGTTCCGGCGGACCATGGACGAACTCGACACCTCGATCCGCGCCCAACTGCCCCCGGGCGCGGAATAGAGCCGGTCGTCAGTCGACCACGTACCACTCGTCCTTCACGTACCCCATCGTCGAGCTGCCGATCTCGCTCTCGGAGAAGGTCACCGAGGCCTTGACCGCCGCAGCCGGGATCTCGAACTTGTCGGGGGCCGTCTCGGTCACGCCCCCCGGATCGACCGTCGCCGTCTGGAGAGCCTTCTTCTTCTCCGGCGGGATCATCTGGAACGTGATGACGAACGTCGACTCGCACGGACCGAACCCCTGGTCCTCCGCCTGCTTCGCCGCGGGCCCTGCCACCTCGCAGACCGTGTCGATGTCCTCCCGGCCCACGGCGTGGAGGAACTCCTCGTACCGCTTGATCGCCCCTTCCTTCGTCCTGGGCGAGTCGGGCGCGGGCTGTTCCGCGGGCGGATCGGCGGGCGGGTCCGCCGGCGGCTTGTCCGGGCCCCCGCAGGGTTTGTCCGTGAAGATGCCCGGCAGCAGACGCTTCGGGTACGGGCCCCTCGGCCCGTTGTGCCCCTTCACGTGTGGCTGCGCACCCCACCACCCGGCATATCCCGACCAGGGCTCACCGTCGACGGGGCGGACGTTCTCCCACGTGCGCCACTCACGGCCCTTCTTCGACGCCCGGTCGACCCCGTGGACTCCGTCAGTCGGGTACGAGGCGTGTGAACCGAGTGCCGAGTACACCGTCGGATGCCCGTCGCTCGGGTTCAGGTCCGACCACTTCACGCTGCACGGATCGCTGCCGTGCTTGGCGAACGTCGTGGCTTCCGGCTTGCCGTCCCGCAACTGGACCGCCACGCGCTCCCAGTCGCCCTCGTGCTTGTTGCCCACAGCCGACAGCCTGTTGTAGGGGTAGAAGAACCAGTACACGTACGCCGTACGTGCCGGGTCGGTCTTGTGCTTGTGGTACTCCCAGTAGACCGGCGCGCCGGTGCCCTCCCCCTTCCGGACCTCGTCCGGCGGGTCGAGGAAGAACCTGGCCTTCTCGTCGGTCGTGGCGAGCTGCTTGTCCCGGTGTCCGGGGCAGCCCACCGGCGTCGACGAGGGTTTACCCGGCTCGATCTCCGCGTGCCGGTAGCCGTCCTCGCCGGCACCCTCACCCAGCAGCCGGGGCTCGACCGGGTCGGCAACCGGTGGCTCGTCACGGCAGAAGCCGCCGTCGTGGTCGAAGCGCAGCACCGAGCGCTCGATGAATCGCGTCGCGTCCATCGGCATCAGCGACTCCTTCTCGTGGAGCCGTACCAGTGGCGCGAACCGAGCCGCCGCGGTCGCGGACGCCTCCGAAGGCTTCGAGCCCGTGTACTCCTTCTCTTTCTCCGGACCGCACGCGACCAGGGCCACGGAGGCCGACACCGCCACGCACACCGTCGCCCGCACTCGAACTCTCACCGATCCCCCTTCGGTCGCCCGCCGCCGGCGGACAGGCACGTCAGGACACCACGCGAAATCCGGCGGATCGGTTCCCCTGTCCCCAACTGCTTCACGCAATAGGGTTGCCGCCCATGGAGATGGATCTCGCCGCGTACGGAGAACGCGCCCGCAACGGCCCCTGCTTCGTCTGCGCGTTCCTGCGCGGGGACCCCGACTACCGCCACGAGACCGTCTACGAGGACGACGACCACATCGCGTTCCTCGACCGCTGGCCCACTCTCCCCGGCCGGGTACTCGTCGCGCCCAAGGCCCATGTGGAGCACGTCGTCCGCGACCTGGACCAGGCCGCGTACACCCGGCTCATGCTCGTCGTACGGCGCGTCGCGCTGGCCGTGGAGACTGTGCTGCGGCCGGAGCGCACGTATCTGCTCTCGCTCGGCAGCCAGCAGGCCAACTCCCATCTGCACTGGCACATCGCGGCGCTGCCGCCGGGTGTGCCGCTGGAACGGCAGCAGTACCACGCCCTCATGACGGAGAACGGGGTCCTCGCGCCGACCCCCGAGGAGATCGCCGACCTGGTCGCCCGGCTGCGCGCGGCTGTCGGCCACGAACCGCCGCGCGTCAGCTGAGGGGCCGTACCCAGCGGCTCCACCGCTCCTGGGCCTCGTAACCGGCGTCGCGCCAGGCGTGCCGGGCGAGTTCGTTGCGGTCCAGGACCATCGCGTCGGCCCGGCGGCCACCGAGGGCCACGAAGCGTCCGTGCGCGGCGTCGAGCAGCGCGGAAGCGATGCCCCGGCGGCGGTGGTCAGGGTCGACGGCCAGGCGGTACAGGTGGCAGCGCCAGCCGTCGTAACCGGCGACGACCGTGCCGACGATCGCCCCGTCCGGCGCCTCGGCCACCAGCAGGGCGTCCGGGTCACGGACGAGGAGACGGGTGACCCCGTCCACGTCGTCGGTGATGCTGACGCCCTCGGCCGAGCGGGCCCAGAAGGCCAGCAGCGCGGGGACCTCGGCGAGAGAGGCGGTACGGATCTTGACCTTGCTCATGGGTGCTGTCTAGCAGGGCCGCGCGGACCCGGACGGCGAATTCCACGGGCTGGACACCGGCTTCCCGGCTCACGCCGGACGCCGCGCGTCCCGGCCACCGATCCGCGCTTCGACCGGGCCGGGTCCGACACACAGCGCCGACCGCCCGCAGGGCGCGGCCGGCGGCGGCCGGTTCGGTGCATCGCAGGGCGGAGGGCCGGCCTCGTACCGGGCGTACTCGGCCTGCTGACGACGACGCGGCGAGGTGCCGTGCCAGGCGTCGCCGGCCGGGCGGGATTCGCCGGCTCCGGCCCAGGGCGCCGGACCTGTTGACTTCCGCCATCGGCGCCGTAGATCGTTGCGGCTCGGCCGGGTTCGCCCGCGGGTCCGGACACACCCAACTGAGCCACGGGACAACGGGGAACGGGGGTTTCACGCATGGCGTGGGACGAGTGGGAGGGGCTCAAGGCCGACGCGGAGGCGCGCGGTTCCACACAGATGCGGCTCAACCAGCGCCCGGCCGATCAGGGCGGTGGTGGCGGCGGGCCCTCGGAGGATCTGACGTCCGACAAGAAGGCCTGGGTCACGGCCGGCGAGGGAGTCACGGGCCTGAAGGCCGACATCGGCAAGGCGCTGACCGCGCTGGACAACGGACAGGCCGGGCTCGGTGACACCGCCGGATGCCGGAGCGCCGCCGCGCAGAAGGAGTTGTACGACTCCTGGAAGAAGTACCTCGGCGACGTGAGCGGCCGCTGCGGTGAACTCGGCGGCCTGCTGGAGCGGTCGGGGCACGACCTCGCCAAGTCCGACGAGTCCGTCCTCACGGACCTGGACGCGCTCAAGGTGAAGTACGCGGACACCGAGGCCGTCGGCGGCCGGGCCCCGAAGGAGAAGTGATCCCCCGTCATGGATCTGGCGACGCTGAAGGGCTTCAGACCGGCGGAGTACGAGGAGGCCGCCGGCGGCTACCGGACGACCGGTGACATGGCCGCTGCGGCCAAGGACACGATCAACAACCGGATCAGCGCGGGCGTGAACAGCCGGCTGAGGGGCGAGGCGGCCACGGCCGCGCTGCGTGAGCTGCGGAGCCTGGCGGACAACTTCCACTACGCGCAGACCGAGTGCGCTCTGGTGAGCACCGCCCTCGACGGCTTCGCCTTCGACATGGCCGCGGCCAAGCGGAAGCTGGACGCCGCGATCGAGGACGCCCGCGCCGACAACTGCACGGTGGGGCAGGACGGTTCGGTCGGCTACCCCGCCGGGAGGAAGCCCGGTGCGGAGAAGGACGAGCCCGGCGGCACGGTGTCCGGGAGCGCCGGGGGCAGCCCGGCGTCCGGCGCCCCGGAGCAGCGGGCGGCGGGCGCCCATCCCAACCCGTACTACGGCAGGGCGGTGGCGTACGCGAACCGGATCGCCGACGCGCTGAGGGAAGCCACCGACGCGGACGCGAAGTGGGCGCCGAAACTGGCCGCGCTGAAGGCCGACGACGACCTGACCGTCTCCAAGGCGGACTGGGCCGACGGGCAGTCGGACATGGGCGGGGTCCGCGAGGCGGGCCAGGGCTATCTGGACTCGCTGCCGCAGGCCCCGAAGGACGGCACCCCGGCGGCCAACGCGGAGTGGTGGAAGAAGCTCGGCCCGCAGGAGCAGGCGGCGTGGCTCGCGCTCCGGCCCGACATGGTGGGGGCCCTCGACGGGCTGCCCGCCACGGTGCGGGACGAGGCGAACCGCACCGTACTGGAGGAGAAGCACGGGCAGCTGCGGATGGAGCTGGACGCCATGCCGAAACCGCCCGCGAACGAGTGGACGTGGATCACCGCGGGCGGCTACCCGTCGAAGGTGCACACCGACGAGTGGATGGCGTGGCACAACAAGTACGGGGACCGGTACGAGCAGCTCAACAAGTCCCTCAAGGGCATGGACAGCATCCAGGACCGCTTCGACAGGACCGGTGAGCGCGGGCTGCCCGAGGCATACCTGCTCGGATTCAGCCCGGAGGGCAACGGCCGGGCGATCGTGGCCAACGGCAATCCGGACACGGCCGACCACCAGGCGGTCTACGTGCCGGGCACGACATCGAACCTGGGCGGTATCGGCGGCGACATCGGCCGGATGGAGAACGTCTGGCGGGTGGCCGACGGTGCCGGCAACGGCTCGGTCTCCACGATCACCTGGCTCGGGTACGACGCCCCGCAGGACATCGTCAAGGACTCGCCGTTCAGCCACTACGCGGACGACGGCGCCCCGGCCTACAACCGCTTCCTCGACGGCCTCGACGCCTCGCGCACCGCCGATTCGGACCCGCACCGCACCGCGATCGGCCACTCCTACGGCACGACCCTCATCGGATCGGCCGCCCGGCAGGGCGATCTGAACGTGGACGACGTGATCCTCGCCGGCAGCCCCGGTGTGCAGGTGAGCCACGCCGATCAGCTCGACGTCCCGGCCGGGCACGTGTGGAACCAGGAGGCGGAGGGTGATGTCGTCCCGGACATCGGACGCTTCGGGCACGGGGGGAGCGACTGGAACGGGCTCTTCACGATTCCCAGCGACGAGCGGTTCGGGGCCAACCAGCTGCGGACGGACACCGAAGGCCACAGCGACTACTGGAAAGAGGGCACCGACAGCCTGCGGAACCAGGGACTGGTGGTGGCGGGCAAGGGCGACAACGCCGAACTCAAGTAGCCGCCGCCCCTCGGGCCACACGGAGGAGAGATGACCACGCACAGCGGCCCGTGCGAATCTGGCGGCCGGCCCGTGTCCTGTTCCGACCAACCGAGGCTCCGACTTGAAGATCAAGCTGGGCGCGTCCGCGCTCCTGATGTCCCTCGCCCTCACGACCCTCACTGGATGCGGCATGACTGACAGCGAAGACTCCAGGACCTCCGAAAGCTCCGGGAACGCCGACAACGCGGACGGCTCCGGCGGCGTGCCCGACGCGGGCACCAGCAACACGCAGGACGCCGCCGACGAGGCGGAGCGGGTGTCCAGCGAGCTGTACGACCTGATCGGCGTCGAGGGAGAGGCGTCCGACACCGGACCGGGCGTCTCGGAGTGCGGCGACAAGGATCCGGAGAAGTACTTCCGGATCTTCCACGCGTGGACCTTCACCCCGGCATCGGCCGACCGGCTGGACGGTGTGATGGAACGGCTCAGGACGGAGCTGCCCGGGCAGGGCTGGAAGGTCGTCGCGTACGGGCCGGACACCAGCAAGAACAACAACCTCAGCCTCACGGCCGACAACGACGGGAAGAAGTACAGCGTCAAGATCGCGCACTTCGCGAAGGACGCGACGCCGAACCTCAACCTGATGGTCGTCTCCGGCTGCTACCAGGTCCCCGACGGCGAGACGGTCGACCGCTTCTGAAGCCCGCCGCCTCCGCGCCTGCGCTCAGCGGCCCGCCGACTCCGGCAGCTCGACCCGCACCGACAGCCCCCCGCCGTCCCCACCCGGCTCCGCCGTCACCCTGCCGCCGTGCGCCGTCACGATCGAGCGGACGATCGAGAGACCGAGACCCGCGCCCGGACCCATCCGGTCGCGGCCCTCGCCACGGCGGAACGGTTCGAAGAAGGCCGCTATCTCCTCCGGGGCGATGCGCGGGCCGTTGTTCCGTACGGTCACGGCCGTCCCCGACACCGAGACGTCCACCTCGCCCTTCCCGTACGCCTGCGCGTTGGCCAGCAGATTGCCGACCACCCGGTCCAGCAGCGCCCGGTTGCCCCGTACACCGCCGGGCTCCGACACCGTCACCGTCAGACCGTGCCGCGCCGCCTCCTCCGTCACCAGCACACCCCACCGGATCTCCTCCTGGTCCTCGACCTGCCGCTCGCTGCGCGCCAGGACCAGCAGGCCCTCGATGAGCCGTTCGCTGCGCCGGTTGTTGTCGAGCAGCATCTCCTTCGTACGGGCCAGCTCCTCCGGCGAGTTGGCACCCGCGAGGCCGACCTGTATCGCCGTGCGCTGCGTGGCCAGCGGCGTACGCAGCTCGTGCGAGGCGTTCGCGATGAAACGGCGCTGGCTGTCGAAGGCCGTCTGGAGCCGGCCCAGCAGCTCGTCGAGGGTGTCGCCCAGCTCCTTCAGCTCGTCGTCCGGGCCGGTGGACCCGATCCGCTCGTGGAGGTTGTGCTCCGACAGCAGCCGCGCCTTCGCCGTCATGGCGTGAACGGGCCGCAGCACGCGCCCCGCCGTCCACCAGCCGACGCCGACCGCGCACAGCGCGGTCACCACCAGCGCTCCCACCGACCAGAACATCAGCTCGTCCGACGCGGCGTCGCTGACGTTGTCGGTGAGCTGGTAGACGGTGACGGGCGCGAGCTGACCCTCGTCGGTGAGGTAGTAGCCGTTGCCCGACGACGGCGGGTACGCCGGTACGACGCGGGCCGCGATCTCGGCGGCCTCCGTCTCCGTACCGGCGCTGGACAGCAGATAGACGACGGTGAGCAGACAGCCGCCGAGGACGAGGAAGACCGCGCCGTAGACGAGGGCGATCCGCTTCCTGATCGCTCCTGTCACAGCACGTAACCCCCTCCGTCCACATCCACCGAGCGGATCAGCGCCGGGGCGCCCAGCTTCTCGCCGAGCCGCCCCACACAGACCCGTACGACACCGGAGAAGGGGTCCGTCTGCGCGTCCCACGCCCGCTCCAGCAACTGCTGGGCCGTCACCGCCTTGCCGTCCGCCTCCAGAAGTATCTGGAGCACGGTGAGCTCCTTCACCGAGAGGTCGAGCGCCAGCCCGTCACGGACCGCCGTCCGGCCCACGGTGTCGAGCCGTACACCGCGGCGCTCCAGCGTCGGCGGTAACGCACGGGCACTGCGCCGCCGCAGCGCCCGGACCCGCGAGACCAGCTCCGGGAACTCGAAGGGCTTGCCCAGATAGTCGTCCGCGCCCAGGTCGAGCCCCTTGACGCGCTCCTCCATGGAGGTGGACGCCGTCAGCATCAGGATCCGGGTGCGGGAGTCCTCCGCGACGAGCCTGCGGGCGACGTCGTCGCCGTGGACACGGGGGAGGTCGCGGTCGAGGACGACGACGTCGTAGTCGTGCAGTCCGAGATAGGCGAGTGCGGCGTCCCCGCTGTAGACGGTGTCGACGGCGAAACCGGCCCTCCGCAGCCCCGTGGCGATCAGCTCGGCCAGGATTTCCTCGTCCTCGGCGACCAGCACCCGCATGTTGATCCCTCCGCCCCGACCTGCCCGATCCGATCCGTCTTCGTCTCTCCTTCTTAAGATGCGTTAAACGGGGTCATAGGTTGTGTCGAATCCACACTCTTTAACCACAATCTCAGGTTTAACCGAGGTGAAGGGACCGGCGGCGGCCCGTTAGGATTTCGACCATGGCCGCCACTGGATCCGAAGAGCAGGGTGGGCGGGCGTACTACGTCACCACCCCCATTTACTACGTCAACGACGCTCCTCACCTGGGCCACGCCTACACGACCGTCGCAGGCGACGTCCTCACCCGCTGGCACCGCCAGCGCGGCGAGAAGGTGTGGTATCTCACCGGCACGGACGAGCACGGTCAGAAGATCATGCGCACGGCCGAGGCGAACGGTGTCACCCCGCAGGAGTGGGCGGACAAACTCGTCGACGAGGCGTGGCGGCCTCTCTGGGACCACCTGAACATCGACAACGACGATTTCATCCGCACGACGGAGAAGCGGCACACCGACCGCGTCCAGGAGTTCGTGCAGGACCTGTTCGACAAGGACGAGATCTACAAGGGCGGCTACGAGGGCCCGTACTGCGTGGGCTGCGAGGAGTACAAACTCCCGGGCGAACTGCTCGACGGCGAGGGTGAGTTCGCGGGTCTGAAGATCTGCGCGATCCACAAGACGCCGGTGGAGATCCTCAAGGAGGAGAACTACTTCTTCAAGCTCAGCGAGTACGGCCCCAAGCTCCTCGCGCACTACGAGGCCAACCCCGGCTTCATCCAGCCGGAGTCCGCGCGCAACGAGGTCGTGAACTTCGTCAAGCAGGGCCTCCAGGACCTGTCGATCTCCCGGTCGACGTTCGACTGGGGCGTGCCCGTGCCGTGGGACGAGAAGCACGTGATCTACGTGTGGATCGACGCGCTCCTGAACTACGCGACCGCCGTCGGCTACAACGAGAACCCGGCGAAGTTCGAGGAGACCTTCCCCGCCGACGTCCACCTCGTCGGCAAGGACATCCTGCGCTTCCACGCGATCATCTGGCCCGCGATGCTGCTGGCGCAGGGGCTGCCGCTGCCGGGGAAGATCGCCGCGAACGGCTGGCTGATGGTCGGCGGCGAGAAGATGTCCAAGTCGAACCTGACCGGCATCAAGCCCCAGGACCTGACCTCGCACTTCGGCGTGGACGCCTACCGCTGGTACTTCCTGCGGGCGATCGCCTTCGGCCAGGACGGCTCGTTCTCCTGGGAGGACTTCTCCGCCCGGTACACCTCCGAGCTGGCCAACGACTACGGCAACCTCGCCTCGCGCGTCGCGGCGATGGTCGGCAAGTACTACGGCGGCACGCTGCCGGAGACCACGTCCGGCGGGATCGCCGAGCAGGCCGTACGCGACGGGCTGGCGAAGGCGGTCACCGAGGCCGACCGGAAGATCGGCGAGGAGCTGGACTTCCAGGGCGGCATCCTGGCGATCTTCGACTTCGTGAAGCAGGTCAACGGCTACATCACGGAGCAGGAGCCCTGGAAGGTCGCGAAGGACACGTCCCCGGACGGCCAGGCCGCACTCGCGACGATCCTGTACACGGCGGCAGAGGCGCTGCGCGGGGTGGCCGTTCTGCTGAACCCGGTGATGCCGGAGACGTCGCAGAAGCTGTGGGACTCACTGGGCGCGGACGCCGTACTGGGCGCGCTGGCGGACCAGCGGGTCCAGGAGGCCGGCACCTGGGGCCGCCTCCCGGCGGGCACGACGATCACGAAGGGCGCGGTGCTGTTCCCGCGCCTGGAGGAGAAGCCGGCGTAAGCCTTTCTCGCCGGGCCGAACCCCGGCACCGTGTCCTCAATCGCCGGACGGGCTTGAAATGCCCGCCCGGCCAACCCAAGCCCGTCCGGCGATTGAGGACAACCACCCACCGGCCGGAGCCATATCAGCCCGTCCGGCGATTGAGGACGAAACGGCCCCCGGGCGGGCCCGGGCAATCCCACGCCCGGTACACCCCTACCGCCCCAGCGAGGACACGTCCCCCATCACAACCTGCGGCACCTTCCCCGGGTCCAGCCACCGCAGCAACTCCCTCATACGACCCATCCGCAGCGAGACACACCCCTGCGTCGGCCCCCCGTGATCCACGTGGATCCAGATGCCGCCGCCCTTCTCCGCGCCCAGCGGCCGCGTCCAGTCCAGCGGAGTCGTACCCGGCTTGCGGTTGTAGTTGATCGCGACCACATGGTCGAAGGACCCCGCCAGCGGCTCACCCTCGAAGCCGACGCCGTCGAGCGTGAAGGCCGGCCCCCGGTCGTACGGAAGCCTCGTCCCCGGATCGGGCAGCCGCCCACCCGCGTCCGTCAGGCCGAAGACGCCGATCGGGCTCCGCAGGTCGCCCTGCCGGTGGTCGTCGGTCCAGCCCTTCAGCGCGTTGTGCGCCGGCCACGGGTCCGAGACCGACCGCCACCCCTCCACCGGGTCACGCTCGTAGAGGACCAGCGTGGCGCGGTTGGAGTCCGGCGCGTCCCCGGTCACCACGACCGCCTGACGACTCTCCTCGGGAATCCGCGACCGCGTCTTCGGGCCGAGCGACGGAATCTCCCGCGGCCGCACGACCCGCGCCCCGGTCTGCTCCTCGGCCGCCGGACCCGGCACCGCCCGGCCCAGACCACCGCCCGCGCCCTCGGCGCCCCCGCCCCCGCCCTTGTCGTTCACCGCCTTCGGGACGGACGAGCCGCCTTCCTCCCCGAACCCACTCGCGCAGCCGCCGAGCAGCAGACCCGAGGCGAGCAGAAGAGCGGCCACCCCGCGCGGCCCTGACCGGTAAGACATGTAAGACCTTTCAGTTCGCATGGGCCGGCGGCACCTCACTGGGCTCCCGGTTCGCCCCGGGGGCGGGATACTCCGCACCGGCGATCATGGCGCGTACGTCGTCGAGGATCGGGGATTCGGCACCCGTCCCGGCGGCACAGACACTGACTTGGATGCCCACGTCCACGCCGCGATCGGGTCCGGCGAGCAGGGCGCTGTACTCCTCGGTGCCCTTCAGCTTGCGGCAGAGAGGCGAGGGCGCGTCCAGCGCGTACAGCACGGCCGGGTCCCGCACCTTCGTGCGCAGTCCGCCGAACTTCGTCAGGTTCAGCGAGACGAGTACGCCCCCCGGCCGCAGCTCCCGGTACGGATCGCAACCGTCCCGCGGCCCGTCCGCGCAGGTCGCGGGGGTGCCGGGCACCCGCAGGCTCGCGACGAAGCCACGGGGATCCGCCGGGTCGCCGGGGACCACGAGCGCCTGCCAGCCCGCCGGCACCCGGAGGGTGAGATCGACCAGGTCGGGGAAGCGGACCGCACGGCCGCCCGTGCCGCCGTCGGCCGTGACCGTCGGGGCCGGGCTCGCCGGTGGAGCGCCCTCGTCCGGGCCGCCGCGCAGGAAGCCGGGCAGGAACGTGCCGGCCACGGCAAGACCCGTCACCGCCGTCGCCGCGGCCCCGGCGACGCGACGGCGCCGGCGGTTGCGGGCGGCCCGCTCCCGTACGCGCCGCAGCCGCTCCTCGGGGGCGGGCAGCCGGGGCACGGCACGCTCCAGCAGAACCCGCAGCTCCTGCTCCTGCGAACGCTCCCGCTCCCGCGATCGCTCGTGCTCGTCGTCGGACACTCCGCTCACCCCCGCTCACCCCCCTCCGCCGGCACCGGCAGCACCGCCCGCAACGTGCGCAGGGCCTTGGCCGACTGGCTCTTGACCGTCCCGGGCGCACAGCCCAGCGTCGCCGCCGTGTCCTCGACGCTCAGGTCCTCGAAGAAGCGCAGCACGACGACGGCGCGCTGGCCGATCGGCAGCGACCGCACCGCCGCCGCCAGCGACTGCTCCAGATCCACGCTCTCGTACGCGTCGAACGAGCCCACCCCGTCCGGGACTTCGCCGTGCGGCACCTCGCCGCGCCAGCGTCTGCGCCACCACGAGGCGTGCGTGTGGACCAGCGCCTTGCGTACGTACGCCTCCGGCCGCTCCCCGGAGATCCGGTGCCACTTGGGCCACACCTTGGCGAGGGTCGTCTGGAGCAGGTCCTCCGCCAGGTGCGCGTCGCCCGTCAACAGCCAGGCCACCCGGAGCAGCCGGGGCCCACGGGCGGCGACGAACGCCTCGAAGTCGCCGTCGCGATCGGGGTCGCGGTCGCGGTCTCCGGGGTCCATCGTCTCGTCGCCCTCGCCAATCCGTTCGGTCGTCCACGACAGGTCAACGCGCCGGGACGCTCATCGGGTTGCCCACGGACAGGTGAATCCGCTGCCGCGCCGGTGCCAGGACTGCCACGACACGCCAAGTCCCTTGTCTCGAAGACCAGTTGACTCTCCGTGTCTGGACAGACACCCTCAAGGCTCGGCGATCGACGGGGAGGCAACGGGTGTCTGAGTTTCCTGGATGGGATCACAGTAGTTCTTTTGTGCGCGCTTACCGCAAGGCCGTGCATACTGTCTCGCGCCGGCACAAACGGTCTCTCAACTACCCACCGGTCGTGCTGCGCCCGGAGCGGCCCGAGGACGCGGCCCGCGCCCTTGAGGCGTTACGCGGCGGACTGCGCCGCACGTCGACCGCGGGCGGTCTGCTGCCCTGCACGCCGCACGCCTTCGTCACCTGGGAACAGGGCACCACCACCGAACTGATCACGAGAATCACCGACGATCTCCGTGAGAACACCCCCGCGGAGGCCGGCAAACTACGGCTGCCCGCGTACGAACTGGTCGACAGCCTCACCGAGATCCAGGGCGGCCCGCCCGCCGACCACGCCTACGCCCGGCGCCGGGGACACCCGGCGCCGGCGGCCCCGGCAGGGGGCGACGACACCACGACCATCACCGCGTTCTTCCTCACCCTGCCGCTCGCTTCCGTACTGAAGGTGCTCGGGCGGATCCACCGGAAGTGCTGGGAGGCCCGGTGGGGCTGGCGTCTGAGGTGGCGCAAGCGCTACCGGCGCCTGTGGCCGGACGACTTCGACGGACGGCGCACCTACGGCGCGGCGCTGCGCGAGTTCGCCAACGTACGGCGGGCCGGGGCCGAATGGGACAGGCTGCTCGTCGCGGCGCTGATGACCGATCTGTACGGCTACGCGCGCCAGGGCGTCCTGCACCCCGGTCGCCGCCGCCGGCGCCCCCGGCACGTACTGCTGCTCGACGGCACCGCCGACGGAACAAGCGGCGCAGTCGACGACTTCGTCACCATCTACGCGGAGCAGCAGGTGGCCGGGCCGCACCCGGTGATGGTGCTGGTCGCGGCATTGCCGCCGGAACCCGGCACCACGTCCGACCCCCACTCCCTGGAGACGGCGGCGAGCAGGCTCGACCCGGCGCCGGGCGAGATCCCGACCCGGATCGACGTGGCGCTGCCACCGGCACCCTTCGGCGGATCCGTCCCGGTGAAGATGATCTGGGCGCCCGTCGCCCGTGTCCGGCCACTTCCGGAAGTGGTGTTCGAGGCCACGGCCGTGGTGGTCGCGCTCTGGCTCACAGGACAACTCGCGTTCCTGCCGGTGGTCGACTCGGGACCGTTCAGGGACGACTACGCCGCGTGCCTGACCGGCGAGACGCCCGATGCGCCGAGCAAGTCCCGTACGGCGGACATCAACGGCGCCCTGGCGGCCACCGAGGCACTCGACATGATCAGGGATCAGAACGAGCGCGCCGAGAAGGAGCACCTGCCCGGCCGGATCGTGACCGTCGCGCTTCTCCACGCGTCACCACCGAAGAACGCGGACGAGCTGCGCTCCGCCGGCTCGATCCCCGAATTGCGCGGGGTGGCCCTGGCCCAGAAGGCCCTGCACAAGATCGCTCTCAACGACAACAACGGTGTCTGGGTGAAGATCCAGCCGTACGACGCGGGCGTGCAGTACAAGAACGCCGGGGCCAGGGTGAAGGAGATCATCGCGGATGCCGGGAAGAACCCGCGGCTGATCGGCGTGACGGGTTTCACCGAGAGCCGCGCCGCGACCGTCGAGGCGGTGAAGGACCTCAACACGGCCCGTATCCCCGTCGTGAGCTCCACGGCGACGGCGAGGGACCTGGAACTCGGGAAGTACTATCACGGCGCCGCGCCGAACCACCGGCGCGAGGCGGAGGTCGTCGCCACGTTCATCGAGAACGCGAACACGATCCGGACGACCGGGGACAACTGTGTCCGCGCCGAGGACGTCGTCGTAGTGACCGACCCGAAGGACATATACAGCAGGGATCTGGGCGAGGCGTTCGTCAGCGAACGGCCGGACTCGGGCAAACGGATCGGGTACTCACCCGGCGACCCCGACGGGGCGACGGCGATCCCCGAGCCGGATCTCGACACCCGGTTCAACGTCTCCGAAGTGGCCGAGGCGGTGTGCGCGCGTATCCAGGCGAATCCGCGGACGCTCGTCTACTGGACGTCACGGGCCCGCGAGTTCGGGACGTTCCTGGACAGGTTCCAGCAGAGCAGCGAGTGCGCGAACCGGGACATCACGGTGGTGGGCGGCAACGAGCTCACCAACATCGCGCTCTCCCAGGACGTCAGGGACCACACATGGCTGAACCTCTACCACACGGCCCATGTACTGCCCGCCGACCACGAGGACCGCAACACGGTGGCCGAGGACTTCAACGAGCGGTACGCCGAGGAGTTCGGCGAGGACATCTGGCTCGACGACGGCCATGTGGCTCTCGCCCATGACGCGGTCAGGGTGCTCGCCGAAGCGGCGAGCCAGGCCCTCACACCCAACGAGGAGGATCTGACCCGCGGCAGCGTCCAGTCGAGGATCGACGCCGATTCGTTCCGGCTCGAAGGGGCCACCGGGCGGTTCCGGTTCGACGGCGGCTCGGGGCTGCGGCCGACCAACAAGCTGCTGGTCGTGCTGCACCAGGACACGAACGGCGCCGCCCCGGTGGTCATCTGCGGATCGGTGGGTCTGAACATCGACGCGGGAAAGAGCTGGAAGCAGGGCGACAAGACGTACGACTGCCCGCTGGACGACCAACCGGCCGGCGCGTCCGGCGATTGAGGACACCACCCACCGGTCGTACCGCTCCAACCCGCCCGGCGGGCAAATCAAGCCCGTCCGGCGATTGAGGACACCCACCCGCCGGGCGGACCGTTTCAGCCCGTCCGGCGATTGAGGACGAGCCGGCCCCCGGGCGGACCCGGGCGGACCGGCCCGCCCCGCGCCTACTTCGCGACCGGCTTGCGGAGCTGAATGTTCAGCTCCCGCAGCCGCGTCTCGTCCAGCTCACTCGGCGCGCCCATCATCAGATCCTGCGCGTTGCCGTTCAGCGGGAACGCGATCGTCTCGCGGATGTTGGGCTCGTCCGCGAGCAGCATCACGATGCGGTCGACGCCCGGCGCGATGCCGCCGTGCGGCGGGGCGCCGAGGCGGAACGCGCGCAGCATGCCCGCAAACTCCTGCTCGACGGTCTCGCGGTCGTAGCCCGCGATCTCGAACGCCTTGAGCATCACGTCCGGCTGGTGGTTCCTGATCGCGCCCGACGACAGCTCGATGCCGTTGCAGACGATGTCGTACTGCCAGGCGAGGATGTCCAGCGGGTCCTTCGTCTCCAGGTCGTCGAGTCCGCCCTGCGGCATGGAGAACGGGTTGTGCGAGAAGTCGATCTTGCCGGTGTCCTCGTCCTTCTCGTACATCGGGAAGTCCACGACCCAGCAGAACCGGAACACGCCCTCCTCGAAGTGGCCGGCCCGCTTGGCCGCCTCGACGCGGACCGCGCTCATGATCTTCGAGACCTCGTCGAACTCGCCCGCGCCGAAGAAGACCGCGTGGCCAGGGACGAGCGACAGACGCTCGGTGAGCACCTTGACGTCGTCCTCGGTGAGGAATTTGGCGATCGGACCGGCCAGCGAGCCGTCCTCGCCGACCCGCACCCAGGCCAGACCCTTGGCGCCCTGCTCGACCGCGTAGTCGCCGAGGCCGTCGAAGAACTTCCGCGACTGGCCGGCCGTGTCCGGCACCGGCAGCGCGCGCACGTGCTTACCCGCGAACGCCTTGAACCCGGAGCCCTCGAACACGTCGGAGATGTCGACCAGTTCCAGCTTGGCCCGCAGGTCCGGCTTGTCGTTGCCGTACTTGAGCATCGACTCGCGGAACGGGATGCGCGGGAAGGGCGACGTGACGTGCCGACCGCCGCCGAACTCCTCGAACAGCTCGGTCATCAGCTTCTCGATCGGCCGGAAGACGTCCTCCTGCTCGACGAAGGACATCTCCACGTCGAGCTGGTAGAACTCGCCGGGCGACCGGTCGGCGCGGGCGTCCTCGTCGCGGAAGCAGGGCGCGATCTGGAAGTAGCGGTCGAAGCCGGAGATCATCAGCAGCTGCTTGAACTGCTGCGGGGCCTGCGGCAGCGCGTAGAACTTGCCGGGGTTCAGCCGGGAGGGGACCACGAAGTCACGGGCGCCCTCGGGCGAGGTGGCCGCCAGGATCGGGGTCGCCATCTCGTTGAAGCCCAGCGCGGTCATCTTGTGCCGGATGGCGGAGATGACGGCCGTGCGCAGCAGGATGTTGCGGTGCATGCGCTCACGGCGCAGGTCGAGGAAGCGGTATTCGAGCCGCCGCTCCTCGTTGACACCGTCGTCGGTGTTGATCGTGAACGGCAGCGGTCCGGCGGCGCCGAGCACCTCGACCTCGGCGACCTCGATCTCGATCTCGCCGGTCGGCAGCTCCGGGTTCACGTTGTCCGCGCCACGGGCGGAGACCTTGCCGTCGATGCGGACGACGGTCTCCTTCGTGAGCTTCGACAGCTCCTCGTTGGCGGGGGTGCCCGGTCGGGCGACGAGCTGGACGAGACCGTAGTGGTCGCGGAGATCGATGAAGAGGATGCCGCCCAGGTCTCGGCGATTGTGCAGCCAGCCGCTCAGCCGGACGTCGGTGGAGACGTCAGAGGCGCGGAGCTCGCCGCAGGTGTGGGACCTGTACCGATGCATCGTCGATCATCCAGTCTTAGCGTTTCGTGGGTGTGCCTGGCCGTGCTTGGCCCGCACCAGGTTACCGGCAGGGCCGGTACGCCCTTCCCGGTATTTACGCGGCCCCCGCCCGCACTCCCGGCCACCCGCACGCCTCCTTGACACCGCACTCACCGCCCGTACCTGTCTAAAGTGGTGCAATGCGCACCGAGGATGTACTGGCCGCGATCGCGACCGGTCTGTGGCGCTGGGACAACGCGGCCGGGCTCGTCACCCTCGACGCGGAGGCGGCTCGGCTGTTCGGGCTGCCCGCCGAGCCCACGGTCCTCAGCGAGGCGGCCATGCGCTCGCGTCTGCATCCGGTGGACTGGAACGAGACCTACGGCATCATCCGCCTCGCCGTCGCCGAGGGGACGCTCGCCGAGGCCCATGTCCGGGTCGTGGGCGAGGACGGCCAGGTCATCCGTACCATCAGGTCCCGCTCGAAGCCGCTGGCCACGGAGCGGGAATACGGCGAGGACTACGAGCTGGTCGGCACGGTCCAGGAGATCGTCCATCCGCACGCGGGCGCCCTGACCGGCCGCAGCCCCGTCGCCGGCGACTGGCGGCGCTCCCGCGAGGCGTTCCTCCTCGACGCCGGCCGGGCGCTCGCCGAGGCGCGCTCCACCGCCGAGGTGCTGCGGGTCGCGGCGTCGCTGTCGATGCCGGGATTCTCCCCCGACGGGCTCGCCGTCTTCGGCGTCGAGGGCGAGCGGCTGACGATCATCGGGCACCACGGGCACGACGACGGCGCGGAGGGGCCCTTCACCGAGATGTCCGTGAGCACGGACTACCCGGCGGCCGAGGTCGTACGGACCGGCCGGGCGATCTATCTGGCGACGCCCAAGGAGTACCAGGAGCGCTACCCCGCCACCTGGCCGCTCGTCAAGGGCTTCGGACGCCGGTCGTGGGCGTTCGTGCCCCTCGTCGTCGCCGGGCGCACCATGGGCGCCTGGATGGCGGGCTTCAAACACCCGGTGACGTTCACGCCCGACGAGCGGTCCGTGCTGACGACGGTCGCCAGAATGCTCGCGCAGGCGCTGGCGCGCGCGGAGGTCACCGAGACCGAGCGGGAGCTGTCGCTGGGGCTCCAGCGCTCGATGATGCCGACGCTGGGGCCGGACATCCCCAACATGAGCGTCGCCGCGCGCTACGTGCCGACCGGCGGCGGGCTCCAGGTGGGCGGCGACTGGTACGACATCATCCCGCTGCCCGGCGGCAACAAGGTGGCGCTGGTCATCGGGGACGTCCAGGGGCACGACGTGCGGGCGGCGGGGCTGATGGGGCAGCTGCGGATCGCGCTGCGGGCGTACGCGGCCGAGGGGCACCGGCCCGACGCCGTACTGTCCCGCGCCTCGCGCTTCCTGCACGGCATGTACGAGTTCTCGACCGCGCAGGGTCCCACGCACCCCGACGAGAGCGACGAGGGGGAGGATTCCGACTACACGGTGCCGCGCTTCGCGACGTGCCTGTACATGGAGGTCGCCCCGGACTCCGGCACGCTCGACATCGCACGGGCCGGGCACCCGGACCCGGTGATCCGCTCGGCGGACGGCACGGCCCTCATCCGGCAGACGGCGGGCGGGCTGCCGCTGGGCATCGAGGCGGACTCGGACTATCCGACGACCCGGGTGGTCCTGGAGCCCGGCGACACCCTGATGCTCTGCACGGACGGGCTGATCGAGACCGGCGGGCACGACATGCTGAGCGGCTGGACACGGCTGCGGCCCGTGCTGGAGAACACCACGGGCACATCGCTGGAGAAGCTCGCCGACGCGCTGGTCGAGGCCGTCCACGGCCCCGGCTCGCACTACACGACGGGCCCGCTCGCCGACCGCCGTGAGGACGACATCGCGCTGCTGCTGCTCTCCCGCCGCAGCTCACCGGCCCGGCGCCCGCCGCGCCGTACGGTGCTGACCATCGCCCAGGCCGAACCGGAACAGGTCGCGGACGCGCGACGCCAGCTGCGGGACCTGCTGCACGACTGGGCGGACGAGGAGCAGGTCGACTCGGCGGTGCTGATGCTCTCGGAGATGGCCACGAACGTACTGGTCCACACGGACGGCGACGCGGTCCTGATCGCGGAGGCGGCGGGGGACCGGGGCAAACGCCGCCTCCGTGTGGAGGTCGCGGACGCGAGCGACGAACTGCCCCACAGACGCCGCCCGGGCGAACTGGCGTCGAGCGGCCGCGGTCTGCTGCTGATGGAGATGCTCGCGGACGCGTGGGGGGTGGACCCGCGGGGAGAGGGCAAGTCGATCTGGTTCGAGATCTACGAGGAGGGCGGCCCCGACCCGGCCGGCATTTCCAGCCCGTCCG
>NZ_JAAPBF010000101.1 GCF_022695985.1 Streptomyces sp. NP-1717 | reverse complement strand
TACCGGTAAGTAGCATAGGATCGGAAAGCGCGCCCGCAGCAGAGTCACCCCCGCACCCTGGAGGAGAGCCATCGTGCCTCGTACCATCAGGGATGTCGTCTTCGTCGACGGCGTCCGCACCCCGTTCGGCAAGGCGGGCCCGAAGGGCATCTACCACGAGACCCGCGCCGACGACCTGGTCGTGAAGGCGATCCGGGAGCTGCTGCGCCGCAACCCGGACCTCGACCCCGCGAAGATCGACGAGGTCGCCATCGCCGCGACCACGCAGATCGGTGACCAGGGCCTGACCATCGGCCGTACCGCCGGCATCCTCGCCGGGCTGCCGCAGTCCGTCCCCGGCTACTCGATCGACCGCATGTGCGCGGGTGCGATGACCGCCGTGACGACCACCGCCGGCTCCATCGCCTTCGGCGCGTACGACGTGGTCGTCGCCGGCGGTGTCGAGCACATGGGCCGCCACCCGATGGGCGAGGGCGTCGACCCGAACCCGCGCTTCGTCTCGGAGAAGCTCGTCGACGAGTCGGCCCTGTTCATGGGCATGACGGCGGAGAACCTGCACGACCGCTTCCCGCACATCACCAAGCAGCGCGCCGACGAGTACGCGGTGCGCTCGCAGGAGAAGGCCGCCAAGGCGTACGCGAACGGCAGGATCCAGCAGGACCTGGTGCCGATCTCGGTGCGCCGCACCAGCCCCGAGGGCGGTGAGACGGGCTGGGGCCTGGCCACCGAGGACGAGCCGATGCGCCCCGGGACGACGCTGGAGTCGCTGGCCGGTCTCAAGACCCCGTTCCGCCCGCACGGCCGGGTCACGGCCGGCAACGCGGCGGGCCTGAACGACGGTGCCACCGCCTCGCTGATCGCCTCCGAGGAGTTCGCGCGCGAGGCCGGGCTGCCGGTCAGGATGCGGCTCGTGAGCTACGCGTACGTGGGTGTCGAGCCCGAGGTCATGGGCTTCGGTCCGATCCCGTCGACCGAGAAGGCCCTCGCCAAGGCCGGTCTGTCGATCGAGGACATCGGCCTGTTCGAGATCAACGAGGCTTTCGCCGTACAGGTGTTGGCCTTCCTCGACCACTACGGCATCGCCGACGACGACCCGCGCGTCAACCAGTACGGCGGCGCCATCGCGTACGGCCACCCGCTCGCGTCCTCCGGCGTACGGCTGATGACGCAGCTGGCCCGGCAGTTCGAGGAGCAGCCGCAGGTCCGCTACGGCATTACCACCATGTGCGTCGGCTTCGGCATGGGCGCGACGGTCGTCTGGGAGAACCCGCACTTCGACGGAGGCAACAAGTGAGCACCGCTGAACTCCTGAAGGGCGCGGCCGAGCTGTTCCCGGACGAGGTCGTCACCCAGGCGCATGTGCGCCACATCGAACTCCCCGGCGGCGTGGGCACGTTCGCGCTCATCACGCTCGACAACGGCCTGGACCACACGAAGCCGACGACGTTCGGGCCGCAGTCGCTGGCCAACATCGACGCGGCGATCACCCAGGTCGAGGCCGAGGCCGCCGAGGGCGGGATCGTCGGTGTCGGTGTCACCGGCAAGCCGTTCGTCTTCGCCGTCGGCGCCGACCTCAAGGGCGTCGAGCTGCTGAAGCGGCACGAGGACGCGCTGGCCGTCGGCAAGGGCGGCCACGACGTCTTCAAGCGGCTGGCGGCGCTCGCGGTGCCGACGTTCGCGTACTACAACGGCGCCGCGATGGGCGGTGGCGTCGAGATCGGGCTGCACTGCTCGTACCGCACCGTCTCCGCCGCGCTGCCCGCGTTCTCGCTGCCCGAGGTCTTCCTCGGTCTCGTACCGGGCTGGGGCGGCTGCACGCTGCTGCCGAACCTGATCGGCGCCGACCGCGCGGTCACGGTGATCATCGAGAACTCGCTCAACCAGAACAAGCAGCTCAAGGGCGCGCAGGTCTATGAACTGGGCATCGCCGACGCCCTGTTCGAGGGCGCGGACTTCCTGGAGCAGTCGCTGCTGTGGACCGCCTCGGTCCTCGGTGGCGAGCTGGTCGTGGAGCGTCCCGAGATCGACCGGGGCGCGGCCTGGGACCAGGCCGTCGAGCGCGGCAGGTTCGTCGCCGACTCCAAGGTGCACGGTGCGGCCCCGGCCGCCTACCGGGCGCTGGACATCATCGCCGCCGCCAAGGACGGTGACCTCCAGGCGGGTTACGACGCCGAGGACACCGCGCTCGCCGACCTGATCATGGGTGGTGAACTGCGGTCCGGGATCTACGCGTTCAACCTCGTGCAGCGGCGTGCCAAGCGCCCGGCGGGCGCGCCCGACAAGTCGCTGGCGCGGCCCGTCACCAAGGTCGGCGTCGTCGGGGCCGGTCTGATGGCCTCCCAGCTGGCGCTGCTGTTCCTGCGCCGGCTGGAAGTGCCGGTGGTGCTGACGGACATCGACCAGGAGCGGATCGACAAGGGTGTGGGCTATGTCCACGCCGAGATCGACAAGCTGCTCGGCAAGGGCAGGATCAACCAGGACAAGGCCAACCGCTACAAGGGCCTGGTCACCGGCGTCCTGGACAAGGCCGACGGTTTCTCCGACGCCGACTTCGTCATCGAGGCCGTCTTCGAGGAGATGGGCGTCAAGCAGAAGGTGTTCGCGGAGGTCGAGGCGGTCGCCCCGGCGCACGCGATCTTCGCCACCAACACCTCGTCGCTGTCGGTGTCGGAGATGGCGTCGAAGCTGAAGAACCCGGAGCGGGTCGTCGGCTTCCACTTCTTCAACCCCGTGGCGATCCTGCCGCTGCTTGAGATCGTGCGGGGCGAGCGGACCGACGACGCGTCGCTGGCGACGGCGTTCGGTGTCGCGAAGAAACTCAAGAAGAGCGCGGTGCTGGTGAAGGACGCCCCGGCGTTCGTCGTCAATCGCATCCTCACCCGCTTCATGGGCGAGATCCAGAGCGTCATCGACGAGGGCACCCCGGTCGCCGTCGCCGAGCGGGCCGTCGAGCCGCTGGGTCTGCCGATGTCGCCGCTGGTCCTGCTCGAACTGGTCGGGCCCGCGATCGGTCTGCATGTCTCCGAGACCCTCAACCGGTCCTTCCCGGACCGCTTCACGGTCTCGCAGAACCTGGCGGCCGTGGTGAAGGCGGGCAAGCGGGGCTTCTACGTCCACGACTCCGGAAAGCCGGAGCTGGACCCGGAGGTCGTGGCGCTGCTCAAGCAGGGCGACACGGTGCTGACGGAGGAGCAGACGCGGGCGCGGGTGCTCGACGCGGTGGCGCAGGAGATCGGTCTGATGCTGGACGAGGGCGTCGTGGCCGAGGCCCAGGACATCGACCTGTGCCTGCTGACCGGTGCGGGGTGGCCGTTCCATCTGGGGGGCATCACGCCGTACTTGGACCGTGAGGGCGTCTCGGAGCGGGTGAACGGCAAGCCGTTCCTGGAGCCGGGGGTGGCGAGCGTCCCCGCGTAGCGGGCCCTGACGATGCCGTGACACGGGCCGGGCGGGAGTCTCATCTCCGGCCCGGCCTGTGGCGTGCGGGGGGCTTGGTTGCTGTTTCGTTGCCGGGGGCGGAGTTCGGGGCCTCCGGAGGGGCATGTCCGGACGGCGTGATTTATGGCGCGTGCAGGGCTCGTTGGATCCGACGACCCGCCTTGTCCACGCACCACAAATCAGCCCAAGTGTCCGAACACACCCCTCCTGCGACCCCGCCCCCCTCACGCCACCACGTGGCGCTCTTCACACCCCACCGGTCCGCGGGTCGGAAGGGGGACGCGCAGGGGTCGTGTCCGGACACTCAGGCTGATTTGTGGCGCGTGTGAATGCGGGTTCCCCTGAGTCCAACGAGCCTTGCACGCGCCGTAAATCACGCCGTCCGGGCATGACCCCGGAGCGGCACCCGGCCACCACCGCAACCACACCAAGCCCGGCCGGCGATTGAGGCCGACCCCGGCCCGCAGGGCCGGGGCCGACCCGGCAACTCACCCCGTCGCCGCCGTCGCCCCCAACGCCCGCGCCAGCAGCGGCGCCACCTGTTCCACCTGCCACCGCCGCGCGCCGTGCGCGGCCAACGCCTCCGAGACCGCCTCCACGCTCCGCTCCGCCGGCGGCTCCCAGCAGACCCGCCGCACGGTGTCCGGCGTGATCAGGTTCTCCTGCGGCATGTTCAGCCGCTCCGCGAGCGCCGTCACCGAGGCGCGGGCGGCCGAGAGCCGGGCCGCGGCCTCCGGGTCCTTGTCCGCCCACGAGCGCGGCGGCGGCGGACCGTTCAACGGCTGTCCGGGCTGCGGCAGCTCCGTGTCGGGCAGCGACTTCGCCCGGTCGATCGCCGTCTGCCACTGTTCGAGCGCACGCCGCCCCATCCGGTGCCCGAACCCGGGCAGCGCCGTCAGGGCCTGCACGTTCAGCGGCAGCGCCAGCGCCGCCTCGATGATCGCGCCGTCGCTGAGGACCTTGCCGGGGGAGACGTCGCGCCGCTGGGCGGCCTGGTCACGGCTGTTCCACAGCTCCCGTACGACCGCCATCTGCCGCCGCCGCCGGACCTTGTGCATGCCGGACGTACGGCGCCACGGGTCCTTGCGCGGAGGCGGCGGCGGGGCGGACGCGATCGCGTCGAACTCCTGCCAGGCCCAGTCCAGCTTGTTCTGCCGGTCCAGCTCCTTCTCCAGCGCGTTGCGCAGATCGACCAGCAGCTCGACGTCCAGCGCGGCGTAGCGCAGCCAGGGCTCCGGCAGCGGCCTGGTCGACCAGTCGACGGCGGAGTGGCCCTTCTCCAGGGCGAACCCGAGTACGTTCTCGACCATCGCGCCGAGGCCGACGCGCGGGAAGCCCGCGAGCCGCCCTGCCAGCTCGGTGTCGAACAGCCGCGTGGGGCGCATGCCTATTTCCCTCAGGCACGGGAGGTCCTGGGTGGCGGCGTGCAGGATCCACTCGGTGTCGGCGAGGACGTCGCCGAGGGCGGAGAGGTCGGGGCAGCCGACGGGATCGATGAGCGCCGTGCCCGCGCCTTCGCGGCGCAGCTGGACCAGATAGGCGCTCTGCCCGTAGCGGTAGCCGGACGCGCGCTCGGCGTCGACGGCCACCGGGCCGGTGCCCGCGGCGAAGGAGGCGATCACCTCGGCGAGCGCCTCGTCGGTGGCGACCACCGGCGGAATGCCTTCGCGAGGCTCCAACAAAGGGATCGGCGCCGTTTCGACGTCGTCCGGGGGAGCGCCCCCGGTGGTTCGCAGTGCTGGGTCTGCTGCGGTCTCTTGGGCGTCGGTCACGTGTCAAGGGTATCTGTGAACGGACGCCGCCCGCCGACGGAACGTTCCGTCGGCGGGCGATGCGGCCGGTGGGGAGGGTGAAACCGGTCAGTGAATGATCCCGGTACGGAGGGCCACGGCGACCATTCCCGCCCGGTCGCCCGTGCCGAGCTTGCGCGCGATGCGGGCGAGGTGGCTCTTGACGGTCAGGGCCGACAGGCCCATGGAGACGCCGATCGCCTTGTTCGACTGGCCTTCGGCGACCAGCCTGAGCACCTCGACCTCACGGCCGGAGAGCTCGCGGTAGCCGCCCGGGTGGCTCGGGGTACCCGGGGGGCGGCGGTGCATGCGGGGTCCCGCGCCGATGGGTGCGGCGCCGGGGCGGCCGGGGTGGCCGATATTCGTACGGGTTCCGGTCACGACGTAGCCCTTGACTCCGCCCGCGAGGGCGTTGCGCACCGCGCCGATGTCGTCGGCGGCGGAGAGGGCGAGGCCGTTGGGCCAGCCCGCTGCCCGGGTCTCGGACAGCAGGGTGAGCCCGGAACCGTCGGGCAGGTGGACGTCGGCCACGCAGATGTCGCGTGGATTGCCGACGCGGGGACGCGCCTCCGCGATGGACGAAGCCTCGATGACGTCACGTACTCCGAGCGCCCACAGGTGGCGGGTGACGGTGGAGCGTACGCGGGGGTCGGCCACGACGACCATGGCCGTCGGCTTGTTCGGGCGGTAGGCGACCAGGCTTGCGGGCTGCTCGAGGAGAACGGACACCAGGCCTCCTGGGAAGGTGCGGGACGGGCCGGCTCGGGGATGAAGCCGGGGGGAACCGTGCTTGAAGGGTCATTGACCTCTTCGGCAGCAACCGTCCCCGCCTTTAGAGAATGATCACGAATTAGTGAGTAACAATTCGGGCAATTCGGAAGCGTGATCGATCATCCTACGAGTGGTCCCCTCATTGGCCGAGCGAAATCCGGCCACCGGGCGGACCTCGTGGGTCCGCCCGGCCGCCCTCGCTCTACCGCGCCTGCGGACCCCGGCGCTGGGGGAGTGTGACCACGCCCGCGCCGGGCTCGGTCGGTCCCGTCGGGGCCGCCGGCGGCAGGCCCGCGAGCTGGCACAGCAGATCGCACCAGGCGGCCAAGTGCGTTGCCGCGTCCGGGACTCCGCCCATGCCCTCGCGCGGCGTCCAGGACGCGCGGATCTCGATCTGCGTCACCGGCCGGCGCTCCGAGAGCCCGCCGAAGTAGTGCGACCCCGCGCGCGTGACCGTGCCGCTCGGCTCCCCGTACGACAGACCGCGCGCCTCCAGCGCCCCGGTCAGCCACGACCAGCAGACCTCCGGCAGCAGCGGGTCGGCCGCCATCTCGGGCTCCAGCTCCGCCCGCACCAGCGTCACCAGCCGGAACGTGCCCTGCCAGGCGTCGTGTCCGTCGGGATCGTGGAGGAGGACGAGTCTGCCGTCGGCCAGGTCGTCGTCCCCCTGGACCACCGCCGCCTCCAGCGCGTACGCGTGCGGTGCGAGCCTTTGAGGCGGCTTGGTCGGGTCGATCTCCATCTCGGGGCGCAGCCGCGCCGTCCGCAGTGATTCGACGGCCAGCCGGAACGCCGACGGGACGGAGTCCTCCCCCCTGCCCCCCGCACCTTCGACGCCGTTGGAATGATCAGAAAATTGTCCCTGAGCCGCAGCCATGCGGGGAAGAGTAGGCGGAACGCACGCCCAGTGCGGTGAAGGACACCCTGCCCGGCCCGGCCGCTTCTGTGTACATGCGAAGATTCTGGGCGTGAGCGCCAACGACCGCCCCTCGGGCCATCCGACGAAGACCGCAGCGACAGCGGCGACACTCGCCACCCACGACTCCGCCTTCATGAAGGCGTGCAGGCGCGAGCCCGTACCGCACACGCCCGTGTGGTTCATGCGGCAGGCGGGCCGGTCGCTGCCCGAGTACCGCAAGCTGCGCGAAGGCACGGCGATGCTCGACTCGTGCATGCGGCCGGACATGGTCACCGAGATCACGCTCCAGCCGGTACGCAGGCACGAGGTCGACGCCGCGATCTACTTCAGCGACATCGTCGTCCCGCTCAAGGCCATCGGCGTCGACCTCGACATCAAGCCGGGCGTCGGCCCCGTCGTCGCCCACCCGATCCGCACACGCGCCGACCTGGCGCAGCTGCGCGACCTGACGCCGGACGACGTCCACTACGTCACCGAGGCGATGGGCATGCTCACCGCCGAGCTGGGGTCCACCCCGCTGATCGGCTTCGCGGGCGCCCCGTTCACGCTCGCGAGCTATCTCGTGGAGGGCGGGCCGTCCCGCAACCACGAGAACACCAAGGCCATGATGTACGGCGACCCGCAGCTGTGGGCCGAACTGCTCGACCGGCTCGCCGACATCACCGGCGCCTTCCTCAAGGTGCAGATCGAGGCGGGCGCCAGCGCCGTACAGCTCTTCGACTCCTGGGTGGGAGCCCTGGCCCCCGCCGACTACCGCCGCTCCGCCATGCCCGCGTCGGCCAAGGTCTTCGACATGATCGCCGGGTACGGGGTGCCGCGCATCCACTTCGGGGTCGGTACGGGCGAGCTGCTCGGGCTCATGGGCGAGGCGGGCGCGGACGTCGTCGGCGTCGACTGGCGCGTACCGCTGGACGAGGCGGCCCGCCGCGTCGGCCCCGGCAAGGCGCTCCAGGGCAATCTCGACCCGGCCGTCCTCTTCGCCCCCACCGGGGCGGTGGAGACGAAGGCCGACGAGGTCCTCGACGCCGCCAAGGGGCTGGAGGGGCACATCTTCAACCTGGGCCACGGCGTGCTGCCGAACATGGACCCGGACTCGCTGACGCGCCTGGTGGAGTACGTCCACACGCGCACCGCCCGGTAGCGGGGGCTACCAGCCCGCCTCACGGACCGCCGCCGTAGCCTTGCGGGCCGCCACCAGGACCGGGTCCCAGACGGGGGAGAACGGCGGCGCGTAGCCCAGGTCCAGCGCCGTCATCTGCTCCACCGTCATCCGCGCCGTCAGCGCGACCGCCGCGATGTCCACCCGCTTCGCGGCGCCCTCGCCGCCCACGATCTGCACGCCGAGCAGCCGGCCCGTCCGGCGCTCGGCGAGCATCTTCACCGTCATCAGCCGCGCCCCCGGCAGATACCCGGCGGTGCCCGTGGACTCGATGGTCGCCGAGACGTACTGGAGTCCCGCCGCGCGGGCGTCCTTCTCCCGCAGTCCCGTACGGGCGATCTCCCGGTCGCAGACCTTGCTGACGGCCGTGCCGACGACGCCCGGGAACGTGCCGTAGCCGCCGCCCACGTTGGCGCCGATGACCTGGCCGTGCTTGTTGGCGTGCGTGCCCAGCGCGATGTGGCGGGTGGTGCCGGTGATCAGGTCCAGCACCTCCACGCAGTCGCCGCCGGCCCAGATGTCCTCGTGGCCGCGTACCCGCATCGACAGATCGGTGAGCAGGCCGCCGTGCGGGCCCAGCGGCAGCCCGGCGGCCTCGGCGAGCGCTGTCTCCGGCCGGACGCCGATACCGAGCACCACGACGTCCGCCGGGTACTCGGCGCCGTCCGTGGCGACCGCCCTGACCCGGCCGTCGTCGCCGGTGAGGATCTTCGTGACGGCGGCGCCCCCGACCGTGGTGATGCCGAGCCCGTCCATCGCCTCGTGCACCAGCCGGCCCATGTCCGGGTCCAGCGTGGCCATGGGCTGTTCGTCGCGGTGCAGGACCGTGACCTCGTACCCGCGCTTGAGCAGCGCCTCCGCCATCTCGACGCCGATGTAACCCGCGCCCACGACCACCGCGCGCCCGCCGCCGCTCGTACGGGTCAGGGTCTCGATCAGCGCCTGGCCGTCGCCGAGTGTCTGCACGCCGTGCACACCGGGGGCGTCGATGCCCGGCAGCGGGGGCCGGATCGGCCGCGCGCCGGTGGCGATCACCAGCTTGTCGAAGCCCGTCCACGTTTCGGACCCGCTGTCCAGGTCCCGGGCGCGGACCCGCCGGCCCCCGGTGTCGATCTCCAGCACCTCGGTCCGCATCCGCAGATCGATCGCGCGCTCCCGGTGCTCCTGCGGCGTACGGGCGACGAGGTCGTCCCGCCGCTCGACGTCGCCGCCGACCCAGTACGGGATCCCGCACGCCGAGTACGAGGCGAAGTCGCCGCGCTCGAAGGCGACGATCTCCAGCTCCTCGGGCCCCTTGAACCGGCGGGCCTGCGACGCGGCGGACATTCCCGCCGCGTCGCCGCCGATGACCACCAAGCGCTCCGCTGCCATTGCGCGTCCCTTCGCGTGTGTGCCGGGCACCGCGCACCCGGCACACAGACGCTACGCGGACGCGCCGGATCAGTCCCGTCCGCCCTCGCCGGGCGCCGGGTCCGGGGTCCGCGTACGCCGGGACCGCGCCCGGACGCCGAACAGCAGCCACAGCCCGAACAGCACCCCCAGCGCCGCGACGAACGGCAGGATCGCGGCCACCACCACGACGATCCACCGCACCACCGTCACCAGCGCGTCCCAGCCGCCGCCGAGCGCGTCCAGGAAGCCCGGGTCCTCGTCCCCGGAGTCCTTCTCGTCCTTCGCGCGCTCGCTCAGGTCGAGCGTGATGGTCGCCATCGTCGTCCGGTCGGCGAGCGACGCCTGCTTGGCGAGCAGGGCCTCCAACTCGGACTGGCGCGTGTTCAGTTGCGACTCCAGGGCCACCACGTCCGTGATGTCCTCGGCCTGGTCCATCAACTTCCGTACCCGGTTGACGCTCGCGCGCTGCGTCGCTATCCGGCTGTTCACGTCGACGACCTGCTCGGTGACGTCCTTCGCGTTCGCCGAACGCGCCAACAGCTTGCCGGTGCCCGCCAGTTCGGTGAGGACGGAGTCGTACTCGGCCTCCGGGACCCGCAGGACGACGTTCGAGGCCACGTGCGTGTCGTCGACGCGCTCGGTGGTCTCGTCCTCGACCACGCCCCCCGCGTCCAGCGCGACCGTACGAGCCTTCGCGAGTGCCTTCGTCACGCTCTTGACCTCCACCGAGAGGGTGGCGGTGCGGATCACATGGGTCTTCGCGAACTTCTCGTCGATGCCCTCGCTCTTGTCGTCCTGCCGCTTGCCGGCCTCCGCGTCCGCGTCCGTGTCCGCCGCCGCGCCCGCCCCCTGCCGGCCCGTCGCCGGTTCGGCCGCGCTCTCGGCCTTCATGTCTCCGCTGTCCGAACTCGACGCGCTGCATCCCGCCAGGGCGAGTGAAGCGGTGAGAAGTGCTGCCGCGAATGCGGGAAGTGCACGCATGTCGGTCCCCCCAAGGCTGCCGTGCGTGAATGTCGCCGGTTCGACGGACCGGCGGGGGAGCGGGTTGCGCTTTTCCGGTCGCGAAGCGGTCACGGTCGGGACTCGGTACGGGCGGAGGCTCGCCGGACCGGTGACGCGGGTGGTCTGAGAGAGTGGAGGCCATGGTGAGCAGTCCGAATCCCACACCTCCCGCCGGTCCCGCGCCCCATGTCGTCGTCGTCGGGGGCGGCATCGCCGGTCTCGCCGCGGCAGACCGGCTGCTCTCCGCCGGGGCCCGCGTGACGCTCCTGGAGGCGACCGACCGGCTCGGCGGCAAACTCATGGCCGGCGAGATCGCGGGCGCCCCCGTCGACCTCGGCGCCGAGTCGATGCTCGCGCGCCGCCCCGAGGCCGTCGACCTCGCCCGCTCCGTGGGGCTCGCCGAGCGCCTCCAGCCGCCCGCCACGGCCTCCGCCTCCGTCTGGTCGCGCGGCGAGCTGTACGCCATGCCCAAGGGCCATGTGATGGGCGTTCCCGCCGACGCCTCGGCCCTCGCCGGTCTGCTCTCCGCGGAAGGCGTCGCCAGGATCGGCCGCGAGCGGGACCTCGGCCCGGTGGCCGTCGGCGACGACGTGTCCATCGGTGAGTACGTCGCGCGGCGCCTGGGCCGCGAGGTCGTGGACCGGCTGGTGGAGCCCCTGCTCGGCGGCGTCTACGCGGGCGACGCCTACCGCATCTCGATGCGCGCCGCCGTCCCCCAGCTCTTCGAGGCACTTCGCACGCACGACTCGATGCTCGACGCCGTCCGCGCCATCCGGTCCAAGGCCGCCGAACAGCCGCGTGACGACGCCGTGTTCACCGGCGTCGACGGCGGCGTGGGCCGGCTCCCGGGCGCCGTCGCCGACTCCGTACGGGCACGCGGAGGCGACATCCGTACGGAGACTCCCGTCCTCGCCCTCACCCGCACCGCCGGCGGCTGGGCGGTCAGGACCGATCAGGAGATCGTCGCCGCCGACGGGGTCGTCATGGCGAACCCCGCCTGGTCCGCCTCCGCGCTCCTCGCCCAGGAGTCGCCCGCCGCGTCCGCCGAACTCGCCGGGATCGAGTACGCCTCCATGGCCCTCGTGACGATGGCCTTCCGCCGCGCCGCCCTCACCGGCCTGCCCGACGGCAGCGGCTTCCTCGTACCGCCCGTCGACGGCCGCGCCATCAAGGCCGCCACCTTCTCCACCCGCAAGTGGCGCTGGGTCGACGAGTCGGCGCCGGACCTGTTCGTCCTGCGCACCTCCATCGGACGGTACGGCGAGGAGGACCGGCTCCAGCACGAGGACGCCGAACTCGTCGAGGTCTCCCTGCGCGACCTCGGCGCGGCCACCGGACTCGCGGCCCGCCCCGTCGCCACCGAGGTGACCCGGTGGATCGGCGGCCTGCCCCAGTACCCCGTCGGCCACCCCGCCCGCGTCGCCCGTATCCGCGAGGCCGTCGCGAAACTTCCCGCGCTGCGCCTGTGCGGCGCGCCCTACGACGGCGTCGGCATCCCCGCCTGTATCGCGAGCGCCCGGCGCGCCGCCGACGAGATCATGGCCACGCCGACCCTGGCGCGGGGCACCGATCGGGACGCGGGACAATAGCCGTATGACTTCCGCACCAGACAAGATCCCCAACGCGGGCAAGAAGGCCAAGGATCTCAACGACGTCATCCGCTACACGCTGTGGTCCGTCTTCAAGCTGCGCGATCTGCTGCCGGAGGACCGGGCCGGGTACGCCGACGAGGTCCAGGAACTGTTCGACCAGCTCGCCGCCAAGGACATCACCGTGCGCGGGACGTACGACGTGTCCGGGCTGCGCGCCGACGCCGACCTGATGATCTGGTGGCACGCCGGGACCGCGGACGAGCTCCAGGGGGCGTACAACCTCTTCCGCCGCACCAGGCTCGGCCGGTCGCTCGACCCCGTGTGGTCGAACATGGCGCTGCACCGCCCCGCCGAGTTCAACAAGTCCCATGTGCCGGCCTTCCTGGCCGACGAGACGCCGCGCGACTACGTGAGCGTCTACCCCTTCGTGCGCAGTTACGACTGGTACCTGCTGCCCGACGAGGAGCGGCGTACGATGCTCGCCGACCACGGAAAGATGGCCCGTGGTTATCCGGACGTCCGCGCCAACACCGTGTCATCCTTCTCGCTCGGTGACTACGAGTGGATTCTCGCGTTCGAGGCCGACGAACTGGACAGGATCGTCGACCTGATGCGTCATCTGCGTGGTTCGAAGGCACGGTTGTACGTACGGGAAGAGGTCCCGTTCTACACCGGCCGCCGCAAGTCGGTCGCGGACCTGGTCGCCGAACTCGCCTGATCCACAGGCGCGGCCCGCGATCCGCCCCCGGCGATCGCACAACTGCATGACGGCCGGACCGCCCCCGGGCAGCCCGGCCGTCCCACCCGGAAGATCAGACGACCGGCGGCAGCCCGCGGCCGGACCTCTCGTCCAGCGACACCGGGTTCGGCTCCGCGTGCGGCGCGCACTCTGCGCGCCGCACCGGTGTCTTCCCGGTCAGCAGGTACGCCTCGACGTGGTCGTTGACGCACTCGTTGGTGCCGCCCGCGATGCCGTGCGTGCCCGCTCCGCGCTCGGTCACCAGAACCGATCCGGCCAGGCGCCGCTGGAGCTCCAGCGCCCCCCGGTACGGCGTCGCCGCGTCCCGCTCGGCGGCCAGGATCAGCGTCGGCGGCAGCTCACCGGCGCGGGTGCGGACATCGGCCGGCCGCTGGCGCGGTGCCGGCCAGAAGGCGCACGGCAGATTCATCCACGCGTTGTCCCAGGTCTCGAACGGCGCGACCT
The DNA here is from genome assembly GCF_022695985.1 of Streptomyces sp. NP-1717. Lineage (GTDB taxonomy): Bacteria > Actinomycetota > Actinomycetes > Streptomycetales > Streptomycetaceae > Streptomyces. Next base: position 11,210 of record NZ_JAAPBF010000101.1, on the reverse strand, counting down.
TCGCGAGCGCGGTGTTGTCGCGGTCCCACACCTTCCAGTCCGTCGGCCACGCCGCGTCGTTGCACTCCACGGCCGTGTAGACGGCGTTGCTGTTCTCGTTCTCCACGGCCGCCGCCGGCCGGGGCGTGGCCTGGTCGATCAGGGGCTTCGTACGGCCCTTGAGGAATTCGGAGAGCGCCGTGGCGCGAAGCGCCCAGTAGTCGTCGTAGTAGGCGACCCCGAGCATCGCGGCGTGGAGCTGGCCGGGACCGACCTTGCCGCCCGCCGGCCGGTGCGCGACCTCCGCCCGTACCCGCTCGTAGTTGCGCTGGACCTCCTCGGCCGTGGTGCCGAGCTGGTACGTCGCGTCGTGCTTGGCGACCCAGGTACGGAAGTCCGCCCAGCGCCGCTCGAAGGCGAAGGACTGGTCGAGGTTGTTGCGGTACCAGATCTGGTCCGGGTCCGGGTTGACGGCCGAGTCGAAGACCATCCGGCGTACGTGGGACGGGAAGAGCGACGCGTACAGCGCGCCGAAGTACGTTCCGTAGGAGGCGCCCATGAACGACAGCTTCTTCTCACCGAGGGCGGCCCGCAGGACGTCGAGGTCGCGGGCGTTGTTCAGCGAGTTGTAGTGGCGCAGGGACGCACCCGCGTTGCGCGCGCAGCCCTGCGCGTACGCCTTGGCGCGGGAGATCCGCTCGCTCTTGTACGACTCCGTGGGGTATGTCGGCGCGAGCGTGGGGGCCTTGGCGAAGTCCGCGGCGTTCTGGCAGGAGAGCGGCGCGGAGCGGCCGACCCCGCGCGGGGCGTAGCCGACCATGTCGTACGCCGCCGCGATCCGCTTCCACTCGGGCATCGAGGCAGCCAGCGGGAAGGCCATGCCGGAGCCGCCGGGGCCGCCGGGGTTGTAGACCAGCGCGCCCTGGCGCCGGACGGTCTCCACGGCCTTGCCGTCGCCGCCGGCGGCGCCCGTTCTGCCCGACGCCTTCACCCGGCTGACGGTGAGTTTGATCCGCTCGCCGTCCGGCCGGGCGTAGTCGAGCGGCACCTCGACCGTCCCGCAGGTGAGGGGCGCGGGCAGCATCTCGGCCTTGGGGCAGGCCCGGAAGGTGATCCCCGCGGCGGCGGCGCGCTCGGCGGCGACGACGGTGCCGCGCGCCTCGGAGGAGGTGCCGGCGAAGTCCGCGCCGCCCGCCGGGGCGGCGGTGAGGGTGGACAGGACCAAGGATCCGAGGGTGGCCAGGGCCCCGTACTTCGCAACTGCTCTCATCGCTTTCCCTTCAGGCGTGCCGCGTTGGGGAAGGCGATCATCTCCGGAGCCCCGGACATGTAAAGGATCTGTGAGTGGTGTCGGGGCCCGTGACTCCGATGCGTCATACAGTCACTCAATAGGCCCGTACGGGGTGCGTGATCGGGTACGGCGTGCTCCGCGCGCGGACGGTGCGGACCGGGTGCGAGGCCGGTCAGCCTCCGCCTCCTCCTCCTCCGCAGCCCGAACCGCCGGACCCTCCGCAGCCGGAGCCGCCCGAACCGCCGTCCCCGAAGTCCGCGCTCGCGCACCACACCACCGCGGTCGCGGCCAGATGCGGCGCGGGCTGGAAGTCACGGCCGGGCCGCATGCCCCTCGCGGCCGTCAACTGCTCCCGCAGCAGGGGGTCGTCCAGTGCCATGTGACCGTCCAGGGCGATCTGGAGATCGGGGGCCATGATGTGCTGGTACGTCGCCTTGCGGTACTTCAGCCGCGCCCGCACACCGGCGTCGGTGAGCCGCCGCCTGGCCAGTGCGGCACAGACGAAGCCCGAGACGATCCCGATGACCGCCAGCGGCAGGGTCGGGATGAGCCTGAGCGGGCCGCCGCCGGCGAGCCGGACGATGGTCAGCGGTACGGCGAGCAGGCACACGATCGCCTGGGTCAGTCCCCAGACCACCCATATACGGGTCTTCCCGACCGGTACCAGCAGCCCGCGCGCCGCCAGGGAGTCCCCGATGTCCTGGACGGCACGGCCGCGCATCACGGCGAGGCGCAGTGCGTGCAGGGCGCCGTGCGGCGCCCGGTGGTGCTCCTCGATGACCGAGCGTTCCACCGGGTTGCGCGCGACGTCGCCGTACAGCGCGACGATGCCGGGGCCGCCGATCCCCAGCCTCCCGTCCGCGTGCATCGCGACGACGGCGGTCTCGGCGACCCGGCCCGGTCCGCCGCCGAGGAACGCCACCTCCATGAGGTCGTGGACCTGGCCCTTACCGCCCCCCGAGCGGGCGCTGATCAATCCGACCAGGAGCGTGACGAAGGACAGGGGTATGGCGATCTGGAGTGCGGTGAGCAGCGTGTCCACGGCCGTCACCGCCCCACGAGTACGGAGCGGGCGGCACGGGCCATACGGGTCGCCCGGCGCGGTGGGCGCGCGCCGGAGCGGTCCCGCCACCACTGGGTCAGCTCACGCCGGGCCGCCGCGTCCTCCGGCCGGTCGGCGATGAGCAGGTGCTCGGCGAAGTCGAGCGCGTCGCGCCGGTAACCGGCGCGCATGGGGCGGGACTTGGCGTAATCGAGGAACGCGGCGCGGTAGCCGGCGCCGAGGATGCGCGGGATGTCGGGCGCCACCTTGGCGACGACCTCCGCCCGCTTCGCCGCCAGCGCCCGGATCTGCACTCCGAGCCGCCGGGAGTCGAAGCCCTCCGGGGCCGGGGTCCCGGCGACCAGGGCCGACAGCAGCGCGGTCTGCGCGAGAGCGAGCCGCTGGCGGGCGGGGTCGTCCGGCGACCCGGCCCCCGGCGCCTCGGGTGCTTCGGTTGCCTCAACGGCCTTGCGGGAGAGCGTGGTCGACGTCCGCTCGGGTCCGGGGCCCGCGAGCGTCGCACGGATCGTGTCGAGTTCGGCGGCGAGTTCGGCGGTCGGCGGGAAGTTGTCGTCCCGCTCCAGCAGGACGCCGGGCGGGGAGACCCGGGAGCGCAGCTCCGCGAGTACGTCGAGCACCGGCGCGCTCACCGGGTGGGCGTGCGTGTCGTGCCAGACGCCGTCGCGTTCGACGCCGCCCGCGACATGCACGTACGCGATGGCCTCGACCGGCAGTTGGTCGAGCGCGGTCGCCGGGTCCTCGCCCCGGTTGACGTGGTTGGTGTGCAGGTTCGCGACGTCGATCAGCAGCCGTACGCCGGTCCGCTCGACCAGCTCCGCCAGGAACTGACCCTCCGTCATCTCCTCGTCCGGCCAGTTGATCAGCGCGGCGATGTTCTCCACGGCGAGTGGCACGGGCAGGGAGTCCTGCGCGATGCGCACGTTCTCGCACAGCACCCGCAGCGCGTCCTTGGTGCGGGGGACGGGCAGCAGATGGCCGGCTTCGAGTGTGGGGGAGGCGGTGAGCGGGCCACCGGCCCGTACGAAGGCGATGTGCTCGGTGACGAGCGGGGAGCCGAGGGCCCCGGCCCGCTCGGCGAGATCGGCGAGACGCTTGGCGTCGGGCCGCGCGGCGCCTCCCAGACCGAGGGAGACGCCGTGCGGGATCACGGTGACGCCGCGTGCGCGGAGGCGGACGAGCGAGTCGGGGAGATGGCCCGCGCAGACGTTCTCGGCGACGGCCTCGACCCAGTCGACGCCGGGCAGCGCCTCCACCGCCTCCGCGATCTCGGGCCGCCAGCCGATACCGATTCCCAGGGCCCCCAGGTCTCGTGGACCGCCCGGAACCCCCGTGTTCCCGACTTCCCCCGACTTCACCACGCGTGTCGTGTGACTCATGACTCCCCCTCGTCCGTGCATCGGCATGCGCCGGTTCAGGGGTAATGGCCCCGCCGGGCGCCGGTGAATCCAGAGGAGGGGACGTTCAGAGCATCATTTGAGGTTCCCGCGACGGCCGGCGATCCGCCGGCCGGTCACGGAACTCACGCGGATCACGGCGACCCACGGCGATTCGAGGCGACTCACGGGCTCGCCTCGACGCTCGGCGGCGCCGGACGGTTGGTGTTGACGGCGGTCGGCGCGCCCGGCTGGGTGGAGGGCCGGGAGGTGAAGGAGCTGTCCCCGGTCGGTTCGGCGGCGGGCGGCGACGGCGGCAGGCTGCCGTTCGGCGGCGGCGGACCGGTGGGGCTGGCGGTCTTGGTGCCCGCGGCCTCCCGCGCGATCTCGTCGAAGTCGACGAGCCCGGTGCCCTCCAGCATCGTGATGTGGTCCAGAACCGTCTGGTTGGCGTCGGTCGCGAGCTGCCGTATCAGGGTGTTGCGTGTCGTATGTCTGACCTCGGCTATCAGCGCGAAGACCTTGCCGTGGGCGTTGCGCAGGAGGTTGGCGAACTTCCTGTCGTACTCGGCGCCGGTGGCCGCCGACAGCTCCCTGAGCCAGCCCTGCTGCTGCTCGTTGGGCTGGTTCGGCAGCGCTATGCCGAGCTTCGCCGCCACGTCGCGCGCACGCGCGTCGAGGTCGGTGTGGCCGACGACGAGATGGTCACCCGCGTCCTTGATGGCCTGGCTGGGGGCACGCTCGATCGCCTGCTGCCCGGCGGGCAGCTCCCACAGCCCGGCGAGCCGCACCTTCACGAGGAAGTCGCGGTCCGTCGCCGAGAGCGGGCCCCACTGGGTCGCCACGCTCGACGCCGCGAGATTCGCCTCCCCCGTGCCGGAACGGTCGGCGTACGACCAGACAGGAAAGGCGAGCGCCCCGACCGTCGCGACGAGTGCCGCGATGATGAGTGCCGTGCCGTTGATACGTCGCAACAAAGTGTCTCCCGGGCCGATGTACAACCGCGTACCACCGCGGAATCAACCGCGCGCTGACCGGTCGTTCAACCTACTTAGCGGTATGAGGAGATACGAGTCCCGGCACCGAAATGTTCAACGCCGCAGCGCGGGGTGATCCGCGACCACCGTGCACGACCCCGGCGCGATCTCAGTGAAGCCGGCGTCACGGACCAACGGCAGCCCGCCACTGATCAGTTGACGCCAGTCGGCGGGGTCCGCGGTACGTACGGAGAGCGGGAATCCCGCCTCCCGCCACGCCTTGCGGTCCGTCTCCGACAGCTCCCACCAGGCGAGTTGCGCGCCATGTCCGGCCTGGGCCATCGCCTTGCCCGCCGACATGGCGACATCGGGGCTGAGCCAGAGCACGGGAGTGGCTGGGCCGGCGGCGGGCGGGTCCGCGGGGTCGTCCAGGTCGGTGCCGGAGACCTGGAGCTTCGCCAGCTCCTTCGGCCAGCCGTCCAGCGGGACGGGCGGGAAGACCCGTACCTCCGCGTACGGGGCGAAGACGGGCCCCTCGGCCGCGACCGGCACCTCCGCCACCCCTTCCGGAGCCGGACCGCCCACCGTGATTCCCGGCAGCAGCGACGCCTTCCGCCACTCCGCGCCGCGTGCCCTGCGCACCACCTTGCGGATCCGGGCGTCCTGCCACTCCCGCATCGCCCGCGCCCACTCGCCGTCGCCCGTCGACCGCTCGTCGGCGAGCATGACGAGTACGGCGCGGGCGGCCGCCTCCAGCGCGTCGGTACGGGTCGGCGGCGCGGCCTTCTCGATCCGGACCACCAGCGGCAGCACGAACTGCGGGGCCTCGTCGCGCGCGGTCTGCTCGTGCCGGAACGGGCTGTCGGCCGGGTCCCCGGCGTGGTTGTCCGCCGGGCCGGCCGCCCCGGCGGTGTCGTCGATGCTCACGGGGCCAGTGTGCCAGTACCGGCAGGCCGGACCGGCTCGCCGGATTGTTGGCGGAACGGGTGCCTCCGGGTGACCATGCTGGGCATGAAGAGCGACCTCTTTTCCAGCGAGAACATGGCGCAGCAGGCGACGACCCCCGGGATGAGCCTTCAGAACGCCAAATCCGTCAAGTATGCCGTCAACGGCGAAATGCACGCGCGTCAGGGCTCGATGATCGCCTTCCGCGGCAATCTCCAGTTCGAACGCAAGGGCCAGGGCATCGGCGGCATGCTCAAGCGCGCCGTCACCGGCGAGGGCCTGCCGCTGATGGCCGTGAAGGGCCAGGGCGAGGCGTGGTTCGCGCACGAGGCGGCCAACTGCTTCATCGTCGACATCGACCAGGGCGACGCGCTCACCGTCAACGGCCGCAACGTCCTGTGTTTCGACTCCACGCTCTCCTACGAGATCAAGACGGTGAAGGGCGCCGGCATGACCGGCGGCGGTCTCTTCAACAGCCTGTTCAGCGGCTACGGGAAGCTCGCCATCATCTGTGAGGGCAACCCCATCGTCATCCCCGTCAGCCCGCAGGCGCCGGTGTACGTCGACACGGACGCCGTCGTCGGCTGGAGCGCCCAGCTCGGCACCTCGCTGCACCGCTCGCAGTCCGTCGGCTCGATGATCCGCGGCGGTTCCGGCGAGGCCGTCCAGCTGATGCTCCAGGGCGAGGGGTTCGTCATCGTCCGCCCGAGCGAGGTCACGTCGCAGGCCGCCGGGAGCTGAGCCACGCGCGGACGGGCTGCGTGCGCGGCCCGTCCGGCGACCGGCCGAGGCCGTGGCCGCGTTCAGTACGCTCGGCGGTATGGGAGACGACGACGCCATCAGTACCGAGGCCGTCGTGTACGCGGACTGTGTGCACTGCGGAGAGCCGAGCGAGTACCCGGAATCGGTGAAGGGCATCACGCTGTGCCCCGTCTGCGAGTGGCACGAGGCGCAGCGGACGGCCTGTTCGGGCTGACGGTCCGCTACGGCCGGCGGCCGGTCGGGTCGGCATGACCGGCGGTACCGGTCCTTCATCAGCCCTTCATCAGCTCCGACACCTTGACGAAGCGGTAGCCGCGCTCGCGCAGTGCGGGCACGATCTTGCGGACCGCGTCGTCCGTCACCGGTGCCGCGCTCATCGTGCAGTGCATGACCACCACCGAGCCGGGCCGTACCTCCGCGAGCACCTGCTCGGCCACCACGTCCGCGTCCGTGGCGAAGGCGTCGCCGCTGACGACGTCCCACTGGACCGCCGTCAGGCCGGCCGGCGCCAGGGTCCGCAGCGTCGACTGGTCGTAACAGCCGCCGGGGAAGCGGAAGTACGGCACCACCTGACGGACCCCTGCCTTGCGGAACGCGCCGAAGGCCCGCTCCACATCCGCTGCCATGTCCTTCGTGCCGAGCGCCGGAAGCCCGTGGCAGTCCGCCGTGAAGGAGTGGTGGCTGTAGGAGTGGTTCGCGACCTCGAACAGGGGGTCGGAGCCGATCTCCCTCGCCTGGGACGGGTACTCCTCCACCCACCGGCCCGTCATGAAGATCGTCGAGGGGACTTCGAGACGGCGCAGCGACGAGATCAGGGTCGGGTTGTCGAAGCGCTCGCCACGGGCGGCGCGCGGTCCCTGGTCGGCCGTCATGTCGGCGTCGAAGGTGAGCGCCACGGTCTTGGTGGCCGTCCTGGCCGCGGTCGTCCCCGTGGGGTCGGCGGCACGGAGGAAGACGGGGGTCACGGCGGGACGTTCGGGCCCGGCCGGCTGCCGTGAGGCGGGTCCGGGCGAGGGGCCGGTGGTCGGGGGCGGCTCGGTGTCGGTGCCGCATCCGACGAGGGCGGCACCCAGCGTGGCGAGGGAGATGAGTCTGATCAGGTATGTAGGCATATGGTGAAAATATCGGACTAAATGTTCATCCGGTGGTTACGGCGCTCGAAGATTGCCGGAACACGGCACTGCGCAACCGTGACGGACCGTGAGAAAATCTCCTCCCACTTCAAGGGTTCTCAGGGGGACCGGCGGGAGCCGGGGGAGGTACGGCCCATGGATGTGTTCCTCGGCCTCGGTATCGCGGGCGTGGTCCTGCTCGCCGTCGCGCTGATCTTCGACGGCATCTTCGAGGGCCTGTTCGACGGGGTGCTCGACGGCCTCTTCGCGGGCCTGCTGTCGCTGCCCGTCGTGGCGGGATTCGTCGCGATGCTCGGCTTCGGCGGCGCGATCGTGCTCGGTACGACCGATCTCGGAGTCGGCCCCGCCATCGCCGCGGGCGCCGTCGCCGGCGCCGTCACCGGCTGGCTGGCCTGGAAACTCAGCCGGGTACTGATGCGCGATCAGACGGACGCCACGCCACGGGGAGCGGACCTCCTCGGTACGTCGGGATCCGTCGTCACCGCCATTCCCGCCGACGGATACGGCGAGGTGATGCTCCGGGTGGCGGGCCAGCCGGTGAAGTTCGCCGCGCGGAGCGCGGTGCCCCTGGCGCGGGGTGCCGAGGTCTGGGTGGAGTCGACGCTGTCGTCCACCTCGGTCGGCGTCCGCCCCGTCGAACGCTGACCCGTCGAACCGTCGCACGGCAGCCGGCGTCCCACAGATGCGGCGTCCACAGCGGCCCGCACGTCAACAGGGGGAGTTCCATATGAGTCCAGTGATCATCGCGGTGGCGGGAGTCGTCGTACTTCTCGTCCTGCTCGCCCTCGTCGTCATCACCCGCTACAAGGTCGCGGGCCCCAGCGAGGCCTTCATCATCACCGGCCGGCGAGGCAAGTCCTCCACGGACCCGGTCACCGGCCGGGTCAGCACCGACAACAGCGGTCAGAAGGTCGTGGTCGGCGGCGGCGTCTTCGTCGTCCCGTTCGTCCAGCAGAAGTTCACGCTCGACCTGTCCAGCCGGCACATCCCGGTCGCTGTCCGGGGCGCGGTGACCCTGCGCGGCGTCAAGGCGCATCTGGAAGGCGTCGCGATCGTCAAGGTCGGCGGCAACGAGGACGCCATCCGCGCCGCCGCGCAGCGGTTCCTGCGGCAGCAGAAGGGCATCGTCGGCTTCACCCAGGAAGTGCTCTCCGGCGCGCTGCGCGCCATCGTCGGCCGGATGGCCGTCGAGGACATCATCCGCGACCGCGCCGCCTTCGCCGGACAGGTCGCCGAGGAGGCCGAGGCGAGCCTCTCCGGGCAGGGCCTGATCCTGGACGCCTTCCAGATCCAGGACATCACCACCGAGGGCTCCTACCTGGAGGACCTGGGCCGGCCCGAGGCCGCCCGCGCCAGGCAGGAGGCGGACATCGCCGAGGCGATCGCCAAGCGGGCCTCCGAGCAGGCCAGGCTGAAGGCCGCCGAGGAGATCGCCGTGGCCGAGCGGACGTTCTATCTGAAGCAGGCCGAGATCAAGGTCGAGACCGAGGCGGCCAAGGCCAAGGCCAACGCGGCCGGTCCGCTCGCCGAGGCGGCGCGTCAGCAGGAAGTCCTCGGCGAGCAGGAGAAGGTGGCGGAGCGTCAGGCAGCACTGACGGACCGTCAGCTCGACACCCAGGTGCGCAAGCCCGCCGACGCCGCCCGCTACCAGGCCGAACAGGAGGCCGAGGCCCGCAGGATCGCGCAGGTCAAGGAGGCCGAGGCGGACGCCGAGCGGTCGCGGCTCACCGGTGAGGGCGAGAAGCTGCGCCGCGCGGCGCTCGCCGAGGCCGTACGGATCGAGGGCGAGGCGGAGGCCGACGCCATCACGGCGCGCGGCAGCGCCGAGGCCGGGGCGATGCAGAAGAAGGCCGACGCGTTCGCCCAGTACGGCGACGCGGCCGTGCTCCAGATGCTCGTCGAAGTACTCCCGGCCGTCGTCGCCAAGGCGTCGGAGCCGCTGAGCGCCGTCGACAAGCTGACGGTCATCTCCACGGACGGGGCGAGCCGGCTCTCGCGCACGGTCACCGACAACGTCGCGCAGGGCATGGAACTGCTGACGTCGACCACCGGGGTCGACCTCGCGGAACTGCTCAAGGGGCTGACCCAGCGGGCGAGTTCGGCGGAGCCGGCCAAGGCGGCCGGGACCGGGACGCCCAAGGCGGCGGAGAGCAGGAAGAAGATCGAGATCAGCGGCTGACGAGCCGCCGGCCGAGGTGGCCGCCAGGGGCCGGCCGGACAACTGTCCGGCCGGCCTCCGTCCTGTCGTCTGCGGCCGCGCTGAACGCAACTCCCGTGTCGCCCGTATCAAGGGGTCACTCCGTAATCCCCACAGGAGGCGACGAGTTGAGTCACAGGCGGATATCCAAGAGCAAGGCCGTTCTCGCGGGCGCCGGGGCGGTGGGGGTCGCCGCGGCGGCCATCCTGCTGCCGAACGCCAACGCGTCCCAGTCCGGCACGGACGACGGCGCGCGCGACGGCGCCCGGCAGAACACGAAGACGGTGAGCGCCGCCTCGGCGCCGGAACTCGTCGCGCGGCTGTCCTCACAGCTCGGTGAGGAGTACGCGGGGGCGTACTACGACGCGCAGAAGAAGCAGGTCGTGGTGAACGTCGCCGAAGCGGGCGGCGGCGACGGCGGCGAGTCGGCCGCGCGGGTGCGTGACGCGGGCGCCGTGGCGAGAAGCGTCCAGAACAGCATGGGCGAACTCCGGTCCGCCACCGGCACGTTGAGCCGGGACGCCACCATCCCCGGCACCGCGTGGGCCGTCGACCCCCGGACCAACCAGATCCTCGTCACCGCCGACACCACCGTCACCGGTGAGCGCTGGGACACCCTGGAGTCGACCGTGCGCTCGCTGGGCGACGGTGTGGCCCGCATCCAGAAGTCGGCGGGCGAGTTCAAACCGTTCCTGGAAGGGGGCGACGCCATCTTCGGCGGCGGCGCCCGCTGTTCGATGGGCTTCAACGTCACCACGCAGGACGGCACACCCGGATTCCTCACCGCCGGGCACTGCGGTGTCGCGGCCGAGCAGTGGTCCGAGGACCAGAACGGCGCGCCCATCGGTACGGTCCAGGCCGCGACGTTCCCCGGCGACGGCGACTTCGCGCTCCTCACGTACGACGACCCGGCCACCGAGGCGCCCAGCGAGGTGGATGTCGGCGACGGCCGGACCGTGACGATCGGTCAGGCCGGTGAAGCCGCCGTGGGCCTGGAAGTGATCCGGATGGGCAGCACGACCGGGCTGGCGGACGGTTCGGTCACCGGGCTGGGCGCCACGGTGAACTACGCCGAGGGCTCCGTCAGCGGGCTCATCCAGACCAACGTCTGCGCGGAGCCCGGTGACAGCGGAGGCCCGCTGTTCACGGCGGACGGCACCGCGATCGGTCTGACGTCGGGCGGCAGCGGTGACTGCACGTCGGGTGGCGAGACGTTCTTCCAGCCGGTGTCGACGACGCTGGCGGCGGTGGGAGCGGAGATCGGGTCGCCCTGATCTGGGGTTCTCAAGCGCCGGACGGGCCGCGTTTGCAGCCCGTCCGGCGATCGAGGACGAACCGGCCACCGGGCGGACCCGGCGGCCGGTCCGGTCACCGGGCCGGAGTCAGCGCCACGGCCCCGTGATCGCGAACGTCTTGCCCGGTGTGTAGGAGTTCAGATACATCGTGTCGCCGTCCGGTGCGAACGTGACCCCCGCGAACTCACCCCACTC
>NZ_JAAPBF010000100.1 GCF_022695985.1 Streptomyces sp. NP-1717 | reverse complement strand
CGCAACGACACCCCGCCGGGACCGCCGGAGTTCACCATCGGCGAGCTCGCCGCCCGCACCGGCCTCTCGGTCAAGCTCGTCCGGCACTGGTCGGACCTCGGCATCGCGCCGCCGGCCGGGCGCTCCGCGTCCGGCTACCGCAGATACGGCCCCGAGGCCGTCGCCCGGCTCGATCTGGCCCGGACGCTGCGCGATCTCGGGCTGGGGCTGGCCGAGATCCGGGGCGTCCTGGACCGTGAGCACGGCCTCGCGGAGACGGCGGCGGTCCACGCCGACGCCCTGGAGGCCCAGATCCGTACGCTGCGGCTTCAGCTCGCGGTCCTGCGTTCGGCCGGGCGGCGCGGGTCGACGACGGAGGAGCTGCGGGTGCTGACCGAGCTGACCCGGATGTCGGCGGCCGAGCGTGAGCAGACCGTCCGTGCCTTCGTGACGGGCGCGCTCGACGGCATCGACGCCCCCGGCTACCGCGAGGCCCTGCTCGCCGCCACGCCCGATCTGCCGGCCGATCCCACCGCCGAGCAGGTCGACGCCTGGTTCGAACTGAGCGCTCTCGTCCGGGATCCGGCCGTGTCGGCGGGGCTGCGCGCGATGGCCTCGTACGCGGCCGAGCACTCCCCCTCGGCGCACGAGGAGGAACACGCGGCGGCCGCCGAGCGTATGACGGACTTCTGGACAGGCCGGGTGTCGGAGGCCATGGCGGCGGGTCTCGCGCCGGACTCGCCGTCGGCGGACGACGTCGTCGGCGCGGTGGTCGCCGAGTGGATCCCCACCCAGGAGGGCACGGCGTGGCCCGCCGGAGCAGGGCCGAAGGCCGACGGCGCCGAGGCGCGGGAGCTGCTGCTGGCGCAGTTGGAGATGGCGGCCGATCCGGGCGTCGAGCGGTACTGGCAACTGACCTGCCTCATCAACGGACTTCCGGTCCGTCCGGGGCTGGCCGCGCCGGGCGAGTGGCTGATGACCGCGCTGCGGGCGAATCCGGCGCCGGGTGCGCTGGCCGCCCGGCACGAGGCCCTGTACGCGAGCGATCCGGCGGGCTCGGGCGACGCGCGGGGGGTCTCGGCGGCGCTGGACCCGGACCGGATCGTGGAGACCTGCGCGGCGGTTCTGGGCGAGGTCGGGAAGCTGGTGGCGGAGGTCGGGCCTGACCGGTTCCGCGACCCGACGCCGTGCGCCGACTGGGACGTACGCGCGCTGCTCGGCCACCTGGTGTGGGAGAACCTGATCTGGGCGGGGCTGGCGACGGGCGCTCCGCCCGTGGCACCGAACGGGGGTTCGGAGGCTGACGTGGACCACCTGGGCGACGATCACGTGGCGGCGTTCCGGGACGCCGCCGCCGCGACGCTGACGGCCTTCCGCCGGCCGGGGCTGCCCGAGGAGCGTTTCGGGCCCGCGCCCGGCTGGCGGATGGTGGAGCAGCTGCTCATCGAAATGCTGGTCCACGGGTGGGACTTGGCGAGGGCCACGGGTCGGCCGACCGGCTTCGCACCGGAGATCGCGGACGCCGTGCTGCCGTCGGTACGGGAGATCTACGGCTCGCTGCCCCGCACGGCGGGCGGCTCGTTCGCCCCGGAACGGCAGGCGCCGCCGGGCGCGAACGGGAACGACAGGCTGGCGGCGTATCTGGGACGCGAGGTCTGACGAGCCGTCAGTCACGGGTGATCCGTCCGCCTCCCGCGCGCCCGTGGGGTGAGGAACCCCGGGTCCCGCGGTCAGTCGCTCCTCCGCCCGGCCTGGAGCCGTCTGCGTTCGGGGGTGTAGTGCCACCACGGGCGGCCGGGCTCTCCCCCGGCCTGGTCCACGGCGGACATGACGGTGTCGAGGAGGCAGGGGTCGAGCCGCTGCCCGGCGGCGGCCGACATCCGCTCGTACAGTTCGACCGGGTCCCTCCCGACCAGTTGCGCGATCCTGGTGACACCGACGCTCTCGAAGTGACCGGCCACGGAACGGCCGACGTTGACCAGCTCGGTAAGGTCCGATTCGTCGTGTGAGGCGGTCATCGGACCACTCCTTCTCGTACGCATAACGGCAACGTAGCCACGCGGGCCCGATCGCGTCTTGAACGAATCGGACGGGCTCAGAGAGCGCGGGCCAGCAGCAGCGTCGCGTCGTCGCTGAGAGTTCTGCTGGGCAGCGAGCCGATCACGGCACTGGACAGCTCCTCCAGGGACTTGCCGGCCGGCCCGAGAGCCCGGCTCATCCGTCGCATCCCCACGTCGATGTCCTCGTGCCGCTCCTCGACGAGCCCGTCGCTGTAGAGGGCCATCAGGCTCCCGGCGGGCAGTTCCAGCTCCGCGGCCTCGTACGGCGCCATGCCGAGCCCGAGGGGTGTGCCGTGGGGCAGATCGGGAAACGCGACACCGCCTTCGGGACCGACGACGGCGGGCGGGGGGTGCCCGGCGAGCGCCACCGAGCACGTCCGGGTGGCGGGGTCGTACACCACGTAGACGCAGGTGGCTCCCATCGACGGGACAGGATCGGTGGCCTCCTCCTCGTCCTCCATGAGCCGGATGAACGTGCGGTCCAGCCTGGTCAGCAGCTCCCCCGGCGGCAGGTCGAGATCGGCGAGGGTACGTACGGCGGTGCGCAGTTGCCCCATCGTGGCGGCGGCGTCGACGCCGTGGCCGACGACGTCGCCGACGACGAGCGCGAGGCGTCCGCGCGGCAGGTCGATGACGTCGAACCAGTCACCGCCGACGCTGTCCTGGCCGTCCGCGGGAAGATAGCGTGCCGCCACCTCCATGGCCGTTCCGCCGCTCACCCGGCGTGGCAGGAGTTTGTGCTGCAGGGCCACGGCGTTGGTCCGCTCGCGGGTGTACCGGCGGGCGTTGTCCAGGCTCAGGGCGGCCCTGGCCACCAGTTCCTCGGCCAGCAGCTGATCGTATGCGTCGAACGGCACCGGGTTGTCCGTCCGCACGAACACCACCACTCCCAGCAGGGTTCCGCGAGCCAGGACGGGCACGATCAGCAGCGAGTGCATGCCGAAGTCGCGGATCTTCTCCGCCCTCGCGGGATCGTTGCGCAGCCACATGTGGGACGGGTCGAGCGCCGGCTCAAGCAGGGAGCGGCCCGACGAGAGGACCTGGAGGAAGGGGGAGGGCCGGGGAACGTAGACCACGTCGCCCGTCGTCCACAGGGACTCCGGGCTCCCGGTGCGGATCGACGCGATCCCCGCGCGCCGGAAGGTGGGCAGACGGCCCAGGGACAGCCCGTGCCGCTCCAGCGGCTCCTCGCCGAGTTGCACGGCCTCGGTCAGGTCGACCGTGACGTAGTCGGCGAGCATCGGGACGGAGAAGTCGGCCAGTTCCTGCGCGGTCCGCACGACGTCCAGCGTCGTCCCGATCCGGGCACCGGCCTCGCTGACCACGGTGAGACGGTCGCCGTCCCAGGGGGAGCGTCCCTGGACGCGAAGGACCACCAGACACACCCCCAGCGTCCGGCCGTCGGCGTCGTCCAGGCGGAAGAAGGACGCCAGGAGCCCCCCGTCGCACGGTGCGCGGGAGGCGGCCGGAACGCGGTACTCGCGGCTGACCACGCACTCACCGGTGGTCAGCACCCGCCGCATGATCGCCGACAGCTCGACCGCGTCGCCCGCCAGCGCCTCCTCCGGCCGCCGGCCCAGCCGCTGTTCGCGCGGGATGCCGTCGTAGCGTTCGAGGGCGTCGTTCACCCAGCGGCACCGCAGATCCGTGTCCCAGAAGGCGACGGCCGCGGCCGAGTGCGCGAGGAGGGACCGGAGCGCCGCTCCGGACTCCTCTCCCGCGCGCTCCGCCGCGGCAGCCGCTTCAGAAGCGGCACGGTCCTCTGGCCTCATAGGACATCGCTCTCCTCATGGCCGACTCACTTCGTCAACCGCGACGGCCGATGCACAAGGCAACCCCGGACGGCGCCGACAAATTCCGCGAATACCACCAAAAGGTCGGCCACCGGTTCTCCGTCAGCTCCTCCTCAGCACAGACAGCCCGTCCCGCCGGGGCGCGGGTCCCGCCACCCGTACCGGCGCTCGGTCCGCGCGGACACCAGGGACCGCTCCTCCGGATTGGCCGCGGCGGAGCGCGCACCCGTGGCCCGGAAGGGCTCCAGCAGCGAGTCCACCGTACGGACCGTGCCGCCCGTCACCACCGTCCGTACGGCCGCCGCCGCGTCGATGTCCCGCAGCGGATCGCCCTCCACGAAGACCAGATCGGCGAGCATGCCCGCTTCGAGCGTGCCCAGGTCCTCGTCCACGCCCATGCGGCGGACGGGGTTGGCGGTGGCGGTGCGCAGCGCCTCGTACGGGGTGAAGCCGCCGCGCACCATCGCGCGCAGGTTCTGGTGCAGCGCCAGGGCGGGATCGTCCAGCGGGGCGTCCGAGCCCGCGATGACGCTGCCGCCGCCGCGCTGTACGCGCAGCAGCATGTCGACGCCGCCCGCCAGCAGCGCGCGGTTCAGCGCGGCGTCCGGGCCGCCCGCCGCGTCCGCCTTGGCCACCAGGGCCGTGTAGTCCCACGGCGGGTAGAGCAGTCGGGTCCGTTCGTCGGTGACCAGGGAACGGTCGTCGGCGAGCAGCACGGAGGAGTTCATCAGCGTGGAGGTGACGGGCATCCCGGCGGCCGTCAGGACGGCGATGGCGTCCTGGTACGCCCTGCCCAGCCGGGTCTGGGTCTGCGAGTAGCCGACGCGGTTGCCGCCGCCCGTGTGCTCCATGGCGTCCATGCCGTACGCCGCGTGCGGGTAGGCGTAGTGCGAGGTGACGAGCAGTCCCCGCTCGTGTGCCTGGCGGGTGACCGCGCGCTCCAGTGGGGCCTGCAGCCGGATGTAGGTCTTGACGAGGTCGTAACCGAGCCGTTCGGCGCGCTCCATCTCCAGCCGCAGCTGGTCGGCGCCGACCACGGGACGGGCGAAGTTCCAGAACACCCGCGCCCCGTCCAGGGCGTCGCCCGTACCGAAGAAGCGCGGCCCCACCTGGGCGCCGGACTCGATGGCCTCCCTCGTCTCCACCATCTGATAGGCCGGATCGCCCGGTGACAGCACGGTGGTGATGCCGTACGACAGCAGCAGGCGTCCCGTGCGGT
This sequence comes from Streptomyces sp. NP-1717, assembly GCF_022695985.1. Taxonomy (GTDB): domain Bacteria; phylum Actinomycetota; class Actinomycetes; order Streptomycetales; family Streptomycetaceae; genus Streptomyces. Next base: position 19,702 of record NZ_JAAPBF010000100.1, on the reverse strand, counting down.
CGCCCCACTGCCGGCCGCGTATGTGCCAGTGGAGATGGGCGTCGACCAGGCCGGGCATCGCGGTCAGGCCCGACAGGTCCACGACGGTGTCGCCCCGGCCCTGTCCGGCGGGGCGGATCGCGGTGATCCGGTCGCCCTTGACGACGATGTCGGCGGCGCCGCGCAGTTGCCGGGCGCGCCCGTCCCACACGGCACCGGCGCGGAGCACCACGGTGCGGTCCGTCGCCGGCCTGCGGTAGGTGAGGGGGACGGGCACGGTGCGGGGGGTGCCGCCGGTGAGCGGGACGGTGCGCAGCGTGCCGTTGCTCAGATAGAAGAGACCGCCGTGCGCGTCCACGGAGAGGGAGTCGGTGACCTCCGTGGTGATCTGCTCGGGTGCGCCGGTGATCCGCCCGGTGGGATCGACGGGCACCCGCCAGGCCGTGCTCTCCATGACGAAGACGAAGTGCTTGCCGTCCGGGGTCCACACGGGTCCGTCGTCGCCGCGGGTGGCGATCGACCGGTGGGCGGCCACGGGCTGCGAGCGGGTGGCGCCGGTGGCCAGGTCGACGGTGAGGACTTCGCTCAGCCCGGCCCGGTTGCGCCTGGAGTAGGGCTGGTTGGCGGCGACCGCGAGGTGGGCGCCGTCCGGGGACCAGGTGGGGCGGCCCGGCTGGAAGAGGACGGGCAGCACCTGGCGTACGGCGCCGGAGGCGATTTCGAGCACCCAGGTCGCGCCGATCTCGTCCTGGTAGGCGATCTTCGTGCCGTCCGGGGACCAGCGGGGGGTGAGCTGCGCGCCCGGCAGGGAGGTCAGCCGTACCGGCTCGCCGCCGGTGAGGTCCCGGCGCCACAGCGCGGCCGTTCCCGAGCGGTCGCTCGCGTGGACGAGGGCAGTGCCGTCGGGCGACCAGTCGGGGTCGGAGTTGAAGAATCCGTCGTCGGCCAGTCTGACGGGGGCCTCGCCGGTCTTCATCACCCACAGCGCGTTCAGGGCCCGGAAGGCGATGCGCTGCCCGTCGCGGGAGACGACCGGGCTCGCGATCCCCTTGGCCTGCCGTGCCTTGGTGGAGGTGAAGTCCCTGACCCTCGGTTCCCAGGGCTTGCGGGTGAAGGTGACCGTCGCGGTGAAGTCCACCGTCCGGGGGGTGGAGCCGGGGCGCAGCCGGCGGACGTGCCCGCCCGCCGTGTAGAGCAGGTCGCCGTCCGGGGTCCAGGAGGTGCGCAGGGCGTGCACGTCCTCGCCGGAGGCGGCCACGTCGTCGTCGATCATGAGGTCGGCGCGGGTGCCGGTGAACCGCACGTAGCTCACCCGGCGCCCGTCCGGGCTCGGCGCCGGGCCGAAGATCTTCGCTCCGGCACTGGCGGTGATCAGCCGGGTCCTGGTGCCGGTCGCCACGTCCACGGAGTCGATCGCGGCGTCGTTCACCGTGCAGAGGATCGTCCTGCCGTCCGCCGACCAGGCGGGCGTGCCGTCCTCGTCGGGGCCGGTGGTGAGCTGCGTACGGACGCCGGTGGCCGGGTCGAGCAGCCACAGGTCGTTGCTGCCCGACCGGTCGGAGGTGAAGACGATCCGGCCGCCGTCGGGCGCGTACTGCGGCTCGCGGTTGTCGTAGGCGTCGTCGGTCAGCCGGGTGAGGCCGGTGCCGTCGCGCTTCACCGACCACAGCTGGTAGGCACCGTCGCGGAAGGACTGGAACACGACACGGCTGCCGTCCGGCGCCCAGTGCGGCTGGGTGGCGTCCTGGAGTTCGCCGGTGAGCCGGACGGCGGCGCCGCCCGCACCGGGCACCAGCCAGATCGCGCTCAGTACGTCGACGGCGAGGCCGGTGCCGTCCGGGGAGAGGGCGGCGGCCATGTTGGTGCCCTCGGAGACGGTGACGGTGACGGTGACGGTACGAGGCGTGCCGCCGGGCGACTCGGCGGGCCGCCCCGGCTCCGGGCCGGCCGCGGTGGCCCGGCCCGCGCTCGTACCCCCGGCGGTCAGCGCGCCGGCGGTCACCGCACCGCTCACGGCCAGGACGTGCCGTCTGCTCGGGCCGGGAGCGGGGGCGGGGGTGGCGTTCGTGGTGTCCATCGGGTTCTCGTGTTTCTTCAGGAGGGACGTGCCGTCAGGAGGGACATACCGCGTGCAGGAAGCGGGCCAGCCGGGCGACGCCTTCCTTGATCGCGTCGGGGTCCAAGTAACTACAGGCCAGGCGGAGTTGGTAGTCGCCGCCGCTGCCGATATAGAAGTGGGACATCGGAGTCCACAGGACGCCGAACTCGCGGGCGGACCGCTCCAGCAGCCGCTCGTCCGCCGGTACGGGAAGCCGCACCCGGACGAAGAAGCCTCCACGCGGCCGGTTCCAGGAAACCCCGGCGGGCGCGCCGGTGCCCGGTCCGAGCGCGCTCTCCAGCGCGTCCAGCAGCAGACGCAGATTGCGCTGGTACAGCGCGGCCTTGGCGCTGACGACCGAGGCCAGCGAGCCCCGGTGCTCCAGCAGGATGCCGCCGACGACGGCCTGGGCGATCGGCGAGGTGTTGACCGTCACCATGCTCTTGAGCGTGGCGAGTTCGTCGGCGAGCAGTCCGGTGCGGCCCGACGCGTCCCGTACCCGCTGGTCGGCGACGACGTAACCGACCCGGGCTCCCGGCATGCACACCTTGGCGAACGTGCCCAGATGCACGACCCGTTCACCGCCGGGCAGCGCCTTCAGCGGCGGGAGCGCGCCCGGCTGTCGCGCGGTGAACGCGTAGGCGTTGTCCTCCAGCAGGAGGAAGTCCTCGCGTGCGGCGACGTCCAGCAGCCGGTGGCGGTCCGCCAGGCCGAGGAAGCCGCCGGACGGGTTGGAGAAGTCCGGTGCGACGTACAGGGCACGGATACGGCGGCCCGCCTCGCGCGCCGCCCGGCACACCTCGTCCAGCTGGGCGAAGTCGATCCCGTCGTCGGTGTCGTCGACCGGGACGAGGTCCACACCGAGCAGGCCGGCCGCCCCGGACAGGCCGACGAAGCACGGGTTGACGACCGCCACGAGGTCCGTGGGCCCGGCGGCGAGCGCGCGCAGCGCCAGCAGCATCGCCTCCTGGCAGCCGACCGTGATCACCACGGACTCGGGCGGCACGTCGATGCCCTGGTCGGTTCGGAGCGCGCCCGCCACCAGATCACCGATGAGACCCCGGCTCGGCCCGTACTGGTAGAGCAGCCGTTCGGCCCGGTCGGGCTTCAGCCCCCGGTCCTCGGTGAGATGGCGGAGATAGCGGTCGATGTGCCGGGGGACGTCGATCTGGTCGAAGAAGCTGATGTGCGGGGCGCCCGGTGCGAAGGAGAGCGCGTCGGGGAAGCGGCCCATCACCTCGTTGAGGAAGTTGATCGATCCCATCGCCGGGGAGCCCAGGGAACTGTGCAGGCGCTCGCGCCGCAGGACGACACCTGCCCCTTCGGTCACCGGCCCGTCTCCGCGCCGCTCCGCGTCTGCGACCGCGCCGAGAAGCGGCCCACCTTGTCCAGCACGTCCTCGCCGTAGAGCCGTTCGGCCTGGGCCAGCGAGAACTCCGCCATGTATGCGCGGAACGCGTCGAGGGGCTCCTCCGAGACGCGCAGCATCCGCCGGTTGGCGAGCACGGCGGGCGCCGCCAGCTGGGTCACGGCGTCGTCCACCGCCCGGTCCATCGCCTTCGGGTCGACCACCTCGTCGATCAGCAGCCGGGCGTCCGGCTCGCCCGCCCAGATCTTGCGTCCGCCGAGCACCGCCTGGCGGGCCACCCGGCCGCCGGTCAGCCGCGCGAGCCGGAAGTTCGCCGCGCCGGGCACGATGCCCTCCTGGGCGGCGGGGAGGCTGAGGTAGGAGTCGGCGGCGGCGATCACCTTGTCCATCACCAGCAGCAGCTGGGTGCCGCCACCGATGGCGAACGTCTCCACCGCCGCCACCCACGGCTTCTCCACGCCGTGCGCCGGGAAGGTGTCCGGGCGGCCGCACAGGGACAGACCGCGGTACATCTTGCTGATGTAGCCGAGTTCGCGCTGGAGCAGGAAGCCGGTGAACGAGATCCGGCCGTGGTGCAGATCGGCCAGGTTGACGCCCGCGCTGAAGACCCGCCGCCCCCGGTGGCGCGGGTGGGTCATGGGCCCGCCGCGCAGCACGCCCACCCTGATCCCGTCGTCCAGCAGCACAAGGTCGACGGCCACTTCGAGCTGGGCGATCAGCTCGTTGTCCTCGGCGTTGAGACAGGCGTCGTTGTGGAAGGTCACATGGCCACCGTCGCCGTGGCGCTCCACCGTCACCTTGCCCAGCTCGGCCCGTCCGGTGGCCCGGAAGTCCGGCAGCAGCGCGTGTGCCCGGGGCGTCGGGTCCCGCATCACGTCGAGCAGGTGCGTGCCCGCGCCGGGCAGCCGCAGGATCTCCCGGAAGAAGATGCCCTGGTCGATCTCCCGGCCTTCCTTGTCCGCCTGCGCGTGGCGCAGCTCCTCGGCCAGCTGGGCGCCGTCCGGGACGAGTCCGGGGAAGCTCTCGGCCGCCGCGCCCGCCAGCTCGGTCAGCCCGAGCCGTACGGTACGTCCTTCGGTCAGCCGGTCGTAGACCGCCGCCGCGTGGGTCCGCAGGAAGGCGGCCCGCAGCTCGCGGCAGGCTCGGTGGATCGCCGCGGCCGACAGCTGCTGCTCCTCGGAGCGGTCGGAGCGCGGCGGCAGCGCGGCCAGCGGTGCCTCGCGGTCGCGGATCTCGGCGGCCAGCGCGAGGGCGGCGGCCGACAGCTCACCGCCGCCCGCCGGGGCGGCGGGGGCGGGGACGGATCTGGGAAAGCCTGACGTCGTCACGCGGTTCCTTCGGACGAGGAAGAGGGAGAGGGAAGAGCGTGCGGGTCCCCGTCCGGGCGGGCGGGGAGCCGCTTCGTACGGGAGGTCAGCGCGTCCGGGCCGACGAGCCGTCGGCGGCGGCCTCTTCGGCCGCTGTCGGTCCGGCCGTGGTGCGGCGGCGCAGGCTGCGGTCGCACGCGGCCAGATGGGCGCCCAGGGCCTCCTCGTAGCTGGGGGTGGCGTCGAACAGCAGCCGGCGCCGTATCGACCACTCGCGGCCCGGCACGGCCGACAGCTCGCCCGCCACCAGCACCGCGCGGCGCAGGGCCGCCTCGCCGCCGTCCGCCGTCTCGTCCACCAGGTCCAGATCGGCGGCCTGTTCACCGTCGAGCCAGGGGCGGCGCAGCAGCAGGCGGCGCGCCCGCGCGGTGCCGATCTGCTGGGCCAGCCGGTGCACGGCCGTGCTCGGCCACGCGCCGTCCTCGGCGCCCGGGAGCCGCAGACGCGCGTCGCCGGCCGCGATCCGGTAGTCGGCGGTGAGCAGCGTCTCCAGAGCGGGGCCGGTGCAGGTGCCCTCCACGAGCGCGAGGGTGGGGCGCCCCGAGGTCTCCAGCCGGCGCAGCGCCCGCTCCCAGGTGTTGACCAGATGGATGCCCGTACCGGCGGGGGACGCGCCGTCCGCGGCGCCGGAGCCGCCCAGCAGGAGCAGGACGACACCGCTGTCGGCGCCCTCCGCCTTCTCGGCGGCGGTGCGCACGCGGTCGGCCAGCGCCGGGGTCAGTTCCTCGTCGCCGACCGTCAGGACGGCCGCTGCCTCGTCGTGGAGACGGACGGTCAGGGCGTTGGGGGTATCGGTATCCGTGCCGGACACGGTCACACTTCCTTCGTCGTCCGCCGGTGAGGGCGGTGAGGGTGGTGGGGAGAGCGGGGGTGGTTCGGTCGGTGCGGTGGGTGAGGTGGCACGGGCGCCGTCACCACTGGACGAGCGCGGTCTCGATGGTGGAGCCGGGGCCCATGGTCATGAGCACGCCGTAATCGCCGCGCCGTACCCGGCCCTCCTCCATCAGGCGTTCGTAGGAGAACAGGAACGAGCCGCTCGACAGGTTTCCGTAGTCGCGCAGCACCCCGGTGGTGTGGCGCAGCGCGTACGTGCTGAGGCCGAGATTGACCTTCACGGAGTCGATGACCTTCTTGCCGCCCGAGTGGACCAGCCAGTGGTCGATGTCCGCGCGCTCCAGACCGGTGCCGCCGAGCAGCCGGTCGACCACCTCCTCGGCGTTCGCCCCGACGACGTACGGCACGTCGCGGTCGAGGAAGAAGCTGAACTTGCCCTGGTCGTCGTCCCAGTCGTAGCGCATGGCGTCGACCGCTTCGGGGATGATGCGGCTGGCGGCCTTCAGTACGGTGCCCACGGGCGCCGCCTCGTCGGCCTCCCCCGCCTCCCCCGCCTCCACCGCCTCCGTCGTCTGCGCGCTGTGCGCCGCGTGTCCCGTTCCCGCCGGATCGGTGACCATCACGACGGCCGCCGCGCCGTCGCCGAAGAGGCTGTTCACCACCGAGGTGCGCATGGTGCCGTCGAAGACGTAGGCGGCGGAGCAGACCTCCGCGCAGACCATGACGGCCGCCTGCCCGGGGTTGGCCGCCGACCAGGACGCGACGGCGGCCATGGCGTTGAGGCCGGCGTTGCAGCCCATGCCCACGACGTCGAGGCGGCCGGTGGAGACCGGCAGCCCCGCGTCCTTGACGAGATGGGCGGAGAAACCGGGTGTGAGCAGTCCCGTGGTGGTCACACAGCACAGGTATCCGACGTCGGAGAGCGCGAGCCCGGCGCGCTTCAGGGCCGTCTCCAGTGCCTCCCTGCCCGTCCTGATGCCCTGCGCCTTGTGCTTGGCGAGCAGTTCGCCCTGGGTCTCCGTCTTCCGTGTGCCGTCGGCCAGTTCGGGCGGCAGGGTCAGATAGCGGCGCTCGATGGCGCTGTTGAGGAAGACGGACCTGATCCGGGGGTCCTCGATGCCGAACAGTTCCAGCATCTCGCGCTGGGTGTAGGAGTTGGCGGGGGTGGCCGTACCGAAGCCGACGACCGACGGCCGGGGCCCCGCGTTCGCCGTGCTGAGCCGCTGTCCGGGCGCCCGGGTGCCGGGCGCGGTGGAGACGCCGGTGGTGGTGGCGGTGGGTGCCGTGGCGGTGGGTGCCGTGGCGGTCATACCGGCACCTCCAGCTCGTTGGTGGCCAGCTCGATCTGCTCGGTGGTGTGCGCGGCCGAGACGGCCATCCGGATCAGACCGCTGCCCTTGGCCACGGTCGGGAAGAACGCGGGGGTGACGATGACACCCGCCTTGCGCAGCCGCGCCGCGGCCACCAGCGCGTCCTCCTCGCTCTTGAACAGCGCCCCGCGGATCGGCGACCGGGTGCCCGCGTTGAACAGCGCGCCTCCCGTGCGGGAGTCGAAGAGTTCGGTGTTGCGCCACAGATCCCGCTGGAGCCGCGCGACCGTACCGTCGAGATGCAGCTCCGCCGACGCCCGGCAGGCGCTGATGACGGGAAGAGCGATGGGTCCCCCGAAGATCAGCGGATTGCCGAATCTTCGCAGCTCCACCGTGTCCTCCTCGGTGTTCAGCAGGACGAAGCCCCCGTTGCTGCCGCCGAACGCCTTGGCGAGCGAGCCGACGAGGATCACCGAGGCGGGCAGCCCGCCGGGCAGGTGGCGGAACTCCTCGTACGCGAAACCCGCCCCCTGCTCACCGGTGATCGACACACCGTGCGCGTCGTCCACGTACAGATAGCCCTCGGCCGCCGCGCACAGGTCGTACAGCGCGGCCACGTCGATGAGCCCGCCCATGGACCCCACGCCGTCCACCAGGACGATCGGCGTGCGGCCGGCGTCGCGTACCGCCGCCAGCCGGACGGCGAGGTCGTCCAGGTCGTCGCAGTCGAACCGGTCCACGTCGCCGATCTGTTCGAGCACGCCGCGCAGCACCTGGATGGACGCGTGCGCGGTGCGCTCGATCAGGAAGGTGACGCCGCTCGCCGACACCGGGTAGCTGGGCAGCACACCCGTACCCAGCAGCGGCAGCACCCCCAGGTGGACGCTGCCGACCGCCGTGAAGCACGTGGCGTGCCGGCCGCCGTAGACGGTGCCGAGCATCCGCTCCAGCGATTCGAGGTCCTCGTACCGCATCCGGGTGCGGGACGAGGAGAACTGCACGCCGACCCGGCGCAGGCCGGCGACGGCCGCCTCCACCAGGGCGGGGTGGGTGTCGAGGCCGAGATAGGAGCAGGAGATGAACTCGACGGCGTTGCGGCCGTCGGCGAGCGTCACCTCTTTCCCCTGGCGCCCGGTGAAGACATGGCTGGTCAGGTCGGTGGCGATGGCCCGGGTCAGCGCGTCCGACGTCTTGTCTACGCGCGTGGCTACCCAGTTGTGTCGTTCGATCGTACGAGGCATCTGAGTGTCTCCAGGGATGCGTACGGATGCGTGAGAAGGAGCGGTCGGAGCTGTGGTCGGGGCGGCGCGGAACTCTCGCGGGAGCGGCGTGACGGACGTGTCGCGGAAGGGAGTTCAGCCGGCCGGGCGGTTGACGAAGAAGGGTGTCTTGCCCCGTGCCGTGTGGTGGAACTCGGAGCTGTCGACCCGCTCCAGCGTCAGCCCGCGGTACAGCGGCGCGGTGAAGACCCTCCCCATGTGGTAGGCGCCGTGCAGCGCGGCGACGGCGTCCTCGGCCGTGACCGAGGGCGGCGTACGTTCCGAGACCAGCAGCCGGATCGAGAAGCCCGGATCGTGCTGGGTCACCTGGAACTGGCAGTCGGCCGGGTCGCTGATGCCCAGCGTCGCCAGCCGCTCCATCACCAGATCACGGGAGATGGTGGTGCTGTCGACATTCATGGACATGCCCACCCGGCCCGTGAGGGTCAGCTGCCGCGCGGCGCTGCCGCACAGGCAGGGGCGGGTCTCGATGAATCCCTCGTCGCCGATCCGGTAGCGCAGCAGCGGCATACCGGAGTCGGTGAGCATCGTGACGACGACCTCGCCGACGCGGCCGTCGGGCTGTATCCGCTCGGCCTCCGTGTCGACCACCTCGACCACCAGCACGTCCTCGTGCAGATGGTGGGTCGAACCGCTCTGGTAGGTGCACTGGTAGCCGACGGGCCCGGTCTCGCTGGTGGAGTACGAGAACGAACGCACCCGCAGATCGGGCCGGGCGTCCGCGAGTTGGCGCTCCCTGCTCTCGCCGAGGATCTCCCCGATGTACAGCAGACTGTCCACGCCGCGCAGGAGTTCACGCGTGGCGTCGCCGGTCAGCAGCCCCGTGCCCGCCGAGGGTGAGCAGATGACCGCGTCCACCCGGTTCTCCTGCAGCAGCTCCGCCGTCTCCGGGGAGGCGAGGGCGCTGCTGCCCATGGGGAACGACATGGCCGGCAGCAGTTCCGTGACCTCCTGGGCGAAGGTGAAGGCGCCGTTCAGCTCGCCCGGGTAGAGGAAGTTGGCGATACGGCGGGGATGCGGCCGCAGCGCGCTGCGCACCCCGCGCGCACCGAGGGCCGAGACGCGGCGGCTGAACTCCCACGAGTGGTAGATCATCTTGCGCCGTCCCGAGGTACCGCTGGAGCGCAGGACGAGCCCGGAGCGGCCGTCGCCGAGTACCAGATTCTCCGAGGCGGGCGGACAGGACGCCTGGAGATCGGCCGGTGAGAACAGGGAGAGTTTGAGCAGATCGCGGGGCACCCGCACGTCGAGCGCCCCGGGCCAGCCGGCGGCCACCGCCGGATTCCTCTTCAGGGCTTCCACGGTGCGGGCGAGATTGCGCTGCTGTATTTCTTCGAGCTGCGCACGCGTCAGAATGTCGAGATTCTCTGCCAGTTCAATCTTGGACGACTCACCGGCACGCTCCTCGCCGTGACGCGAGGCCGGATACATTTCCCCCAGCACGATTTCCTCACTTGGTCCACTGTTCAACAGATTTCCCTGTCCGAATCACTCGACCGAGGCATACTTTTCGGCCATTGCACCGCTGCTACCGGGCCGGAAACAGATGAATTCCGATTGCTTCCGCCTATGCCCCGACGCCCTCCTCACGGCGGCGTGTTCGCCACCGCGGGCCGATTCCCGTTCCGGTCCGCGGCCCGGTATCCGGGCCAGTCCGGCGGGCGCCGGCCGTTGAACGCGGCGACACCCTCCGCCCAGTCGGCAGAGAAGGCGACCGCGTGCCAGGCGGCGTCCTCGGCTTCGAGCCCCGCCGCCAGATCCCGGCCCTGCCCCAGTCGCAGCGCGCGCTTGGCGGCCCGCAGCGCGACCGGCGAATTGGCCGCGTAGGTCCGCGCGAGATCGAGAGCCGTGGCGCGGACCGCGCCGGCGGTGGCGAGGACGTCCACCAGACCGAGGTCGCGTGCTTCGGTGGCCGGTACCCGTCGCCCGCTGAAGATCAGCTGGGCCGCGACGGCCGCACCGACCCTGCGGGGCAGCAGCTGCGTACCACCGCCGCCCGGAATGACCCCGACCGTGGTCTCGGGCAGCCCCACGGTCGCCCCCGGGTCCGCCACGATCACGTCGCAGGACAGCGCGATCTCGTAGCCACCGCCCAGCGCGTAGCCCTGAACAGCGGCGATGACCGGCATGGGCAGCGCCAGCACGCCCGCGTACGCCGCCCGGCTGCCCGGCCGCGCCGCGGCCCGGTCGACCTCGGTCCAGCCGGCACGCTCCTTGAGGTCGGCGCCCACACAGAACGCGCGTTCGCAGCGGGAGGTGATGACGGTGACGCCGACGGAGGGATCCTGTCCGAGATCCGCCGTCGCGGCGGCCAGTGCGGCGCCGAAGTCGGTTGAAACCGCGTTCATGCGTTCTGGCCGATTCAGGACCAGCTCGGCGATCCGGCCGTTGTGTGTGCGGTGAACGAGAATGTACGCTCCGTAGCGCAGTTCGGACATCACGCCCTGCTCGGTCCGGGATCGGGGCAAATGTCTGCCATCGACGGTGAGCAAGCCGTCCCGCTGTGAATTCCGGCCACGGTCGAACATGGCACGTTCGGACATGTGATTGCGCGCAGCACGACTCGCTTCTCCCCCGACGTAATCAGTGCCTGATACGACGTAAATCTGCCACCCGCCGAGAGGGGCCCGCCAGTGCGCATGGACGTCGTAATGCCGCCAGGCGAGAATGCGACGGGCCGAAAACCCGCCAAATTGCCTGAACGGATTAATCTGGATTCTTCGGACATGAGGTAGTGCAGTGAATATGCCAGCTCACCATGTTGACCGTTCCCCGCTCCCGATAGACGAGGAGATCACCACGGCCTACGCATTCCTCTGCGGTTCGGGGAGCGCGTCCGTGGAGCAGATCGCCGCCGCGCTGGGAATCGGAATCGACGGGGCGCGGCAATTGATCGGCCGCCTCACGGAGTTACATCTGATCGATTCCGCCGGGGACGGCACGTACACACCGGGATCGCCCCGGGCGCTCGGCGCCGGCGTCATCGCCCCCGCCATCAGACAACTGGAGAGCGGTCAGCAGCAGATCATCAGGATGATGGCGGAGCTGGACGCCCTCACCAAGATCTACGAACAGAGTCCCGCCGAGCGGCTGCGCCGCCCCCGGATCGAGATCCTGCCCGAGGTCGCCGCCGTACGGGCGGTCCTGACCGAACTCTCGGCGGGAGCGCGGACGGAGATCCTCACCTCCCAGCCGGGCGGGGCCCGGCCCGCCGATGTGCTGCGCGAGTCCCTCGAACGGACGGAGGCGGTGCTGCGCCGCGGCATCACCATGCGCACCGTCTACCAGTACACCGCCCAGTTCTCCCAGGTCACGGTGGACTACGTCCGCCATGTGACGGAGCGGGGCGTCGAAGTGCGCATGCTCGGCGACGCCTTGATGCGCATGATCATCTTCGACCGGGAGATCGCGGTCCTGCCGCAGTACGACCGGGACGGTGCCGTGGTCGTCAGCGACCGGAGCATCGTGGACTTCGCCGTGCAGGCGTTCGAACGCGCTTGGCCGGTGGCGAGGCCGTTCCCCGTCTCGTACGACCAGGGCCAGGTCAAGAGCACCTCCGTCGACATCCAGCTCTCCATCTCGCGGTTGCTGGTGGAGGGGCTGGAGGACAAGGTGATCGCCCGCCGCATGGGCATGTCGCTGCGGACCTGCCAGCGCCATATCTCGGAGATCATGTCGCGCATCGGGGCCCGCAACCGGATGCACGCGGGCTATCTCCTGGGCAAGCTGATCGACGGTCAGAACTGACCGGGCACCGGCGCTCCGCGCTCAGGACCGGTCGCGGTCCCGGGCGGACGAGGCGCCGGGCGGGGCGTCCGGCGATTCGTCGGACGAGCCGCCGGGAGAACCGCCGGAAGCGGCCTCGGGCGCGGCCTCGGAAGCGCCCGAGGGGACGACGTACCGGGTGACGGCGAGACCGCCCACCAGCAGCACCAGCCCGGCCAGCACACCCACCCCCATGCCGAAGTGGGCCGGCTGCGGCAGCCAGGACGCGGAGGTGCTGACCGCGAGCCCGGCCGCCATGTTCCCGCAGATCTCACCGATGGCCGTGACCAGGCTGACGAGCGCGATGACATCCGTCAGCCGGGCCTGCGGCACCGTGTCCGCCGCCTCCACCTGGATCTTCGGGAAGGCCAGACACTCCGCGACGGCGAACAGCGTCAGCCCCGCGAGGATGAGCGCCAGACTGCCGGTGAAGGAGAGCACGAGCCCCGTGCCCCCGCCCACCGCGACGATCAGATACAGCGCGCGGCGCCTCAGCCGGGTGAAGAACGGCAGGAGCGCCAGCTGGATGGCGATGATCGCCAGCGGCTGGAAGCTGAGGAACAGCGTCCGGTGCTCCGCCTGGGAGGGGTTGACCACCTCGTACAGCAGGATCATCGCGTAGAGGAACCCCATCGCGAAGTAGATCGCGAAGGTGTAGCCGAGCACCACCGCGACCGCGGGCTCCCGGATGACGGTGAGCCGTCCACGCAGCCCGTTCGCGCCCCGGGGCGGCAGCGCGAAGTCGAGCCCCCGGGCGAGGAGTCCGACGGTGACCCCGATCGCCGTCTCGACGGCGGCCAGGACGAGCAGCGCGGGAACCCCGGCCCGCCCGACCGGCCCCGCCGCGAGCGGCGCCAGCACATAGGCGGTGTTCAGCAGGATGAAGAAGACCTGGAAGACCTGGCTGCGGCGGTCGTCGGTCGCCGCGGCCACCAGCAGGGAACGCACCGCGGGGCGTGAGACGCCCACGCCGAGACCGGCCAGCACCGCGAAGAGGTACAGCGCCGGGGCCGAGGTGCTGACGGAGACGGTGACGAATCCGGCGGCCTTCAGCGACGAGGCGATCGTCAGGACCCAGGCCGGATGGACCCGGCTGAACGCGATCGGCGTGACCAGCGCGCCGACCAGGGCCGAGCCGACGTGTACGGACAGCGCGAAGGAGAAGACGGACGGCGCGATCCGCCCGCCGTGCAGGACCGCCACCGGAAGCAGCGTGAGCACCATCGCCAGACCGAAGTTGGACAGCAGGGTGAAACCCAGCCCCGCTCCCACGGCCCGGGGGTGCCAGCCCGTCCGCGGCGTCCCCGTCTCGGTAGCCGTTCCCGTCATGCGACGGACGCCGGGGCGGGCTCGGACAGCAGCCGGCCGACCCACGGGAAGAACGCGTCGGCCAGCTGCGACCGGGCGGGCTCGGGCATCGAGGAGAACTCCGCCATGGCGGTCCCCCACTCGCCGAGCACCGGCCCGTCGTCGGTCAGCAGCCAGTCCACGCAGAGATATCCGGCCTGGAGATCCGCGACGATCCGCTCCACGTCACCGAGCACGGACGCCACGTCCGGGTTGGCGCTCGAACTGCCGCCCTGGGTGATGTTGGCGAGGTACGCGCCCTCCGCCGGGCTGCGCAGCATGCTCGCGGCGAACTTCCCGTCGACCATCGCCACCCGCAGATCACCCTTGTTGGGCAGGTACTCCTGCACGATGTAGCTCTGCCCGGTCTGGGACGCGATGTCGACGGCGGCCCGCAACTGCTCGTAGCTGTCCAGCTTCAGCACACCGAAGCCGATGCCCATCTCGCGCGCCTTGAGGATGTACGGCCCCTCGCCGATCTCCTTACGGACGACATCGAGACCCTTGCGCGCGTAGCGCCCGAAGGGCAGCGCCACCGTATTAGGCACCCGCACCCCGAGCGTCGAGGCACGGGCCAGGATCGCCAGCTTGTCGCGCTCCAGGCACTCCGGCCCGACGAGCGAGCGGTTGAGCAGGACGGAGTCACTGGCGTCGATGGCCCGGTAGATGCCCCGCAGGAAATGGGTGGCCTGCGGGTCACCGCTCACGTCGTCCACAATGTACGCCTGCCGCGTGCGGAGCAGGTCGACCCCGTCGTGCCACAGCCGGGGGCGCTCGTCGCACGCGGGCACGAGTTCGTTCGCGCTGATGAACCGGAAGGCGAATCCGTGCCTCGCGCAGGGCTCCGCCCAGCGCTCGGTCATCTGCTCGGTGATCTTGTCCACGTACTCCGGCAGAAAGTCGTCCGGATGGCAGATCCACGTCACCAGGCGCTCATTCGCCACGATCGCAACTCCTACGAGAGACCTCATCGGCATGTGACGGCACCCCCGCGACCCACTACGACCGCTGCACCGACGACGTCTCACTCTTTCAGGATTCGGCCCGGCCTCCCGCTCCTCCAGGGGCTCGGATCTTCGCCTTGCGCCGATGCGACAGGGGTACGAGGGGCGGACGGGACCGCGGTCGGCGGACCAGTGCGGCGGGGGTCGCGGACCACGGGGCCGGGCCGTGTCTCAGGCGGTACGCCGCAGCAGCGCCAGATACATCGCGTCCGTGCCGTGGACATGCGGCCACAGCTGGACGTCCGGGCCGTCCCCCAGCGCCGTGACGCCGGGCATCAGCGGCCGGGCGTCGATCCATTCGGCCTCGGCGGCGGCGCCGCCCCTGCCCTTGAGCACGTCCTCGACCACGACGCGCGTCTCGGCGAGGTGCGGGGAGCACGTCGCGTAGCCGACCACCCCGCCCACCCGCACGGCCTTCAGCGCCTCGCGCAGCAGTGAGCGCTGGACTGGCGCGAAGCCCTCCAGGTCCTCGGGGCGCCGTCGCCAGCGGGCCTCCGGGCGGCGGCGCAGGGCGCCGAGGCCGGTACAGGGGACGTCGACCAGGACGCGGTCGAAGACACCGGGCCGCCACGGCGGGCGGGTGCCGTCGGCGGTGATCACCTGGTACGGGCCGGGGTTGCCCGCGAGCGCGCGCTCGACCAGGCGCGCCCGGTGCGGCTGCTTCTCGGAGGCGAGCAGCCGCGCCCCCCGCCCGGCGGCCAGCGCGCCCAGCAGCGCCGCCTTGCCGCCGGGGCCCGCGCACCCGTCGAGCCAGCGTGCGTCGGTGCCCTCCAGCGGCGCGTTGGCGAGCGCCACCGCGACGAGCTGGCTGCCCTCGTCCTGGACTCCGGCCCGGCCCTCGCGCACGGCGTCGATGGCGCCCGGTTCGCCGCCCTCGGTGAGCCGGACCGCGTACGGCGACCAGCGCCCGGGCAGTCCGGACTCCTCGCCCAGTGTGTCGAGGAGTTCGCCGGCCGAGACCCGCCCGGGGCGCGCGACGAGCGTCACCTCGGGGCGTTCGTTGTCCGCTTCGAGCAGGTCCTCGATACCGCCCCGGCCACCTCCGAGCGCGTCCCAGAGCGCGGAGACGATCCAGCGGGGATGCGAGTGGACGACGGCGAGGTGGTCCTCGGCGTCCTCGTCGTACGGCGGGGCGACGCGCTCCACCCAGGTGTCGAGGTCGTCCTTGGAGATCTTCCGCAGCACGGCGTTGACGAACTTCGCGCGCCCGTCGCCGAGCACGACGCGGGCCAGTTCGACACTCGCCGACACGGCGGCGTGCGTGGGGATGCGGGTGCCGAGCAACTGGTGTGCGCCGAGGGCGAGTACGTCGAGCACGGGCGGGTCGACCTGGCGCAGCGGGCGGTCGATGCACGCGGAGATGATCGCGTCGTACGTGCCCTGGCGGCGGAGCGTGCCGTAGACCAGTTCGGTCGCGAGCGCCGCGTCGCGGTTGTCGAAGTCGCCCGCCTCCCTGGCCTTCTTGAGGAGGGGCGGCAGGACGAGGTTGGCGTAGGCGGCGCGCTCGTCGACGGCCCGCAGCGCCTCGAAGGCGAGCATCCGCACGGGATCCTTCTTGGGACGGCGGTAGGGCTTGGAGGGACGGCGACGGGCCTGCTCGTTCAAAGGTGCTCCGCTGTTGACATGGTGCTGCGCAGAAGTGCCGCGCGCGAGGGTGTGGCGATGCGGCGTGCGGCGGTGCCGCGTGTGGCGGTCGGACTCCCTCAGCGTACGTCCGCGGCTCCCTCGGCCGCGCCGAGCCGCTCACCGGGGGCGATCCGCACACCGCGGGCCCAGTCGGCGGCCCGCATGGGCTTCTTGCCCTGCGGCTGGACCCAGAGCAGTTCGACGGCGTACGAGCCGGTGCCGACGTGCACGGAGTTCTTGCCGACGGCCGGCTCCCCGGGGGCGAGGTCGGTGCGGTCGGGCGTGGGCGTGAGCTGGATCAGCTTGAGGCGTTCGCCGCGGAAGAGGGTCCAGGCGCCGGGCGCCGGGGTGCAGCCGCGTACGACACGGTCGACACGCAGCGCGGGCGCCGCCCAGTCGACCCGCGCGTCGTCGACGGTGAGCTTGGGCGCGAGCGAGACGCCGTCGGACGGCTGCTGTACGGCCTTGAGCGTGCCGTCCTCGATGCCGTCCATGGTCGCGGCGAGCAGCCCGGCTCCGGCGAACGCGAGCCGGGTCAGCAGGTCACCGCTGGTGTCGGTGGGCCGTACGTCCTCGGTGATCACGCCGTAGACCGGTCCGGAGTCCAGCCCCTCCTCGATGAGGAAGGTGGCCGCGCCGGTGGTCTCGTCCCCGGCGATCACCGCGTGCTGTACGGGTGCGGCGCCGCGCCAGGCGGGCAGCAGCGAGAAGTGCAGGTTCACCCAGCCGTTGGCCGGGATGTCGAGGGCGACGCGGGGCAGCAGCGCCCCGTAGGCGACGACGGGGCAGCAGTCGGGGGCGATCTCGCGCAGCCGGGTCAGGAAGGCCTCGTCGCGCGGTTTGGCGGGCCGGAGGATCTCGATGCCCGCCTCTTCGGCGCGCTGCGCGACGGGGCTGGCGACGAGCCTGCGGCCCCGGCCGGAGGGCGCGTCGGGGCGGGTGACGACGGCGGCGACCTCGTGCCGGCCGGAGGCGATCAGTGCGTCCAGGGCTGGTACGGCGACCTCGGGGGTGCCTGCGAAGACGAGCTTCACTGCGGGACTTCCTCGCTCTCTGGTGCGGCTTCCGGTCCGGCGCCGACGGGCGGGCGAAGAGGCCCCGGTGCGGCCGACGGCGGACAGCGGTCCAGTCTATGGGCCGTCCGGTGGCCCGGACGGCAGGGGGCGTACGGGAGCCCGTGCACCCCAGGCATATGCGCATACGCCCCCGCAGCGTGACCACAACGGCGGGTGGCGCGTTGTCAAGGGAGATTGACCTCAAACGGGCCGCCCGGTGTGGCCCGTCCGTTTCAACCCCGGTTCGAGAGGCTTGTTCATGGCCGACCACGCAACCCACGACGCACAAGCCCGGGCAAATCTGCACCTGTTGGTGCGGGACATCGAGCGGGTCCGCCGGCAGGTGGACGCACTGCGCACCCTCACCGCCCAGTTGGGCAACGTCTACCGCCCGCGCCGTTCGGGCCCCTCGACGGGCTTCGTCGTCTACGGCCGGGCGCCAGCACCGACCGTCCGTCTCGCGCAGGAGTTGCGGGACAGTGTCGAGAGTCTGGTGACGGCGGCCGTGGACTTCGATCGCTCGCTGGGCTTCTCGTGGGACGCGGTCGGCTCGGCGCTCGGTGTCACCAAGCAGGCGGTGCACCGCCGTTACGGTACGCGGCGCGCCGCCCAGCAGGCGGCGCTCGCCGAGGGCGACCGCCCGGCGGACACCGCGCAGCCCCGCGCGGCGGGCCCGGCGCCGGGCGTCCCGGCCGTGCCAGCGGCCCGGTCGATGCCCCCGCAGCCGTCGGTGGCCGCGCAGCCGCTCCGTGAGGAGGCGCGCCCGGGGGCGTTCCCGGGTCCGCGCAACGGCTGACGCCGGGAGCTGTCTCCGTCGGGCGCCGGACCCGCCGCGTCGGCAGCGGCCCCGGCCCCCGGAGCGGGCGCCGTACGACCCGCTCCCGGGCGGCACACGGCCGGTCAGCCGATGTCGGGTGGATCGATCCGGATGCGCACCGGGTCGCCGCCGCCCCGGGCCAGCCGGCCCGCCTGGGCCGCCTTCAGGGCCGTCGCCAGCGCGGCGCCGCTGCCCGGTGGCACGCGCAGCAGCGCCCGCTCCCACACCTCGCCCGGCGGCGGGTCACCGGTCCTGCGGGGCCGGGCCGGGTCCGTGACCGGCAGCGGGACGGGGCCCAGGACCTCGGCGTCGGGCGGCAGTTCGGCGGCGGCCAGGAACGCGGCCACCGCGTCGGGCCCGCCGGTCACCGCCGCCATCCGGGACACCGGCGGGAAGCCGAGCTCCGCGCGCTCGGCCAGTTCGCGCTGGGCGTGGCCCACGGGATCCCATCGCACGAGCGCCTGGACGGGCCGCAGGGTCGGCTCGGCCACGACCACGACCGTCCCGCCGTCGGCCTGGCCCCGGACCAGCGACGCGGCGTGCAGCCAGCGCCGCAGCGCCTCCTCCCCCGCCCTCAGGTCGGGCCGGCCGAGCATCGCCCAGCCGTCGAGGAGCAGCGCCGCCGCGTAGCCGCCCTCGGCGACGGGCTCTGCGCCGGGCGTGCTCACCACGAGCGCGGGGCGCCCCGGCACGGCGTCGAGGATGTGGTCGCGGCCGGACGTGCGCACCGGGACCGCAGGGAACGCCCTGCCCAGCTCCTCGGCCGTGCGCCGCGCGCCCACGACACTGGCGCGCAGCCGCGTACCGCCGCACTCCGCGCAGCGCCACGCGGGCTCGCCGCGCCCGCACCACCCGCAGTGCAGCTCCCGCTGCTCGGGCGCTTCCAGGGGTCCGGCGCAGTGCCGGCAGCGGGCGGGCGTACGGCAGCGCTCGCAGCCGAGCCGGGGTACATAGCCGCGCCGGGGCACCTGCACGAGGACCGGGCCGGTCTTGAGCCCTTCCCGGACCGCCTGCCAGGCGAGGCTCGGCAGCCGGGCCGCGCGCGCGGCCTCGTCGCGCGCCAGTTCGCCGTCCCCCACCGTGCGGATCAGCGGCGCGGCCGTACGCAGCCGCTCCCGGTCGGCCGTCATCGGCAACGCCCAGCCCGTCTCGACCAGTTGGGCCGCCTCGACGGTGCAGCCCGTACTGCCCAGCAGGAAGGCGCACCTGTCGTGCGCGGCGCGCAGCAGCAGGACCTCGCGCGCGTGCGGCAGCGGCGCGTGCTGTTCGCTGTGGCTGGAGTCGCCGTCGTCCCAGATGGCGACGAGCCCGAGATCGCGTACGGGAGCGAACATGGCCGCGCGGGTCCCCACGACGGCCCGCACCGCGCCGCGCCGGACGGCGAGCCACTGGCCGTACCGCTTCTGCGGGCCCGCCTCCGCGGTGAGCAGCGCGTGGTGTCCCTCGCCGAGCAGGGCCGTGAGCGCGGTGTCGACGCGCGCCGCGGCGCGGCCGTCGGGGACGACGACGAGCGCCCCGCGCCCCGACGCGAGGGTCGCGGCGACCGCCCGCGCCAGTTCGTCCGCCCAGTGCGGTCCGGGCAGCGCGGTCCACACGGCCCTCGGGGAGCCGCCGTCGGCGAGCGCGTCCAGGAAGGCCGGGCCCTTCGCGTACCGCTCCCAGGTGCCGACCTCCGGCCTGCCGGGCGCGGGCAGCGGATCGGGTGAGGGTTTCGCCTCCGCGCGCGCGTTCCTCGGTGGCACCGCCAGTTGCAGGACGTCGGCGAGGCTGCCCGCGTAACGGTCGGCGACGGCCCGCGCGAGCCCCAGCAGCTCGGGGCCGAGCACCGGCTCGGGCGAGACGACACCGGCC
>NZ_JAAPBF010000010.1 GCF_022695985.1 Streptomyces sp. NP-1717 | reverse complement strand
CGACTGGGTGGCCGACCCCGCCCACGGCGTCACCGAGACCTCCGTGCGCGCCCTCGCCCGCGAACTGCGGTCACTGTTGGAGGAGTTGGCGGACACACCCGCCGCCCGGATACTGCCCGCCTTCCGGGCCACCCCCCAGCAGTCGGCGCTGCACCGGGGCGGTGACACACGGCCCGGCACCGGGCGCCATGTCGAGCAACTCGTCTGGATCTGGCACGGCTCCCTCGACTTCGCACGCTTCACCGACTCCTGGCAGTCGGTCCTGGACTGCGAGACGGTCCTGCGCACCGCGTTCACCGGTGACGGTGAACCACTGCTCGTCGTGCACGAGCACGTCACACCCGACATCACCCGCCACACCTTCCACGACGGCGACTGGTCCGCCCTCCTGGAGCAGGACCGGCTGCGCGGCTTCCAACTGCGCCGCCCCGGCGCGCTGCGCCTGACCCTGCTGGAGCGGGAGCCGGCCCCGCCTGGGGAGCCCATCTGGATCCTGGTCACCTACCACCGGGCCCTGCTCGACAGCCGCAGCGCGAACATCCTGCTGCGCGAGTTCTACCGCGCCTACCTCGCCGGCGGCACCCTGCCCGGTGGTGAGCGCCGCCCCGACCTGCGCGACTACACGACCTGGGCCGCCGCCCAGGACCCCCGTCCCGCCCGGGAGCTCTGGTCGGGCCGTACGCCGCCCGACGGCGCCGCCTCCTGGCCGGGCCGGCCCGCCGGACCCACCGGCCTGACCGGCACCGGGCACACCCGGCTGCGCCTGGACTCCGTCGAGACAACCCGCCTCACGCGCTGGGCGGCCACCTGGGGCATCGCCGAGAGCAGCGTGCTGCAGGCCATCTGGGCCCTGCTGATCCACTGGGGCTCCGGCGCCACCGCTGCCGCCCCCGTCCGCTTCACCGTGACCGTCTCGGGACGGGGCGTACTCTTCGACGGCGCCGCCCTGATGCCGGGACCGCTGCGCAACCCCCTGCCCATGCACGTCGAGGTCGACCCGGCGGCCACCCTGCCCGACCTGCTGCGGCAACTGCGCGAGCGCGCCCTCGACCTGGCCGCCTACGAATGGGTCCCCGGCGACTGGATCCACGCCTGGGACGGGCGCGGAACCCGCGACACAGGGTGCACGGACACCGTCGTCGTCTTCGAGGACTCGCCGCACCCGGTGGACGGCCTGGAGGCCGAACTCGCCGCCCAGGGCATCAAGGCGGAGTTCCCCGTCACCGTCCCGGCCCGCTGCGCGCCGCCCGTCGGACTGCTCGCCCACCACGACAGCGCGGGCGGCCTGGTCCTGACGGGCGTGTACGACCGGGCTCTGTTCAACGCGGACGCGGCCGCCGAACTGCTCGCCCAGAGCGCGATGCTGCTGCGCACGCTCTCCCTGTCGGCGGGCGAGCACACCACCGTCGGTGAAGTCCTGGGACTCCTGGAGAAGAGCGCCGTACCGCACCCGGGCGTCGGCGTCGCGGCCAGACGGGTCGGCCCGCTGGTCACGCTGCGGGCGGGGGGCCACGAGCGGGCGGGCACCATCTGTCTGATACCGCCTCCGGGCGCGCCCACCACCTGCTACGACCTCTTGCGCGACCTCTACCCCGGGCCCCAGGAGCTACTGGTGCTGCGCACCGCCGCCGACGGCGCGCGCGACGCCCTGACCTCGTACGCCGAGGGCCGCTCGCTGCTGCTGGGCGGTTACTCCGGGGCCGGCGCGCTCGCCTGCGACCTGGCCCGGCGCATCGCGGAGGACGGCGGCCGGCCACCGCGTGTGGTGCTGGCCGACGCTTCCCGGTGCGAGCAGGACCGCGCCCGCGATCTGGCCCGCGCCCTCCAGGACGCCGGCCCACCCGAGGGCCCGGCCCCGGCACCTCCGACGGAGGCGGAGACGCTGACGGATCAGCAGTGAACGTCCGGGGGGCTGTTCCTCCGCGCCTACCAGGGCAGCTCCCCGTTCTCGTCCCGGAGGGTTCCCGTCGGGCCGTCCGCGCCGAGTGTCGCCAGCCGCACGACCACCGCGGCACTCTCCTCGGGCCGCCTTCCGACTCCGAACGCCGCGGTCATGTCGGTCGCGGCGGTGCCGGGCTCGACCGCGTTGAACCTGATGCCCGGCTGCGACTTGGCGTACTGGACCGTCAGCATGGTGGCAGCCGCCTTGGAGGCCGAGTAGAGCGCCAACGGCAGGCCGAACTCCGGCCGTCGCGGATTGTTGACCGCCCAGAACGACCCGGCGCTGCTCGAAACGGTGACCACGTTGGGGTTCGATGATCTGCGCAGCAGGGGGAGCGCCGCCTCCGTGACGCGCACGATTCCCACCGCGTTGGTGTCGAAGACCCGCAGAGCGGTGGGACCGTCGGTGGCTCCGTTCCCCAGGACGCCCGCGTTGTGCACCAGGACGTCGAGCCGGCCCTCGGCCGAACCGATCGTCGCCAGCGCGCTGTTCACCGACGGGTCGTCGGTCACGTCGAGCTGTACGAACCGTGCGCCGAGCGCCGCTGCGGCCTTCTCGCCCCGCTCGGGGTCGCGTGCGCCGACGTAGACGGTGTGGCCCAGTTCAAGGAGCTGTTTCGCCGTCTCGTAGCCGATGCCCTTGTTGGCTCCGGTGATCAGTGTGACGGTCATGCGTCTTCCTCTCGTTCCTCTCGAAATACGCGGCCCGACCGGGCCTTTGGCGCCGGATCGCGGAGGTCAGCCGGTCAGCTGCCGGCGCAGTTCGCCCGCGTCGTGCAGGGCCGTCATATGGACGAACCGCCCGTCGCGGACCTGGTAGACGGCGTACTCGGTGATCTCGAACGAGGCGCCGGTGGGAGCCACCCCGAGCCATTCCTTGACCGGAGTACCGGTGTTGGTCAGACGGGCGGCCAGCCGGTCGCCGTCGAAGAGCAGTTCCCGGAGCTCCCAGCGCAGGTCCGGAACCGCGTCCACGTCGTGCCTCTGGACGGCGAGGAGGTCGTCCCGGGTCGCAGGCTCCCCGTTCAGGGTGGTCCGGTCGCTGATGAACTCGTCCATACGGTCGAACTCGTGCGCGTTGAGCGCCTGGATGTAGCGCAGGTAGAACGCGCGCAGATCACTTTCGGACATCGGATGTCCGGCGCTGCCCCCGGTGACGAGAGCTGTCTCTTCTTCGAGTGGTCCCACGTGGACAACCTCCTACGACTTCCGCAGCGATCGCCGCAGAAATCGAACCGTAGCACTTCTGTATCGATCGATGCGGAAGGGGTAGGCTGTGGGGGTGGACAAGAAGAAGAGCGGCCCGATGGGCCGGCCCAGGGGATTCGAGGCCGACGAGGCTCTCGAGCGCGCCGTGCTGGTTTTCTGGGAGCACGGCTACGAGGGGGCCAGCCTGTCCTGCCTGACGGACGCGATGGGCATCTCCACCACCAGCATGTACGCGGCCTTCGGCAACAAGGAGGAGCTGTTCCGCAAGGCCCTGAAGCGCTACAGCGACGGGCCGGGCGGATACCTGGCCCGTGCCCTGGAGGAGCCGACCGCCCTGGACGTCGCCACCGCGATCCTCGCCGGCACCGTCCGGACCACGACCCGTTCCGCCCAGCCGAACGGGTGCTTGGGAGTCCAGGGCGCCCTGGCGGCCAGTGACTCCGGGCGGGAGGTCCGTGACCTGCTCGCCGCGTGGCGCAACGACGGCTGCTCCGGCGTCCGGGAGCGGTTCCGGCGAGCCGTGGACGACGGCGACCTGCCTCCGGAGGCCGATCCGGGGATGCTGGCGCGTTACGTCACCACACTGGCATTCGGCATCGCCGTACAGGCCGCGAGCGGTGTCGGCCGCGACGAACTCCAGGAGATGACCGACGCCGCCCTGCGCGCCTGGCCGCTGTCTTAAGAACCCACGCCGGCACGCCGCCCACCGGTTTTCACCGGCGGACGGCGGATTCGGCGGGGATCCCCTCAGACCCCCGGCCGGGCGCGGTCGGCGCCTACCACTCGATCAGCGCGAAACTCGCGGCCATGCCACCCCCGAAACCGGCCAGGAGGACCAGCTCGCCGGGCCGGAAGGAGCCGGCGCGGACGGCCGCGTCCATCGTGATCGGGATGGAGGCCGCTCCGGTGTTGCCGTACGTCTCGACCGTGCGGTGCATGGTGGCCCGCGGCAGGTGCAGCTCCTCGAACACGGTGTCGAGCATCACGCCGTTGGCCTGGTGCGGGACGAAGTGGCTGATGTCGGCGGCCTCGACACCGGCCTCGTGGAGGAACCCCTTGGTCAGCTGCGGCAGTTGTTCCACCACGAAGCGGCGCACCTCACGCCCGTCCATCGCGAAGTACTGCAGCCCGGCACTGAGAGCCCCCTCGTCGAGGGGACGCCGGCTGCCGCCCGCCGGCACCCCGATGAGCCCGGTGAGGTCGCCGAAGGTGTGCAGCGCGACACGCCGGACGACCGGGCCCTTGCCGGTCGGCCCGAGGACCATCGCCCCCGCCCCGTCCCCGAACAGGACGACCGTCCTGCGGTCGGCCGGATCGAGGATGCGTGAGTAGACGTCGGCGCCGATGATCAGCGCGTAGCCGCCCCGGTGCACCAGGGTCCCCGCCACCGAGGACAGCGCGAACACCGTTCCGGAGCAGACCGCGTTGACGTCGAACGCCGCGGTACCGGCCGCACCGAGGTGGTGCTGGACATAGGCCGCCGTGGGCGGCTGCGGCTGGTCCGGCGTGGAGGTGGCGACCGCGATCACGGTCAGCTGCTCCGGGGAGATGCCGGCCGCCTCCAGGGCGGCCCGCCCCGCGGCCGTGGCGAGGTCCGAGGTGGCCTGGCCCTCGGCGGCCCAGCGCCGCTGCCGTATCGCGGTCTTGCGGGTGATCCAGTCGTCGTCGACCCCGGCCGGCGCGCCGACCTCGTCGTTGGAGACGATCCGTTCCGGTACATAGGCACCCGTACCGAGAACGTGGATGGTGACGTCGGTCATGCGGCTGCCCTCCCCTCAGGTGGTCGTTGGTCGGGCGTGCGAACCGCCGCCCGGACGAGGCATCGTCAGCGCGCCTCGTAGACGCGTTTGTGACCGCTGATCCCGGCCAGCCGGAAGGGTCCGGTGGTCTGCTCCGGGGTCCGGTGGTCGCCGCCGTCGGCCGGCAGGGAGCGCTCGTGCAACTCGCGGTAGCCGCCGTGGTCGAGGGGCTTGCGCCGGTCGATCGCCTCCCGGTTCGCCGCGGTCCGCAGACGCTCGCGGTACCCGGCGACGACCGTCCCGGCGAAGAGTTCCGCCACACTGCCCGACCCGTAGCTCAGGAAGCCGACGGCCCGGCCGGTCAGATCGTCCGCCTGGTCGAGCAACGCCGCCAGGCCGAGGTACACCGACGCGGTGTAGCTGTTGCCGATGACCGTGTTGTACGCGGTGGTCCGGCCGAGTGCCCGGGCGACCGCGTCCTGATCGGCGGCGTGCCCGCAGAAGTTCAGCAGATGGCGGTGGGCCTTGTAGGCCATCTTCGTGAACGGCTGGTGGTAGATGAACGCGGCGAACTCCTCCAGCGAGCGTCCGTCCTGCTGCGCGTAGTCCTTCCACGCGCCTTCGAGGGCCTGGAGGTAGGCGTTGATGGACTCCTGGCCGTCGACCAGCGCGGTCTCGCGGTAGTTGGGCCGCCAGAAGTCCATGACGTCGGCGGTGTACAGGCCCGACGGTTCCTCGATCCGCACCAGCGCCGGATCCGCGCCGACGAGCATGGCCACCGCCGCGGCGCCCTGCGTCGCCTCACCCGGGCTGTCCAGCTCGTACTTCGAGACGTCGCTGGCGATCACGAGGACCTGCTGGGCGGGGTCGCGCCGCACCAGCCCGATGGCGAACTGCAGGGCCGCCGTCGCCCCGTAGCACGCCTGCTTCAGCTCCACGACCCGGCAGGCCGGCTGGAGACCGAGCAGCGAATGCACGTACACACCGGCCGACTTCGCCTGGTCGATCGACGACTCCGTCGCGAACACGACGGTGCGTATCCGGCCCTTCCCGTGCCGTTCGACGAGCGGCGCCGCCGCGGTCGCGGCCATGGTCACGATGTCCTCGTCGGCGGCCGGCACGCTCATCGACTCCTGGCCGATGCCGATGTGGTACTTGCCGATGTCGGTGCCGTTGTACGCGGCCAGCGCCGCGTGCGGCAGGACGAACTCGGTCGTCGCGAACGACAGGTCGTGGATTCCGATGGACAGGGGCATGCCTATGCACCCACCTTTGCGGTCGTGTTGTCGCGTTCCAGCTGGATGTGCGCGCGCATGAGCTCGCCGGGGTTGGTCTGCGCGGCGAGCAGCGAGAGTTCACCGCACAGCACCGTGGCCGCCGCGATGACCGCCAGCCGCCGCGCGTTGTCCCCCGGTTCGCGGTCCTCCCGGCAGCCGAGGCGGGTCAGGTTCGTCTCCACGAAGCCGAGGCCCTTGCCGTTGCCGACGGTGCCCACGATCAGATTGGGCAGCGTGCAGGCGAAGTACAGGTCGCCGTCCCGGTCCTCGGCCATCGTGACGCCCTGCGACCCCTCGATGATGTTGGCCGCGTCCTGGCCGGTGGCCAGATAGAACCCCAACAGCATGTTCGCGTAATGGGCGTTGGCCGAGCGGATGCCGCCGGCGAGCAGGGTGCCGAGGAGGTTCTTGCGGATGTTCAGCTCGACGATCCGGGCGGCCGTCGTGTGCAGGACATCGGCCACCACGGCGCGCGGCACCAGGAGTTCGGTGACCACGTTCTTGCCGCGTCCCAGGATTCCGTTGACCGCGGTGGCCTTCTTGTCGGTGCAGTAGTTTCCCGAGATCGATCCGTAGGAGATGCCGGGAACGGTCTCAAGCAGGTGCTTCAGCAGGACGTCGGAGGCGAGTGTCGCCATGTTGTGGCCGGAGGCGTCGCCGGTGGCGAACTCGAACCGTATGAACAGCAGGTTGGCGTTGATCTCGTGCCGGACGCCGATCAGCCGGGCGAACCTGCTGCAGCCGCGCACCAGTTCACGCAGCTCCTCGGTCCGCGTCTCGATGGTCCGTGCGGCCATGAGCGCGGTCCGCGCGTCCACCGCCTCCACCAGCACCGAGCGCGTCATCCGCTCGTCGACCAGGGTGGCGACGATGCCCTGCTCGGCCAGCATGGAGACCTTCGCCCCGCGGCCCACCGACGGCCAGAGCGGCGACTCGTAGGTGGCGAGCGGAACCTGCGTCTCGGTGGTGGTGACGTTCCCCGAGATACGCACGGGACCCACCCACCGCATCGGGACCCCGGCTATGGCGTGTGCGTCGGTCATCGTGCGCTTCCCTTCAGTGCGTGGCGCCTCTCGCCCGGACCGGCGCTCAAGCCGGGAACGGACCCGGTGTCCGGGCCCGGGACGGCGACGGAGCCGGAGCGCTGGGCGAGCGGCCGCAGGTCGATGCCCCGGTCGGCGCAGAAGTCACGCAGTTCGCCGCGGACCAGCAGATCGCAGCGGGTGAGGTCGGCGGGGGTACGCGCGCCGAGCATGGTCTGCAGCGCGGCCAGTTGGTCCAGCCACGCCGTGAGCTGCGCGACCAGCGCCGGAACACCCCCGTCGAGCAGCGTGCGCAGGAATCCCGCGGACGATCCGACCGCGCGGGCGCCGAGCGCCAGCGCGCGCATCACGTCGAGCGGGTGGCGGACACCGCCGGAGGCCAGTACGGGGATGGCCAGGCCCTGCGCGTCCAGCAGACAGGCGGCCGTCGACTGCCCCCAACCGCGCAGGTACGCGTAATCGGCCTGCTCCCGGCGGCCGTTCTCGATCCGCGCGAAGTCCGTTCCGCCGCGCCCGCTGACGTCCGCCGCCCGCACCCCCAGGTCCTGGAGCGTCAGGAGGGTCTGGCGGCTGAGCCCGTTGCCGACCTCCTTGACGATCACCGGGATGTCGAGCGCCGCGGCGATCTTCCCGATCTGCGGGCCCCAGGAGGAGAAGGACCGGTCGCCCTCCGGCATCGGCGTCTCCTGCGCCGTGTTGATGTGGATCTGAAGGGCGTTCGCCTCCAGCAGGTCGACGGCCCGCCGCGCGTTGTCGACCGACGTCGTCGCGTTGATGTTCGCCATGACGAACCCGTCCGGGTTCTCCTCGCGCAGGACGCGGAACGTGCCCGCGCACGAAGGGTCCTTGAGGTAGGCGTTCATGGACCCCGACGCGATGGGCACCCCGGTCTCGCGGGCGGCGGTGGCCAGATCCCGGTTGATGGCACCGGTCTTGACGCTGCCGCCGGTCATCGCGTTGATGTAGATCGGCACCTGCCAGCCGATGCCGGCGAAGGACGTGGCCAGGGACACCTCCGGCCGGTCGATGCCGGCCAGGGCGTGGTGGACGAACGACACCTCGTCGAACTGGTTGTGCCCGCTGTGCCCGTGGTGCTGCTCTATGGCGAGCCGGACGTGGTCGTCCTTGCGCTGAGCGCTCATTCCTCGGTCCCTTCCAGGGCGGGACGGACGGGCAGGGGCAGCACCCCGGCCCTCTCCCACCGTTGCCGTAGGTGTGTGATGTCCCGTGCCGCCCCGGCGTCCAGCAGGGCGATGCCGCAGTCGCCGCCCCCCGCCCCGGAGGGCTTCGCCGCGCCGCCGACGCTCTCGGCGGCGTCGCACAGTGCGGTCAGCCCGGGGGTGAAGATGCCGAGGCCGACCTCGTCGTCCAGGCGCTCCAGCTCCTGGCGCGCCCGGCGGATCTGGTGCAGCAGTCCCGGACCGTCGCCGCTGTCGAGGGCGGCGACCGCGGAGCGCACACAGTCGGTCGTGGTCCCCACGAACTTCTGGTGGGACGCGGTGCCCCGCCAGGCGCGGCGGTGGAGAGCCGACACCATGGACGCGGTGGACGCGGGCTCCCCGGTCCAGCCGACCTGAAGTGACAGGCCGTCGGGCGGCGGCAGCCGGCGCACCGTGTGGTCCGGCCAGGGGGCGCGCAGTGTTCTGTCGACCCCCAGGCGCCGGGCCAGGTCGAGCACATGGGTCCGGTCGGGCGCCCGGTACTCGATCCATCCGCCCCAGGTACTGGCGGCGAGATCACCGCCGGAACCCTTGGGGTCGAGCTCCGCGGTGGCGAGCATCGCCAGCCGGAACCGTTCCTCCAGGGACAGTTCCAGTCCGCAGAAGGCCGCGACGGCCGCGACGGTGGCCACGGTCACCGCGCCGCTGGAGCCCAGGCCGAACTTCCGCCCGTCCTGGTGCAGCCGGCTGCCGACCGAGACGTCCAACGGGGGTACCGGCAGGGCGCGTTCGGCCAGCAGCCGGCCCACCGTCCCGATCGCCGAGACGACGTGCGACAGCGCCCCGCGCGCCTGGCGGCCGTCACCGGGGCCGTGGAAGACGAGCCTGCCTTCCTGCCGGCGCCAGCCCACGGAGCGCGGGCCGAGGTCGGAGGAGATCACGACATCGGCCGCGCCGCCCCCGTCACCCGGGTCGGTCACGGTGACGGTGACATGACGGTCGACCGCCACCAGGACCGCCGGGTTGCCGGGCTCCACCACCGCGTACTCGCCCGCGACGAACAGCTTGCCCGGCGCGTGCCGTACGACCGTGCGCCGCGACGCCGTCATGCGCCCTCGCCCAGCAGACGGGCGCCGGGGCCCGGTCCGGCGACCAGGACCGTACCGTCCGGGACGGCCTCGCGTACGGCCCCGGCCACCCGCTCCGCGTCCGCCCTGCGGCACAGCACCTTCACGTTGGGCCCGGCGTCCATGGTCGAGTAGGCCGCGACGCCCTCCCGTCGCAGCTGGAGCACGCGGTCGAGCACGGTGACCGTGGCCGGCGACAGGTACCGCACCGCGGGCCGGGCCGCCAGCATGGTCGCGTGCATACCGAGCGCGTTGCGCTCCGCGATCTCGCCCACCGCGTCGATGTCGCCCCGCCGCAGCGCCGCCCGCATGCCCGCCAGGTCGTCCGCGCTGGCGGCGGCCCACGGCCGGAACAGTGGTGACGTGCCGACCGTGCGGCGCATCGCCTCCCTGCTGGAGACGTCCTTGGGACCGGCATTGACGACGGCGACCACCAGTGCCGGATCGATGTCCGCGGCGGGCACCGGCTCGGCGTACGAGCCGAGGTCCGCCTCCGCGGCCGTACCGTCGTCGGGGCCGGCGTGCCAGACGGCGAAGCCGCCGAAGACGGACCGCGACGCCGACCCGGATCCGCGCCGCGCCAGCCGGGAGAGCGCGGTGGCGTCGAGATCCAGCCCGTACGCGGCGGCGGCGGCGACGGCGAGGGCGGCGAACCCGCTGGCGGAGGACGCCAGTCCGGCCCCGGTGGGCACGGTGTTCCGCGTGTCCACGACGGCCCGTCGGCCGCTGCCGGCCGTCTCCCGCACGAGCTGGAGGAAGGCGGTGATACGGCGCAGCGTCTCGCCCGTCGCGGGGACACCGTTCAGCGCCGCCGTGTCGTGCCCGGCCCCGGGATCGAGCCGTACCCGCGTGGTCGTCGGGAAGAGGTCCAGCGTCATCGACAGGCTGGAGGTCCAGGGCAGGACGAGAGGCTCGTCGCGCTTGCCCCAGTACTTGATCAGCGCGATGTTCGGGTGCGCGACGGCGGTGGCGCTGCCCGCGGCCCCCTGGCCGGTCGGCCCGGCCACGGCGGCGGTCGAGTGTTCAGTGCGCATGGTTGCCGAGCCCCTTCAGCGGTACGACCCAGGTCTGTACGGCGCCGGCCTCGTGCAGCCGCCGGGTGACCTCCCGGGCCTGTTCGGGCCGGGTCTGTGCGATCACGCAGCCGCCCAGACCGCCGCCGGTGATCTTGGCTCCGAGGCTGCCCGCCTCCAGCGCGGCCTCGACCAGCGTGTCGATCCGCTCGGTGCTGAGGCCGGCCGCGCGGAGCAGTTCGTGGTAGTCGGTGAGCCGGGAGCCGAGTTCCCCGGGGTCGCCGTCGGCGAGTGCCCGCCTGCCGGCCTCGGTCAGTTCCGACGCCCGCCCGACGAACCGGTCCTGGGCTCCGGCGCGTTGCGCGAATCCCGCACGCAGCATCGCGACCGCTTCCTTGGTGCTGCCCGGGACGCCGCTGTCGGCGATGATGAACAACCCGTCGCAGCCGATGGCCGGTTCGGTGGCCCGGCCCGCCTGGAACAGCAGCGGGCCGGGCGCGCCGACCGCCATGGCGTCCACCCCGCTGGCCCGGCCGTGCGCCACGTTCTCGGCCGTCTGCACCAGCTCGAACGCCATGCTCTCGGTCAGTTCACGCCCCAGCAGATCGGCGAGGGCGAAGACGACCGCGCGGGAGACGGCCGCGCTGGAACCGAGTCCCCGGCCGTGCGGGACCGCACCGTCCAGGATCACCTCCAGGGATCGCCCTCCCGTCACCCCCATGCGCGCGACGAACTCCTCGGTGAGCCGGCGCAGGCCGTCGGAGGCCTGCGTCACCAGCGCCCGCGACGCCGAACCGGTCATCGTGAAGGACAGGCCGCCCTGGCCGCCGGAGCCGTGGGAGGACCACCCGGCGCTCGCCGTGACCGTGAGCTGCGGAACCGGCAGCGCGAGCGCCGGCGCCCCGTAGACCACCGCGTGTTCCCCCAGCAGGATGACCTTGGCGTGGGCGCGGCCGATGCCGACCGAGTGGGCCCGAGGGCTTTCCGGCAACCCCTCGGCTGTGATCGGTAGGGTCAACGCACCCAGCTCCCTCTGTCTTCTCTCATGGTGACATCGCGTGATGATGGGACCGCTCCGTCCGTAGTTCCGAGAACGACGGAGCGGGACACCGGATGCGGGCACGGCCGGGCGCCCGGAGCGGGCGGCTTCCGTCGGCCGGTGGCCGGGTCATCCGTCGACCCCTTCCCGCTGACGCTTCATCAGCTTCCGGAGGCCGAGCCACTCCCGCATCTCCCAGGAATGGCCGGCGGAGCAGGCCAGGTGCCTGGCCCCCGTACCCCCGCCGCCACGGGGCATGGCGCTGATCGTCCCGGCACAGCCGTCCACCACGCACTTCCTGATGACGGCGTGCAGAGCGCTCGGCGCCGGATCGACGGTCTGCCGCAACTCGACGACGAGACCCTCGATCTCGTCCGCGAAGTCGACCGCCGGGTGCTGGGTCACGAGCCACCCGAGATGCCGCACGAGAAACCGCGCGAGGTGCGGGACCGTACGCGGCGGGGGAGCGGTTCCCAGCTTGTCCGTGACCATCCCCGACCACGATTCGAGCACCGTGAGGGTGCGGTGGCGGGTGTCGAGCACCGCGACATTGAGGTGATCGCGGTTGCGGCTCGACATCACCTTCGTCGGGTTCGTCCGCCTGACCGCCGGCGAAGCCTGATGCAGGCAGTCCTGGTGGAGAGCGGGAAGCGCGCGCAGCTGGCCTTCGACCCGTCCGACGCAGGGGGCGCAGAGCAAGAACCCGGCGACGCTGTCGTTCTCCTGGGCGTGGCCCCTGGGGCAGGTGTGAAGCGTCATCGAAGCTCCTTCATGGGGCGGATCGCCCCGGCAACCGCTGGACGTCGGATGGATCTCCGCATTCCGTTCCGTGCCCTGATCCGGCGGGGTCGCGCCCCGCGGGCAGTCCCATTAGCCGACCGGGGACTTGAGTCCCGATAGAGCGGCGTTCGGGGCCCGCTGGTGGAGGACACCGCCCCCGGGCGGCGGGCACGGCCACCGGCGCCGGAGCCGTTTCGGCCCCGGCGCCTCCAGCCGCCTTCCAGCCGGAACCGATCCCTGATCGAGCCGCTGCCCCGACGGTGACCGAGGAAGGAGGAACTGTGGACCGTACGCACGGAGAAGAAGGCGCAGCAGACCTCGGACCCGCCGCCCCACCGGCCCCGTCCGCCCCGGACACCTCCCGGCTGGAGGTGTGCCTCGTCGGCGCCGGCCCCCGGGGCCTGTCCGTACTGGAACGGCTCTGCGCGCAGGAACGGAAGTCGCCCCGCTGGGACGCCGTCACCGTGCATGTCGTCGACCCCGAGCCGGCGGGCGCCGGCCGGGTGTGGCGCACGGCGCAGTCCCGCCATCTCCTGATGAACACCGTCGCCTGCCAGGTGACGGTCTACACCGACGCCAGCGTGCGCATCGACGGTCCGATGGAGGAGGGACCGAGCCTGTACCAGTGGGCCAAGGCCCTGGAATCGGGCACGCTCGACGCCGGCCGGGAGACCGCCCACGACGCGCGGGTCCGCGCCGAGGCGCGCCGTCTGGGCCCCGACTCCTATCCGACCCGCGCGCTCTACGGCGCCTATCTGCGCTGGGCGTTCCAGCGGGTCGTCGCCAACGCCGCCGCCCATCTGACGGTGCGTGTCCACCCCGTACGGGCCGTCGCACTGGATGACGCCGACACGGGTGCGGGCGGTGACACCGGCGCCGGGACCCGGCCCGGCGGCGCGCAGACCGTCACCCTTGAGGACGGCGCCCGGCTGACCGGGCTGGCCGCCGTCGTCCTCGCCCAGGGCCATCTGCCGGCGCGCCCCACCGACACCGAGCGGCGGCTGGCCCGATTCGCCGCCCGGCACGCGCTGACGTACGTGGCCCCCGCCAACCCCGCCGATGTCGACCTCTCGGAGATCCGGCCCGGGCAGAGCGTGCTGCTGCGCGGACTGGGACTCAACTTCTTCGACTACATGGCCCTGTTCACCCAGGGCCGCGGCGGTGTCTTCACCCGCGTCGGCGGCCGGCTGGTCTACCGGCCGTCGGGCCGCGAGCCACGCCTGTACGCCGGCTCCCGCCGCGGTGTGCCCTACCAGGCGCGCGGCGAGAACGAGAAGGGCGCCCACGGCCGTCACTTCCCCCGGCTCCTGACCGCCGAGTACATCGCCGCGCTGCGCGGGCGCCGGGACACCTCCGGCACGGCCATCGACTTCGCCGCCGACCTGTGGCCACTGATCTCCAAAGAGGTGTGCGGTGTCTACTACGCGGGCCTCCTCACCGCGCGTGGTGAACCCGGCCCGGCCACCGAGGAGTTCACCGAGCGATATCTGCGCGCCGAACCGGGGCGGGCCGAGGACCGGCTCCTCGACGAGGCCGGGATACGCCCGGCCGAACGCTGGGACTGGCAGCGCGTCGCCCGCCCCTACGCCCCCCGCGACGTCGCCGGCCCGGCCGCCTTCCGCCGCTGGCTGCGCGGCCACCTCGACGAAGACGTCCGCCTGGCCCGTCAGGGCAACGTCGGCGGACCGGTCAAGGCCGCACTCGACGTCCTGCGGGACCTGCGCAACGAGCTGCGCCTGGCCGTCGACCACGCGGGCCTGACCGCCGCCTCCCACCGCGACGACCTCGACCAGTGGTACACACCGCTCAACACCTATCTGTCCATCGGCCCGCCGGCGTCCCGCATCGAGGAGATGGCCGCGCTCATGGACGCCGGAGTCCTCGACGTGACCGGCCCCGGTCTGAGCGTGGCCGCCGACGCGCACGACCCGGCCGGCCCCTGTTTCACCGGCACGTCGAGCGCGACGGGCGCACGGGTGCGGGCCACGGTCCTCGTCGAGGCGCGCCTGCCCGAGATCGACCTGCGGCGCACGGCGGACCCGCTGATGGGCCGGCTGCTGCGCACCGGGCAGTGCCGCCCGTACCGCATACCCCACGGCCAGGAAGACACCGGCACCGGCACCGACGCGGCGGGCGACCGCACCACGGGCGGCGGGGACTACGAGACCGGGGGCCTCGCCGTCTCCGAGCGCCCCTACCACCTGATCGACGCCCGGGGCGTACCGCATCCCCGCCGCTTCGCCTACGGGGTGCCGACCGAGTCGGTGCACTGGGTGACCGCCGCGGGCATCAGACCGGGCGTCGGCTCGGTCACCCTGGAGGACTCCGACGCCATCGCGGCGGCGGTCCTCGCCCTGCCACCGGTCCGGCCCTCCACAGGAGTCGCACGAGGCCGGGCGGAAGACGTTCCCGTATGACCCGATCGCGTGCGGCGACCAGGTCCGTGAGTCAGCTCAGGGGACCGGCGGGAGGGACCATGTAGCTCTCCAGGCCGCTGATCAGACCACCGCTGAAGGTGAAGTGGTCGCAGAAGAGGGTCTCCAACCGCCCGCCGTTCAGGAGCCGGACGACGACGCTGCCGCTCACGACCACGGTGTCGCCCTCCTCCACCATGCGCTCGATCCTGTGGACCGGGCGGTGCGAACCGGTGTCCCGGTGGACGGCGCCGTCCTCGTCGTCGATGACGGCACGGAGCACTTCCTTGCCACGGATGCCGGGCCGGCCCTTCCTCTCCAGCAGGACGTCGTCGGTCACCAGAGAGAGGACCAGCTCGTGGTCGGCGTGCTGCACGCCCCTGAGATACCGCATGACCGTGTCCTTGTGTTCGCTCATGCCGAATTGTCGGCGCAACGGTCTCGACCAGCTCTGGAGCCCGGACGGAGGGAGGCGGCCTCCGGGCCGGCCCGGCCGCGCACATGGCGAGGCCGTGGCGCGGGGCCGGGCCGGGTCGCGGGGTCCGGTCGCGAGGACGGCCCCGGAGACCAGGACCGTCCTCGTCGGGGCGGTACGCCGGCACGGGCGGCCGGTGAACGGGTCAGGAGGTCCGCTGCGTCGCGCTGATCGCCATGGCGGCCAGCTCGTCCTTCGCGTACTCGATGGCGCTGCTCGCCCGCAGCGCGGCGAGGGCCCGGTCGGTGCGGGTGGCGATGTCGCGTTCGACATGGTCCACCGCTCCGACACCGGTGATGATGGAACGCATCGTCCTGAGGTCGTCGCCGGAGATCCGCGTCCCGATCCTGGCCCTGAGGAACTTCGCCGCGTCCGGGTCCTGCTCGTCGGCGTACTTGAGCGCGGCCGCGAAGAGCACCGTGCGCTTGCCCTGGACCAGGTCGTCGCCGGACGGCTTTCCCGTCTCCTCAGGGGCGCCGAACACTCCCAAGAGGTCGTCGCGCAGCTGGAACGCGACGCCGATGTCGACGCCGAACGTACGGTAGGCGGCGACGAGTTCGGCGTCCGCGCCGGCGATCACGGCGCCGATGTGCAACGGGCGCTCCACCGTGTACGAGGCCGTCTTGTACTGGTCGACCAGCACCGGATTGTGGACGTCCTCGTCGCCCGACGCCTCGGCGGTCAGGTCGAGCACCTGACCGCACAGGACCTCGGTGCGCAGGGCCGACCACACCGGAGCAACCCGCTCCAACTCCCGCGCCGGCAGCCCCGACGTACGGATCATGTCGTCGGCCCAGACCTGGGCCAGGTCTCCGATCAGGATCGCCGCGCCGACGCCGAACAGCTCCGGATCACCGGACCAGCACCGGTCCCGGTGCTGACCCGCGAACAGCACATGCGCGGCGGGGGAGCCACGGCGCGTCAGGGACGCGTCGATCACGTCGTCGTGGATCAGGCCGTACGCGTGGAACAACTCCAGCGCGGAGCAGGCGCGCAGGACCGCGTCGGCGGTGGCGCCGTGCTCGTCGCCGCCCGCGCCGATCCAGCCGAGCCAGGCGAAGGCCGGCCGTACACGCTTGCCGCCGCGCAGTACGAAGCCCTCCAACTCGGCGACGGCGGCCGCGTACGCCGGACTGATCGCCTCGGCCTCGGTCCGGCGGGCGCCGAGGAACTGTCGGAGCGCGGCGTCGACGGCGTCGGCGCGCGCGGCGGCCCCGGGGCGGGGTCGGGTGCTGGTCATGCTGTCCCTTCTCGGTGGGCGGGCGGGAGATCAGCCGGCCCGGTACTCGTCGGACCCGGACGCCGGCATCGGGTTCGGCCAGGACGTGAACCGGCGGTACGACCGGAACGTGCGGATCTCCTCGCCGGCCGGCGGCAAGGGGCCCGGAGGCGGGCGATTGCTCGCCGCCCGACGGCGCTCACCTCGGAGGTCGTGAACACGGGTCCTCCGCGGGTCCGGGCGGTCCATACACTCCGCGAGTATCGGTGAGGCGACTTGAGGTCCGGTCGAGTCCGGCGGCGGGGCCGGAGGCAGGGCTGCGGGCGACGTCATCCGTCCGCATAGGGTGAAGGTGTGGCGAGTACCAGGAAGACTCAGGCGGCGGACGCCGGCGCTGAGCCCCGCAGACAGGAACTGCAAGCGCTGGCGGTCCGGCTGCGGAAGATGAACGGTGAGATCAACCGCATCGCGCACGCCTTCACCGCGGACCAGGGGCTGCATGCCACGGATGTCCAGGCGCTGGCCGCGATCCTGGATTCCGAGACCCCGCTCACGCCGGGCCGCCTGCGTGTCCACCTCGGCCTGACGTCGGGGGCGGTCACCGCGTGCCTGGACCGGCTGGAGAAGGCCGGTCACATCCGCAGGGCCCGCGAGAGCACCGACCGGCGTGTGGTGCACCTGCACTACCTTCCGGACGCCCGGTCGGTCGCTCGTGCCCATTTCATGCCGCTCGCCCAGGCGACCGCGCACGCCCAGGAGCAGTTCAGCAGCGACGAAATCGCGACCGTTCTGCGCTTCCTGGACGCTCTCAACGGCGAACTGGGCCAGCTCAGCGGAGAGCACTGACCTCCGCTCCACCCACAGGACCGGGTCGGCCGGGCCGGAGGCGGATGAAAAGTATCTTGATGATTGAGATAGTCTACGATCAAGTTACCGTTCGGTCTTCGCATCCGGGAGCGCAATGTCCAGGTCCACACGGCTCGCACGATGGCTCGTGCCCGTAGTACTGCTCGTCACCTGGCTCGGGATCGGCGGGACACTCGGTCCCTACGCCGGAAAGCTCGGCGAGGTCGCTACCAACGACCAGGCGGCGTTCCTGCCGCAGAACGCCGAGTCCACCAAGGTCATCGACGCGCAGGAGGCCTTCCGCCAGGACGAGACCCTGCCGGCCATCGTCGTCTGGACGACCACGGACGGCGGCGAGGTGACCGCCGCGCAGCGCGAAGCCGCGACCGGCGCCCTCGCCTCGCTCGAAGACGTGAGCGGAACGGTGGGGCCCGCGTCCGCGGCGATCCCCTCCAAGGACGGGCAGGCACTCCAGGGAGTCGCCCAACTGCGCCCCGACCTCGACGATCAACTCCCCACCGTGCTGGAGAAGATCGACGAGGCGGCGGAGCAAGTGCCCGGCACGACCGTGCACATCGCCGGTCCGGCGGCCAACCAGGCCGACCTGTCCGACGCGTTCGCGGGCATCGACGGCCTGCTCCTCGGCGTAGCCCTCGCGACGGTGCTGATCATCCTGCTCCTGGTCTACCGAAGCGTCATCCTCCCGCTCGTCATCATCATCGGCGCCGTCCTCGCGCTCGGCCTCGCGTGCGGCGTGGTGTACGCCCTCGCGGAGCGGGACATCGTCCGCGTCGACGGGCAGGTACAGGGGATCCTGTCGATCCTGGTGATCGGCGCCGCGACGGACTACGCGCTTCTGCTCACAGCCCGCTTCCGGGAGGAACTGGAGCGCCAGGGGGATCGCGTCAAGGCCATGCGGGCGGCGCTGCGGGAGTCGGCGGGGACGATCGTGGCAAGCGCCGCCACCGTGGCCCTCGGCCTGATCGCCCTGCTGCTCAGCGACCTCACCAACAACCGCGCGCTGGGGCCGGTCGGTGCCATCGGCATCGTGTGCGCGGTCCTCAGCACGCTCACGTTCCTCCCCGCGGTACTGGTGCTGCTCGGCCGTGGCGCCTACTGGCCGGCCCGCCCGAAGCCGGCCGGCAGCGCCGAGAAGAGCGACAGCGGCCGCGGTGTGTGGCCGCGGGTCGCGGCACTCGTGGACCGCGCCCCGCGCAAGGTCTGGGCCCTCACACTCGCCGGACTGCTCGCGTGCGCGGCCTTCGCGCCCACCCTCGAATCCAAGGGCGTCCCGCTCGACGAACTCTTCGTCAACGACGCGCCGTCCGTCGCCGCGCAGGCGGCACTGAGCGAGCACTTTCCCGGCGGTTCGGGCAACCCGGCCGTCGTCATCGCCGACGCCGACACCGTCGACCAGGTCACCACCGCGGCAGGCCGGACCGACGGCGTGGTGAACGCGCTGCCCGTGACCGAATCCGGGCGACCCGGCGTCGGAGCACCCCGGACGGCCGACGGCAAGGTCCGGATCAACGCGACGCTCGAAGCCCCGGCGGACAGCGACGAGGCCAAGGCGACCATCGCCCGGCTGCGCGAAGCCGTACACGCGGTCCCCGGGTCCGACGCCCTGGTCGGGGGCTACACCGCCCAGCAGTACGACACCCAGCGGACGTCCGAGAGCGACCGCATGCTGATCGTGCCCGTCGTGCTGGCCATCATCCTGGTCATCCTCATGGGCCTGCTCCGCTCCCTGCTGATGCCGGTGCTCCTGGTGGCGACCGTGGCACTGAACTTCCTGGCGACGCTCGGTATCTCCGCGCTCGTCTTCCAGGGGATTCTCGGCTTCTCCGGCACCGACGCCTCGGTGCCGCTCTACGGATTCGTCTTCCTCGTGGCACTCGGCGTGGACTACAACATCTTCCTCATGTCACGTGTCCGGGAGGAGTCGCTGAAGCACGGCACCCGCGAAGGGGTCCTGCGCGGCCTCACGGCGACCGGCGGTGTCATCACCTCCGCCGGCGTCGTCCTCGCCGCCACCTTCGCCGCCCTGGGCGTCATCCCGCTGGCCTTCCTGGTCCAGATCGCCTTCATCGTCGCCGTCGGTGTCCTCCTGGACACGATCGTCGTCCGGTCCCTCCTGGTGCCCGCGCTCGTCCTGGACATCGGCCCGAAGGCCTGGTGGCCCGGCGTGCTGAGCCGCGGATCCGGGCAGCGGCGACCCGAGAAGGAACCGGCCGCCGCCGCACACTGAGCGCCACGGCAGGCGCGCGACGGGCTGGGCACGACGACGGCGGACCGCGCGGGATGCGCGGTCCGCCGCTGGTGCGTCACTCCACAGGTCTCCGGGGGGATGGGCTCATCGGCCCGCCGCCCCCGGAGCGCCGGTGCGGGTGCTAGATGATCGTGGCGCCGTAGACGCTCAGGGCCTCCGTGACGGGCTGGTAGAACGTGGTACCACCCACGCTGCAGTTGCCGCTGCCGCCGGAGGTGAGGCCCAGCGCGGTGTTGCCGGAGAAGAGCGCGCCGCCGCTGTCGCCGGGCTCGGCGCAGACGTTGGTCTGGATCATGCCGTACACGATGCCGCTGGAACCGTAGTTCACCGTGGCGTTGAGGCCGGTGACCGAACCGCCGCGCAGGCCGGTGGTGCTGCCGCTGCGCTGCACGGACTGGCCGACGGAGGCGTTGGCGGCCCCGGTGATCTCCCGGTACGTGCCGTTGTACAGGTAGACCCGGCCGTCGGCCGCCGACTGGTTGGAGTGGCGGATGATGCCGTAGTCGTTGGTCGGGAAGCTGGTGCCGGTGCGCGTGCCGATGGACCAGCTGGAGCTGATGTTGGTGCAGTGACCGGCGGTCAGCGCGTGGTTCACGCTGCCGACCCTCACGTTGAAGCCGAGCGAACAGCGGCTGCCGCCGGTGGTGATGGCCTCACCGCCGGCGATCAGCGGGGTGAACTTGCCGGGGGTGC
Source organism: Streptomyces sp. NP-1717 (assembly GCF_022695985.1). Classification (GTDB taxonomy): domain Bacteria; phylum Actinomycetota; class Actinomycetes; order Streptomycetales; family Streptomycetaceae; genus Streptomyces. The sequence continues at coordinate 58,291 of NZ_JAAPBF010000010.1, read as the reverse complement.
GGTTGACCGTGAGTTCGGCCTTGGAGTCGGCCAGCGCGCCCTTGACCTCGGCCAGTTCGGCCTTCGACACGGTGCTGTCGACGGTCACGACGATCTTGCCCGTCTTCGCGTCGGTGTACCACGCGGTGCCGGCCACATCCGCTTCGAGCACGGCGGAGCTGGCGTCGGCGAGCTGCGAGGCGGTCGCCTTGACCTCGGGGGCCGGGGCGGCGACGGCCGAGGGGGCCGCGAGCGCGACGGCGGTCACCAGACCGGACGCCACGGCGAGGAGCCGAGCCCGTCTGGACGTGCCGGCGAGGGGGGAGAAGCGCTTGAAGGTCACGAGATCCTCCGGATGTATGGGGGATGGACAGCCCGTCGGGTGGGTGGGGCAGTCGGTGCGTGCGGGTCCCCGACCAGTGGTCACTGGGCGTGGACCTGTCAAGCTGCGCGGTTGGAATCGTTGACGTCTACGGCTCCAGATGCAAGGACGACTTCCGGACCGCAGGCGGAGAATCGCTCTTGAGCGCGACCGGACCGATACCGGCCCCCGGGCCGGTGTTCGCGCCCGCGCTTCGGGTGGTGTCGCAAGGGTGTTGCTGCAAAGTGCGCGGGTGCTGCCGGACTTGAGTTCCTCGCCGTGAACTCCCTTGAGGCGTGGCGGGTTTGAGTCTGTTTTGCAGTGCCTTTGCAGAAGGTTGCGACAGGTCACATCGCGAACACGCACGGTTCGCCGCCCGGCCGACCGTTCTGATGAGGCTGGGGCGCGTCGCGCCTGACGGGGTGTATGTGCCGGGCGGTGCGGCTTCCGGGGCCGAGATGTTTGCCCGATCTTCATTTGAATTGCCGATGTACTCAAGATGGCCGAATCTTTGCCTCCGCCCTCAAGGGGCTGTCGCTCTGAGCCACGGATACGTCCGGGGGAGCGCTCTTGCGGAGGGCTGTCGCGGTGTGCTGCGGCGGCCCGGGAGCGGGCCAACTGCCCGCCGCCGGCAGGCATAACGCCGCCCCCGGCCGCGATCCGGCAGCGCCGACCGACCGACCGACCGACCGACCGGCCGACCGGCCGATCGGCCGACCGGCCGATCGGCCGATCGGCCGATCGGCCGTCTCCGCGAACGTCTTCGGATCAGGCCCTGGTGATGTTCCTGCCGGGCATCGGCTCCGCGAGCGCTGCCCGCCACTCGGGCGCTCCGAAGGCGTCAGCGAAGTACTGCGTCTCGTGCACCACCTGTCCGCCGGCGAATTCCATGATGCTCACCGAGTGGCTGGGCACGTCGTCGTACGTGATGACACACTCGCTGACCCACAGGTCGCCGCCGCCGGCGATCCGGCGCACGGTGAAGTGCCGGCGGGCCGGATGCCCGCCACGTTGCGCCGAGATCGTCGCGCGGCCCCGGAACCGTTCGCCCGACTGGGGATAGTCGAGGATCGCGTCCACCGCGTAGATGGCGTGCTCGGCCTCGGTGTCCCCGCGTTCCGAAGCCCGCCAGTGCTCCTCCAGCGCGGCCCTGGTCCGGGCATCGGGATCCATCGCATGTGTTCCCTTCTCTGGGCCCCCGGAGTGATCCGGAGACCTGGGCGAGGCAGGGACAGTAGCCGGGCGGCCGTCCGTATGCGGGCGGCCGAACGCGTGTTTACGCTGGAATGAGTCGTTTGCCTCAGAGCTCTCGCGAGGAGGCGTGTGATGGCGAAGGTGCTGTTCATAGTGAGCGGAGCGACGTACTGGGTGCTCAAGGACGGCACCAGGTACGCGACAGGTTACTGGGCCGAGGAGTTCGCGAACCCGTACAAGGCGATCACGGACGCCGGTCACGAGGTCGTGGTCGCGACACCGGGCGGCGTGACCCCGAATGTCGACATGATGAGTCTGCGCCCGGCGATGGCGGGTGGTGAACAGGGAGCCCTCGAACTGGAGGGCATCATCCGCGACGCGGAGGTGATGCGGCGACCGCTCAAGCTGTCGGACGTCCGTCTCGAGGACTACGACGCGGTCTATCTGCCGGGCGGTCACGGTCCGATGGCGGACCTGGCGTTCGACGCCGACGCGGGCCGGCTGCTGACGGCGCAGCTCGCCTCGGGCAGGCCGCTCGCGATCGTGTGTCACGCCCCCGCCGCGATGCTGGCCACCAGAATCCACGGAGAGTCGCCGTTCAAGGGCCGCAAGGTCACCGGCTTCACCAACGAGGAGGAAGAAGGCGTGGGCCTCGCCCCCAGGGCGACGTGGCTGCTGGAGGACGACCTGAAGAACAAGGTCGGTGTCGACTACAGCCGCGGCGAGACCTGGAAGCCGTACATGGTCGAGGACCGCAACCTCGTCACCGGGCAGAATCCCGCCTCCGCGGCGGTACTGGCGGATCGTCTGCTGCAGATCCTCAAGTGAACCCGCCCGTGAGGAGGCCGTACGACGCGCCGGGCCGGCGCGACCGTCAGGACGCCCGGGCGCGCGCCGCGTCGCCGGTGCTCACACCGTGTCCCGGTGCAGTCCGGCGTCGTGTGCGACGAGCGCCGCCTGCACCCGGTTGTCGCACCCGAGCTTGGTCAGGATCCTGCTGACATAGGTCTTCACGGTGGCTTCGCTCATGTGCAGCCGCCTGCCCGCGTCGGCGTTGGACAGACCCTCCCCGAGGAGGGCGAGCACGTCGAGTTCCCGTGTGGTCAGGGCGTCGAGGCGCTGCCTGGCCTCCTCCGTGCGCGCGGTGGCCCCCGGGGAGGAGAGGGAGTCCACCACGTGCCGGGTCGCCGTGGGTGACAGGTAGGCGTTGCCGGCCGCCGCCGCCCGGACCGCGCGGATCAGCTCGTCGGGCGCGGTGTCCTTGAGGAGGAAGCCCGCACCGCCGTGGCCGAGGGCGCGCAGTACGTTCTCCCGCTCGCCGAACGTGGTCAGGATCAGCACCTGTACGTGCGGCGCCGCCCGGCGCAGCTCGGCCAGGGCCGTCAGGCCGTCCATCACCGGCATCTGGATGTCCAGCAGGGCGACGTCGACGGCGGTGCCACGGGCGGTTTCCACGGCTTCGCGTCCGTTGCCCGCCTCCGCGACGACGTCGATGTCGTCGGCCGAGGTGAGGATCATCCTGATACCGGCCCGGATGAGCGGCTCGTCGTCGGCGACGAGGACCCGGATCACGCGGCCTCCTGCGCGGTGGCGGACGGGGAAGCGTACGGCATGGCCTCGCCATCATGCCCTAAGCGCTGTCCGGCGCGTCTCCAGGGGCCGGGCAACTCCCGGAACCTGCCCGTCGTTTGCCCGGCTCGCGGGTCAGCTCCCGTCCTGGAAGGTCTGCTTCGCGACCAGCTTTCCGCCGTCGAAGCAGAACCGGAAGATGGTCGAGACGTCGTCCGGGTCGTCGGACGCGAAGTGGCGGCAGGTCGCGCCCTCGGGGATCTCTGGACCTCTGCTCTCCAGGTCCGAGGTCAGGTACGAGTCCTCGGCGGGCAGCTTGCCCTGCACGTCGGCCTCGGGGTCGCCCACCTTCGCCCGCTCGTACACGCTCGGCGCGATCGTGGCCTTCTCCAACTCGTCCATCAGCGCGCTCACCCCCCACACGCCCAGGGCAACGGTACCGAGGACGAGGACGACGGCGGTGACGGCGCAGCCGATGGCCAGGTTCTTCTTGCTGCTCATGATGGCGGCGAACTCCCCTTGTGTCGCTGAAAGGTTGATGTCCGCCCCACTGTCGCCCGCCCCTCCCGCCCCCGGCTGTCCCACAAAGTCGTCGTCCGCACCGACGGAGGTCGCGTTCTCCGGGCGGGTCGCCCCGCCGTCGCCGCCGTAGGGCAGCATGCCCGCGACGCGGAACCCGCCGTCCGGGGTGCGCCCCGTGTGCACCATGCCGCCGACGAGCCGGGCCCGCTCCCGCAGGCCCGTCAGTCCCTGGCCGCCGCTGATCGCGGCCGGTGCGCCCGGCGGCCCGGCCGGCGCGGGCCCGTTGGCGACCTCCACGACCAGGCTGTCCGACTCGTAGCGCAGGGCGAGGGTGATCGGGGCGCCCGGGGCGTGCTTGTGGGCGTTGGTCAGACCTTCCTGGGCTATGCGGAAGGCAGCGTGGTCGGCGGCGGGCGCCAGTGGCCGGACAGTGCCCGACCGCCGCACTTCCACGGTCGTGCCCGCGGCCCGGGACGACGCGACAAGACCGTCGATGGAGGCCACCGCACGGGAGACCGGACGTGCGCCGCGCTGGTCGCCGCGCTGATCGTCACCGGCTGCCGGCGCGTGCCCGGCTCCTTGCCTGGCACGCTCGGTGTGTTCGGCCCGTCCGGTGTTCTCGTCGGGGCCGTTCCGGTCGTCCCGGTCCTCATGGAGGATGCCGACGGCCTCACGCAGCTCCTTCATCGCGGCCACCGAGGCGTCCCGCAGGACCTGGACGCCTTCCCGCTGGCGATCGGTCAGGTCCGGATCGACCTGAAGGGCGCCCGCGTGCACGGCGATCAGTACGAGCTGGTGGCCGAGACTGTCGTGCATGTCCTGGGCGATACGGCCCCGCTCCAGCAGGCGCGCCTGCTGTGCCACCATCGCCTGCTCGCGCATCAGCTGGACGTTGTTGCGCCGCAGCGCCTCCACCAGCGACCGGCGCTGCGCCCGGTAGCGGGCCATCAGCCCGGGCACGATCGACAGCGTGAAGAACACCGCCGCGCCCAGCACGGTGGTGACGGGCAGCGACACACCTGAGCCCGCACTGATCTCGTCATGGGTGGACAGCGCGGTGTACAGGACGAGCGCGGCGGCGTAGGCGGCGACCGCCCGCCCGGGTCTGATCACACGGCTTCCCGCGGACCAGCTGGCGCAGACCAGCAACGGCACCGCGGAAGGGAACACCGCTGCCCCACCGGCCGAGACGATCAGCACCGTCGCCGGCAGCGCACGCCTGGCCAGCGACAGCACGGCGATGCCCGCGACGACGGCACCCGTCCGCACGCCGAAACCGGCCATCGCGCCGTCGGCGAGGCCCGCGAGCCCGGCGAGGACGACGGTGAGCACGCTCTCTCCGGCGATCCGCCCGCGGCTCCAGGGGGAGGCGGCGGCGAGCCGGGCCCCGAGGGGCCGTGCGATGCGGTCGGCAGGTCCTTCGTCCAGTTCCACGGGCCGACGATAGTCAGTCCCCGGGGGCGCCGCGTCATCCGTGCGTCGTGCCGGCGAACGACGAAAGTGAACAACCACCGGCGGCGCGGGGGCGGTTGAGCGCGCCCACGGCGCCACCGTTGGTCACCGCGGGCCGCGACTTCCGGGGACTGTTTCGGGTGGCCGCCGCGAACACGATGGTCCCGCACACCAGCAACGGCGGCGGGCAGTCCACGACTGGGCCGCGCGGGAGACGGAAAGCGGGAGACGTCACATGGACAACGCGCACCTTCAGGGTCACGAGAGGTTCACCATGCGCCAGAAGACGACCCTCATGGTCAACCAGTACGTGGTGACCGCGGCCCGTCCCGACGGCTCGGAGGGCGAGGTCGTCGCCTACGCCGAGCAGAAACCCATGTCGCTCAAGGAAGAGGTGACCATCTACACCGACGAGTCCAAGGACCGTGTCCTGTGCGTCTTCGAGGCCGACCAAGTCCTCGACGTCGGTGCCGTCTACGCCGTGCGGGACGGTGCGGGGGAACCCATCGGCTCGTTCCGCGAGAAGCCTGTCGCCTCCATGCTCCGCTCGACGTGGGTCCTGGAGCAGCCGGGCACGGCGGAGCTCACCGGGCGCGAGCGCAACGCGGTGGTGGCCGTGCTGCGCAGGGTCTGGGACTTCCTGCCGTTCACCGATTTCGTGCCGTTCCTGTGGCCGTACCACTTCGATTTCACCGAGGGCGACAAGCGGTTGATGGCGGTCGACAAGAAGTTCGGGCTGCGCGACCGGTACGTGCTCGACATCGCGGACCCCGCCGCCGACCGCCGCCTCGCCATCGCGCAGACCGTGGCGCTGGACGCACTGCAGTCACGCTGAGGCGACCCCGCCTCTACGATGGACGGATGTCTTCGATCAGGCAGTTCCAACTCACCTTCGACTGCGCGGAACCCGAGCGCGTCGCTCGTTTCTGGTGCGAGGTCCTGGGGTATGTCGTACCGCCGCCGCCCGAGGGATTCGCCGGCTGGGACGATTACGATCGCGCGCTGCCGCCCGAGCGCCGGGGAGCGTCCTTCGCGTGTGTGGACCCCTCGGGCGTGGGCCCGCGACTGTACTTCCAGCGCGTGCCCGAGGGGAAGGTCGTCAAGAATCGGGTGCATCCCTGTGTACGGGTCGGCACCGGTCTCGTGGGCGAGGAGCGACTGGCCGTACTCGAGGCCGAATGCGCACGGTTGATCGCGCTCGGCGCCGTACGCGTACGACTGCTGCTCGCCGATGAGGACAACGAGTCGTGCCTCGTGATGCAGGACATCGAGGGCAACGAGTTCTGTCTCGACTGAGTGCGTGAACGTGCCGGGCTCCCGCGCGAAGGGGGCCCGGGCCGCCCGCGACCGACACGAGGACGACTCATGGACATCCGGCCCTGCCGAGAAGAAGACCTTGAACTCCTTGAGGCACACATGCCGTCGCCCGGGCGGACCCGGCGCCACGCGGCGCGGTTCGAGAAGCAACAGCGGGGCCTGAGCACGTTCCTGGTCGCCTGGTCCGACGGAACCCCTGTCGGGACGGCGCAGATTCTCTGGCGGGGATGCGAGGCGCCCGAGGTGCGTGAGCGCTTCCCCGGGTGCCCCGAGCTGAACGGTCTGGGGGTCTGGCCGCCGCGGCTGCGGTCCCGGGGCATCGGGACGGCCGTCATCCGCGCGGCCGAGACCCGGGCGCGGCGCGCCGGTCACCACCGGATCGGCCTGGGCGTGGACGACCGGAACCTCCGCGCGGCCTCGCTCTACCTCCGACTCGGCTACGAGGAAACCGGCTGCCGCTACCTCGACCGGTACCACTACCTCGACGACAACGGCTCGCGGCACGAAGTCGCCGACCCCTGCCGGTTCCTGACCAAGCGGCTCACCGGACAGCCGGGCTGACACCGGCCGCCCCGCGGCGGTGTCGCACGGCACGGACGCGGTCCGCGTTTCGCGCCACCTCCGGAGCCGTAATCCTACGCGCTGGTATTTCCGTTTTTTGTGTGGCAAAAGGCGGGCGCTTAAGCGTGTCAGCTCGCGGAGTTGAAGGCGGACCGACGGAGATCGGCCAGATCAAGTGGCTTGTTCTCGACGTTTGGGAAATTGTGCTTCACGGGTATCGATCGACCTTGTTCGATAATCTCCATTTGAAACGCCTTTGTGCGGAGTGGCGTTCTGATATCCGCGCTCCGGTTTTATTCGGCGTCCCCGCAAAGCGATGTACGAGAAGGAGAGTCGCCTGGTGTCTGGCATAGCGGGTATCGGCACACCGCTGCGAAGATTGCGGACCATTGTCGCCGATGTTCTGGAAACCGCCGAAGAGGACATCGAGGACGACGCGCTCTTCTTCGAAGACCTCGGCCTCGACTCTCTGGAGAAGACCGAGGTGGTCGTCCGTGTCGAGCGGGAATTCGGCGTCAAGCTCAGCGCAGCCGACGCGGCCGCCATGCGCTGTGTCGAAGACTCCGTGGCCGTGCTGGCCGGCAAGTTGAGCGGCCCGCCGCAAGAGGGGACGGAGCACGTCGACCTCGTCGGGCGGCTGGTCGGATGCCACCTCACCGAGGGACGCGGGGAGCGGATCGCGTACACCGATCCCGACTCCGGCGACGTCTCCTACCGCTCCCTGTACGGTGCCGCCCTGCGGTACGCGGCGACACTGGCCGCGAACGGAACTCCCGTCGGCGCGCGCGGACTTGTCGTCGCCGACGACTCCGTCACCACGGTCGCCGCCGTCCTCGGCATGTGGTGGCACGGATGCGTGCCCGCGGTGGTCAGCCCCCTCCTCACCGACGAGGAACTGGGCTACATCGCCGACGACTGCCGGGCGGACGTGATCCACCTCGACGCCCCGCCCAAGCGGCAGCGAGCCCTGGAAGCCCTCTTCTCGGACCGCCGCCGGATCGCCGGCCGGGACGTACGGGCCGGCATCGGCACGGACAGTGCCGCTGATCCGCCCCGGAACCGCGACGCCGCGCCGTGGCCGTCGGACGGTGAGGCGCTGATCCAGTACACGTCGGGAAGTACGGGTCTGCCCAAGGGCGTCAGGCACAGCGCGGGTGCCGTCCTGGCGGCCCTGGCCGGGTTCGGCTCGTCGCTGGCGCTGCGGGAGGACGACATCGTGCTCTCCACGGCACGCATGTCCTTCGGATACGGATTCGGCGGCACGGTGCTCTTCCCGCTCGCCGCCGGCGCGCGGGCGGTCCTCTTACGCGGCAGTATCGACCTGCACACCGTGACGGCCGCCCTGGACGAGTACCGACCGACGGTTCTCTGGTCGGTGCCACGTTTATACGCGGCCCTGGTCGACGCCGCGGGCACGGGCGACGGGGGTCCGGGGACGGAGTCGGTGCGGCTGTGTGTCGCCGCCGGTGAGAACCTGCCGGCCCGGCTGAGCGAGCGCATCCAGGACACCTTCTCCGCCGACCTGATCAACGGGCTCGGCGCGACCGAGGTGCTCCACATCGTCGTGGCCACCCCCGCGGGCCGTCCCATGCCCGGGACCATCGGCCTGCCCGTACCGGGCGTGCGGGCCACCATCCGTGACACCGACGGCCTCCCGGTCGCCGACGGGGTCGAAGGACGCCTCCACATCGACGGCCCCACGGTCGCGCTCGGCTACATAGGCCGGCCCGAAGCCGCGGCCGGGACGTTCGCCGACGGCGGGGTGTACACCGGCGACATCGCGGTCCGCGACGGCGACGGCACCGTCTCACACCTGTGCCGCGCCGACGACCTGCTGAACCTGGGGGGCTACAAGGTCCCGCCCGGCGAGATCGAGGCGGTGGCCCGGGCCGTCGAAGGCGTCCGGGAGTGCGTGGTGGTCGGCCAGGCCGACGCACACGGACTGGAACAGGCGGTCCTGTACGCCGTCGCCGAGAGCGGATGCGACACCGGCCTGGTCCGCCGCTCCATCACCGCCGCCATCCGCACCGGGCTGGCCCCCTTCAAACGCCCGGCCCGGGTGGAGTTCCTCGACAGACTGCCGGTCACCTCCACCGGGAAACTCGCGTCCTTCCAGCTCCGGAACCGGGTGACCCAGCCTTGACCTGGGACATCACCGGAACCGGTGCCGTCGCCAACATCGGCCGCACACCTGGGCAGATATTCGACGCGCTCTGTGCCGGGCAGGAGACGCGCGCGGCGCTGAAGGTCTTCGACAGCACCAAGTACCGGACCCGCCATGCCTACGAGATCGACGACCGCCCCGCCGGCCGGGACGAGCCGTTGCGGGCGACCAAGTGGCTGCTCCTCGCCGTCCGGCAGGCTCTCGCCGACGCCGGTCTGCCGGACGACCTGTCCCGGACACCGGTGCTCGTCGGTACGACACTGCGCGAGCAGCGCAGTACGGAACTGTGGTGGACCGGGGGCGCCCCCGTCCGTCCGGCCGATCTCCACTTCGGCGGTGCCCTGCGCGAGGCGTTCGGCGCCGTCTCCACGTACACCTTCGCCAACGCGTGCTCCGCCTCGCTGTACGCGCTGGGTCTGGCCACCGACATGATCGAGTCCGGCACCACCGACACGGTCGTCGTCGCCGGCACGGACGCCCTCACCGAGAGCGCCTTCGGAATGCTGGACCGGGTGCAGAACGAGTCGCCGCAGATGCTCCGGCCGTTCGACGTCTCGCACAAGGGGATGCTGATGGGGGAGGGGGCGGTCGCGGTCGTCCTGCGGCGCGCGGGTACCCACGACCGGCGCCCCCTCGCCCGGCTCAGGGCCGTCAGCATGAACTGCGACGCCCACCACGCCACCGCGCCCGACGCCGACGGGATACGGGCCGCCGTTCTCGACGCCCACCGGCGTGCCGGCGTCGGCGCCGAGGACATCGACCTGGTGATGCTGCACGGCAGCGGCACACCCCGTAACGACGAGACCGAGGCCGCCGTCCTCTCCGAGGTGTTCGCGGGGACGGGGGACGGCCCGCTGATGACGGCCATCAAATCCATGACGGGCCACACGCTCGGCGGATCCGGCCTGCTCAGCATGGTCGTCGCCGTCCAGGCCATGGCGCGCAAGGCCGTGCCGCCGGTACTCGGTCTCGCCGAACCCATCGCGCAGGCGGCCGGACTCGGACTGGTCCGCGGGACGGCCACCGCCGCCGACATCACCACCGCGCAGATCAACGCCTTCGGCCTGGGCGGAATCAACGCCGTCGCGCTGGTCGGAGCGGCCGTATGACCGCCGCCGAAGTGACCGGGGGGCCGGACGTGTCCCCGGCGGGCTCCGCCGTCCCCGTGGGTACGGCACCGAACGCGACCGTCGTCACCGGCGTCGGGCTGGCCGTCCCCGGCCTCCGCTCCGTGCACGACCTGCTCACCGACCGGCTCCCCGCGGACGGCTTCGATCCGGCGACGGCCCTGAAGGGCCGGGAGATGCGCAACAAGGACCGCGCCTCGCGCCTCGCCCTGTACGCCGCCGAGCAGGCGCTCGGCGACGCCGGACTGCTCGACGGGAAGGGGCACTTCCAGGGGGCCACGGCCCATGTCACGGCCGTGGTCGCCAGTTCGAACCTCGGCTCCCTGCAGACGGTCTGCGAGTTCACCGACACCATCGCCCGCGACTCGGTCACCGGACTGAGCCCGCTCGGCCTGCCGCAGACGTCGAGCAATGTCGTCGCGGGCTGGGTCGCCATCCGGTACGGGCTGCGCGGCCCCAACCTCACCGTCTGCAACGGCGCCACCAGCGGCCTGGACGCCCTGCACTGGGCCCGGAACCTCATCGGGGCGGGGCGCTGCCGCAGAGCGGTGGTGCTCGGCGTCGAACCGGCAACCGAACACGCCGACAAGCTGCTCGGCGGTACGGCCCCCGACGTGGCCTGCGCCGTGGTCGTCGAATCGGCTGCCGAGGCCGCCGCGCGCCGGGCGGGCGTCTACGCGCACCTGTCGGCCTACACGCGCGGTGCCGAACTCGCGTCCACCGTCGCGGTCACCGAATCCCTGGCACCCGCCCCGGTCGGGCTCCGGCTCACCGGCGGGCTCGCGCGACCGCCCGGCGCCCCGGCCGGGCAGAGCCTGGATCTCACCGCGCGGCTGGGGGAGTGCTCGGGCGCCCTGGGCGTACTCCAGGCGGCCGTCGGCGCCCTTCACATCCGGACGCACGGAACACAAGCGGTACTCGCGTTCACGGGAGGTGCCGACACCGATGACGCGGCAGCCGCCCTTCTGCTGACGAACGAAAACAACGAATGATGGGAAAATCCTTCATGGAATTGGCCGTGGACGCAGAGGAACTGCGCACGATCGTCGCCGAGTCTCTTGAACTGGAGCCCGAAGAGGTCGGCGACAGCGACCACTTCGCCGAGGACCTCGGAATGGACTCGCTGATGGTCCTGGAAATATCCTCCCGGCTGGAACAGCGCTACCCCATATCGGTGCAGGACGCGTCCATCGGCTCGGTGGAGAATCTCACCGAACTGCGCGGTCTGGTCGAATCCCTGCTGGCCGGGGGATCCGCGGCGTGACCGAAAGAAGAATCGCGCTGGTGAGCGGCGGATCCCGGGGAATCGGGCGGGCCGTCGTCACCAGACTGGCCCGGGACGGATTCGACGTCGCGTTCTGCTATCTCTCCCGCGCCGATGCCGCCAAGGAGACCGAACGGGAGGCCGCCGAACGCGGAGCCCGTGTCTTCGCCCGGCGGGTCGACGTCGCCGACGCCGGCGAGTGCCGTGCCTTCTTCGCCGCTACAGAGGACGAACTCGGCCCGGTCGACGCCGTGGTGACCGCCGCGGGCATCACCCGGGACAAGCCGCTGGCGACGATGGAGGACGCCCAGTGGCACGACGTGCTCACCACGAACCTGGACGGCGTCTACCACGTCTGCCGTCCCGCCGTCGAAGCAATGGCCAGGCGCCGGGCCGGTTCCCTGGTGACACTCTCCTCGATCGCCGGTGTCCGCGGAAGCGCCGGGCAGACCAACTACTCCGCGTCCAAGGCCGGGATCATCGGATTCACCCGGGCCGTGGCGAAGGAGTACGGCAAATTCGGCGTACGGGCCAATACCGTGGCGCCGGGCTTCATCGACACGGAGATGACGGCCGACCTGCCCGAGAGGGCCAGGAAGAAATATCTCGGCCAGATCCCGCTGTCGAGATTCGGCACCTCGGAGGAGGTGGCCGATCTCGTCTCGTTCCTCCTGTCCCCGCGGTCCTCCTACATCACCGGCCAAGTCCTCGGCGTCGACGGCGGGTTGGTGATGTGAGAAACCTGGCCGCCCTCGTGAGACAGGGCCCGGATCTCCCGCGGTGGGCGGGACGCGAATGAGATCCACCGCCCCGCCCGGCCCGGTCACCCGGCGCCGGCCGGTCGACGATCCCGCCGTCCGCCTGTTCTTCTTCCACCACGCGGGCGGCTCCCATCTCCTCTACCGCGGCTGGACGCGCCTTTTCCCCGACGACTGGGACATCTGCCTGCTGGACGCGCCCGGCCGGGGCAACGCGCAGGCCCTCCCCCTCATCGGCGACTGCGCCGGCCTCGTCGGATTCCTCGACGAGGCCCTCGCCCCGCTGCTGAACCGGCCGTTCGCGTTCTTCGGCCACAGCGTGGGAGCCCGCGTCGCCTACGCGCTCACGCGCCGCCTCGAAGAGACTGCACGCGAACTGCCCCTCTGGCTCGGGGTGTCGTCCTTCCGCGCACCGCAGCCGGATTCGCCGGAGCCGCCACTGGGCCGGAGCCTGCGATCCGACACCGCCCTGCGCGACTGGCTCAGGACCACGGGCGGCGCCCCGGACCGGCTCCTGAGCGACGACAGCCTGTGGAACGCCTTCGCTCCCGTGCTGCGCAGCGATCTCGGACTCGCGGACACCTGGGACCGCGAGACGCCCCGAACCCCCCTGCCGGTGCCGCTCACCGTGTTCGGCGGCACCGACGACACCGTCGTGGCCTCCCGGCAGCTGGAGAACTGGCCGCGCCTGACGGACGACTTCCTCGGGCAGCACACCTATTCGGGAGGGCACTTCTATCTCAACGACCACCGGGAGCAGCTGGTGGGCCGTATCACCCGGACCGTACGCGACCGGCTCGGACCGGCGCCCCGCGCGTAGAAGCGGCCGACGGCCCTTGCCGGTCCGTGGCCCTCAGCCGATGGCGGCTGGCATGCGCACCACGTCGTAGGCGAGGCCGATCGCGTCCCCGGTGGCCGGGTCGCTCAGCTCGACGCGCCAGCGGTCGGCGAACTGGTCGACGCCCTCGGCCATCGGAATGGTGCCGGAGATCAGCACGGTACCGGGCACCAGATCGCCGCGCTCACGCAGTACACCGGCCCAGTAGCCGGGGGTGAGCAGCTCGGCCAGTGTGCCGTCCTGGATGAGGGTCTCCCGCCCGTCGTGGGTGACCCAGGCCCGCAGCGCCAGATCGTCGAGCCGCTCCTGTACGTCGGCGAGCCGCCAGGCGCGGCGGGCGAGCACGTCGGGGCTCGCGTTCTTGCTCCACGCGACACCGTGCACCTCCAGCTCACGGTCGGTGTGGTCGCAGGCGGCGGTCAGCAGCAGATCCCCCTCGCCGTCCACCACCAGGGCCCATTCGGCCTCTCCCGACGTGCGGCCGTGCTGGACGCTCACGTGTTCGGTGTGCTGGGCGAGGTAGGGGGAGACGGGGTAGAGGGCGGGGGTCACGGACGGCGCGGGCACGCCCAGCTCGGCGAGCTCGGCCACATGCGCGGCCACGTCGGCCTGGCTGCGTCCGGCGTAGCCGGCGTTGAGCACCCGGACGACATCGATGGTGCGGGTGGTGCCGTCGGGCAGTTCGAAGGTGAGCAGCGCCATGGGGTGTCTCTCCGTATCGATCGGGGTACCGGCGAGGTCGAATATGCGCGGAAGGGTTGCGCATACGACCTGTATACAAGAAGTATGCCGGTAGGGCGACAGCTGTCCTTCACCCGGAGCCCCTCAAAAAGGAACAAGCACTGTGAACAACAGCACCAGCGGTGACGGCGGGTCCGCCGTACGCCGCGCGTTCTTCGCCAGCCTCACCGGCACCGCTCTGGAGTGGTACGACTTCGCCATCTACTCCGTCGCCGCGGCGCTGGTCTTCGGCGACGTCTTCTTCCCCTCCGAGGACCCCGCCACCGGCACCCTGCTGGCCTTCTCCACATACGCCGTCGGCTACGTGTCCCGCCCGCTCGGCGGTTTCGTCTTCGGCCGCCTCGGCGACAAGATCGGCCGCAAGAAAGTCCTCATCGCGACCCTCGTACTGATCGGCGTCGCGACGCTCCTGATCGGTCTGCTGCCCTCCTACGCCACCATCGGCGTGGCCGCTCCCATCGCCCTGGTCATCCTCCGCTTCGCCCAGGGCGTCGGTGTCGGCGGCGAGTGGGGCGGGGCCGTACTCCTGTCCAGCGAGTTCGGCGATCCGCGCCGGCGCGGCTTCTACGCCTCCGCCGCCCAGATAGGCCCCCCGGCCGGCAACCTCATGGCCAACGGCGTCCTCGCGGCCCTCGGCGCGCTGCTCTCCGAGGACCAGTTCGTTTCCTGGGGCTGGCGTGTGGCGTTCCTGCTCTCCGGCGTGCTCGTCGTCTTCGGGCTGTGGATCCGCACCAAGCTGGAGGAGACCCCGGTCTTCAAGGCGATGGAGGCCGAACAGACACGTCCCACGGCCCCGATCCGCGAGGTGTTCGCCACCCACCCCCGCGCACTGGTGGCCGCGATCCTGAGCCGCGTCGCCCCCGATGTGCTGTACGCGCTGTTCACCGTCTTCGTCCTGACCTACGCGACGGGCGAACTCGGCATGTCCCGCGGCGCGGCGCTCGCCGCCGTACTCATCGGATCCTCCTTCCAGGTCTTTCTCATCCCACTCGCGGGGGCTCTCTCCGACCGCGTCAACCGGCGTCTGCTGTACGGGCTTTCGGCACTGGCCGCCGGAGTGTGGCCGTTCGTGTTCTTCTCCGTGACCGGCGGCGGGAACTGGCCGCTGCTCACCCTCGGCGTGGTGGTGGCGCTGGCCATCCACTCGTTCATGTACGGGCCGCAGGCGGCCTTCATCGCCGAACAGTTCTCCCCCCGGCTGCGCTACACCGGCTCCTCACTCGCCTACACGCTCGCCGGAGTCATCGGCGGGGCCGTCGCGCCCCTGGTGTTCACGGCGCTGCTCGACGCCTACGACTCCTGGGTGCCGCTCGCCCTCTACGTCGCGGGCACCGCGGTGGTCACGATCACCGGACTCTTGCTGGGCCGCGACGGGGACGAGTCCGGCGACAGCGCCGACGACGCCTCCGCGCAGCCGCCCGCCCGCACGCTCACCAAGCACGACGCGCCCTCCACGACGACCGACTGACCCCCCTCCGACACCCGCACGCGAGACAGGAGCCGCACCGTGCGCATCGCGCTGAGCCAGATCACCACCGGCCCCCACCCCGGGCAGAACCTCGGACTCCTCCGCCAACAGGCCCACCGGGCGGCGGACGCGGATGCCCGCGTCGTCGTCTTCCCCGAAGCCGCGATGGCCTGCTTCGGGACCCCTCTGGCGCCGCTGGCCGAACCTCTCGACGGCCCGTGGGCCACCGCCGTCCGGCAGATCGCCGAAGAGACCGGACTCGTCATGGTCGCGGGCATGTTCACCCCGGCCCCGGACGGGAAAGTGGCCAACACCCTGCTCGCCACCGGCCCCGGCGTCGAGGCCGCCTACGACAAGATCCATCTCTACGACGCCTTCGGCTACGCCGAGTCCGACTCCGTGGCACCCGGCTCCGAGGTCGTCACCGTCGACGTGGACGGCGTCCGTATCGGCCTGGCCACCTGCTACGACGTCCGCTTCCCCGAACTGTTCCGGGCGCACGCCGACGCCGGAGCGGTCCTCTCGCTGCTCCTCGCCTCCTGGGGCGCGGGCCCCGGCAAGCGCGAGCAGTGGGAACTGCTCATCCGCGCCCGCGCCCTCGACTCCACCCTCTGGCTCGCGGCCGTGGGCCAGGCGGACCCGGCGGCCTCCGGCACTCCCGCGACCTCGAACGCCCCCACCGGTATCGGCCACAGCGCGGTCATCGGCCCCGACGGGACCGTACGGCAACGCCTCGGAGAAGGGCCGGGGATGCTGCTGGCGGACCTGGACCCCGACGAGGTCTCCGCGGTCCGGCGGGCCGTACCGGTACTGTCCAATCGCCGCCTGCCGCTGGGTTGACGCCAGGCCGTCCCGCGGCGGGGCTCAGCCCGCCAGCAGGACCTTGAGAGTCGTCTCCAGGTGACTGTCGATCGCGAGGCGCGCGGCGCGCGGGTCACCGGCGGCGATCGCCGCCAGGATCGCCCGATGCTCGGTCAGCACCGCGTCCTGGCGGCCCTGCTGGTTGTACAGAGCCACCACGCCCGCCCGGATCTGCCGGCTGCGGAGCCCGTCGTAGTGCCGGTTGAGCAGGGAGTTGCCCGCCGCGGCGACGATCGTCGCATGGAAGAGGTGATCCACCGCGATGAACTCCTTCGCGTGCTCGGGCCCGCTCAACGCGCTCTGACGCTCAAGGAGTTCGGTCAGCCGCGACATGAGTTCCCGGTCCCCGAGGGGGATGACCTGCTCCGCCGCGTACCGTTCGACGATGCCGCGCAGCTCCATCACCTCGGTGATCTCCCGCCCGGACAGCGGCACGATCTGAGCCCCGCGTTTGGGTACCAGCCGGACGAGATCCTCGGCCGCGAGGAGCAGCAGCGCTTCACGGATGGGGGTGCGGGAGACTCCGATGCGGTCGGCGAGCTCCTGCTCGGAGAGGAACTCGCCCTGCCGGTCCGGGTCGGTGAGAACGTTCTCCTTGAGGAAGGCGTACGCCTTCTCCCGGCCCGACGTCCGCTCCGACGTCATGATTTCCCCCATGACCCCAATGGTTGCATACAGTAAGTATACAGAGTGGCGCCCGATTCCGTCCCGCCACCGGCCGTCCCCCCGACAGGTCGGGCATGCGCGATCATGACCGGATGGACGCACGTTTCCTCGGCATCGCCGAGCTGGACGAAACCCCGGCCGTGGCGGTCGTGGTCGACGTCATGCGCGCTTTCACCGTGGCTGCCCTGGCCTTCGGCCAGGGGGTGGAGAAGATCGTCCTCGCCGGGTCGCTGGACGAAGCCCTGGCGCTCAAGGCCCGCCATCCGGATTGGGTCGCGCTGAAAGACGGTCCGCGCGCTGCCGGGTTCGACGCCGTCAACTCACCAGGGCTGCTGCGGTCCGTCGACCTCGGCGGACGGACCGTCGTGCAGAAGACCACCGCGGGTACGGTCGGCGCCCTCGCGGTCAAGGAGGCGTCACTCGTGCTGTGCGCCTCCTTCGTGGTGGCCGGGGCGACGGCCCGGCTCCTGCGGACACGCGCGTGCGGAAGTGTCACGTTCGTCGTCACCGGCGACGACGGGCACGCCGAGGAGGATCTGGCGTGCGCCCACTACATCGCCCGCCGGGCCGCCGGCGCCGCGACGGACGCGGCCGGGTTCCTGCGCCGCGCCGGCGAGTCGCGCGCGGCGGTCGAGCTCGCGCGGGGTGTGCGTCAAGGAGCGCATCCTGATGACGTCGCACTCTGCCTCGAGCTCGACCGGTTCCCCTTCGCGATGGTGGCGGCCCCGGAGGACTCGCTCATGGTCCTCCGTCCGCACGCCGTGCCTGGCAGGAATCAGAAGACGGACACGCCGTAGGCGGAGAGGGGTTCGACCACGGGCTGGGCGAAGGTGGTGCCGCCCGAGGCGCAGTTGCCGCTGCCGCCGGAGATCAGGCCGACGGCCCGGGTGGCCGCGAAGACCGGGCCGCCACTGGAGCCCTGCTCGGAGCAGAGGTTGGTCTGGATCAGTCCGTACACGATGCCGTCGCTGCCGTAGTTGACCGTGGCGTTCAGGCCGGTGACGGTGCCGCTGCGTAGACCCGTCGTGGGGGAGACGGTGCTGACCCGCTGTCCGACGGCGGCGGCACCGGCGTTGGTGATGTCCTGGTAGGTGCCGTTCCAGAGGTAGACGGAGCCCTCGGCGTCACTTTGGTTCGCGTAGCGGATGATGGCGTAGTCGTTGCCCGGGAAACTGGAGCCGACGGTGGTGCCGATGCTCGTGACGTCGCCGGTGTTCGTGCAGTGGCCCGCGGTCAGGGCGTACTTGACGCCCGCGCTGTCGCGCACGTTGAAGCCGACCAGACAGCGTAAACCGCCGGGCAGCTGGATGTACTCGCCGCCCGCGACGTGCTTGGTGAACTCCCCGGTGGCGCGGTTGATCTCGGGCTTCCCGGCCGGAGTCGACGCCGCTCTGGTGAGTGCGGCGACCTCGCGGGAGTCGACCGTGCTGTCCACGGTGACCACCACGGTGCCTCTCGCCGTGTCGGTGTACCACGCGCTGCCCGCGACGTCCGCACGTGCCAGGGCGGTGTGTGCCGCGGTGAGCTGCGCCGCGGTGGCCGCTCTCGCGCCCGACCCGTTGGCGTTGGCGCTCGGCGCGGTCAGCACGGTGGCGGCCAGCAGCCCGGAAGCCACGGCGACCAGTCGTGCGCGGGGAGCGGGAGTACGGTTCACGGGATCCTCCGTTATGTCATGCCTTCATCAATCCGGTCCGCTCATGTTTCACCGCCTCATGTCCGCCGACAAGGTGGGGATTCCGCCGACCGGGACCGTCCTGTCTCAGCCCGGCGCGTTCATCAGGGCGGTGAGGTAGACGTCCAGCCGTTCCTCCACGGCTCGCGCCGTCAGCTCAGTCCTTCCCGCTTCCCGCCATGGCCGCGACACCAGCGCCACTTCCTCCGAGAACGCCAGCCCGTCGCGCACCAGCCAGTACAGCCGCTCGGCCGGGGCCGCGGCGAGGACCCCGCCGGCCTCCTCGTACGCCCGGGTGAACCGCGGGCCCCACGCCGGGCCGTGCAGCAGCGCGAGATTGGTGGAGCAGTGCGCCACATCGAGATCCGCCGGGCCCCAGGAGACCCCCACCCAGTCGACGACGCCGCTGATCCGGGCATCCGCCGGCCTTGAGGGCGGCACGTCGAACAGCACGTTGCCGGGGTGGAAGTCCCGGTGCAGGAAACGCCCTTCATAGGCCGGCGCGGGCCCGCGGATCAGGTCGATCGCAGCGGCCCAGGCCGCCGTGACGGCGCCCCGCGGAGTCACGACGGTGTCGGCGGTCGTCAACGTTTCGTACTTCGGTGGCCGTTCGGCGGGACGCAGCGCGTGGATCGCCACGAGCTGACGGGCCAGCAGAGGCACGCGCGCCTCAAGTCCCGTGTCGTCGAGGACCGTCCGGCCCGCCAGACGGGTCATCAGGAGCGACGGATACTCGCAGTGCGCGGCGGTCGGATCGACCGCGACGAGTTTGGGAGCCGGCACACCGGTCCCCGCGAGCAGGGCCAGGGCGCCGGCCTCCCTCTCCAGCCCGTGACCGGCGTGTTCCACGCCGACGAACGTCCGCAGCACCAGCTCCCGCGTGCCGCCGCCCCGCGCACCGATGGTCAGCCCGCGCATCTCCGCGGTGATGCCGCCGTGCAGCGCCTCGGTCCCGACGATCCGTTCGCCCGCCCTCAGGTGCCGGCCCACCCAGGCCCGTGTCAACGGGCGCACGGCCGTGGTCTCGTCGTGGTCGGTCACCGTGCCACCTCATCATCCGGACGACGGCACGCGCGAAACCTTTTCCCTACGCGACTGCCTGCCCGAACACCTCGTCGATGGACTCCTCGCGCCAGCGGCGCAGGAGTTCGTGGAAGGCGCGGGCGCCGTGCGGGTAGGCGGTCGGACCGTTCGGGCGGCCGCGCCCCTCCCGGTTGTAGTAGCCGGGAGTGCATTCGGCGTGGAACCACTCGTGGTCGGGTGCGTCCCGCGCCATGGTGGCGATCCAGGCGTCCTCCGCCGCCCGGGAAGGCTCGATCAGGGCGCCTCTGGCCTCGGCCGCCGCGACGAGGGCGGCGGCGTGCACGGCCTGCTCGTCAAGGACGTGTGTGAAGTTGACGCTGCTGGCGTTCTGCAGTGACCCCATCTGGATCAGGTTCGGGAAGCCGTTGCTGGTGATCCCGTGGAGGGTGCGGATGCCGTGCCGTGCCCACGCGTCGAGCAGACGGGTTCCGCCCCGGCCGTGGACGGGGAGCTTCCCGGACCAGATGCCGGAGACACCGACGGAGAATCCGGTGGCGAAGATCAGGCAGTCGAGTTCGTGGACGGTGCCGCCGGCCACGACGCCGGTCTCGGTGACGCGTTCGATGCCATGGGTGTCCGCGGTGTCGACGAGGGTGACGTTGCTCCGGTTGAACGCCGGGTAGTACAGGTCGGAGAAGGCGGGGCGCTTGCAGGCGTACCGGTACCAGGGTTTGAGCGTCTCGGCGGTCGCCGGATCGGTGACCGTCCGCCCGACGCGGGCGCGCACCTCATTCATCTTGGCGGCGTCGGCGGCTTCGTACGCGGCTTCGAAGGCGTCCCGGTCGCCGGAGCGGCGGAAGCTCGGCAGCAGCTTCTCCAGGAGGCCGGCCGACGACGTCCACCCGTCCGCCACCAGGTCCTCCCCGTACTTCTCGCCCGAGACGATGCGCAGGAAGTTCTCCCGCCGCTCCCGGGCCCAGCCGTCGCGCTCCGCGCCGACGTCCGCCGCCGTGGTGCGGCGGTTGCCCCGTACGTCCACGGTGGAGGGGGTGCGCTGGAAGACGTGCACATGCCGGGCGTCCGCGGCCAGCATCGGAATGACCTGCACACCGGTGGCGCCGGTGCCGACGACACCCACACGTTTGTCCGCGAGCCCGGTCAGGCCGCCGTCCGGCGTGCCGCCGGTGTAGGCGTAGTCCCACCGGGACGTGTGGAAGGTGTGCCCCTTGAAGTCCTCGATGCCGGGAATCCCGGGCAGTTTCGGCTCGGTCAGCGGGCCGGTGGCGGTGACGACGTACGTGGCCCGGAACGAGTCGCCGCGGTCCGTGTCCACGATCCATGAGCGGGATTCCTCCTCCCAGGTCAGCGCGGTGACCGAGGTGGAGAACAGGGCGTCCGCGTACAGGCCGAACTTCCGCGCGATCCGTACCGCGTGGAGCCGGATCTCCTCACCGGGGGAGTACTTCCACCCCGGTACGTAGCCGGTCTCGTCCAGCATCGGCAGATAGACGTGCGACTCGATGTCGCAGTGGACGCCCGGATACCGGTTCCAGTACCAGGTGCCGCCGAAGTCACCGCCCTTGTCGATGAGGCGGACACGCTCCACACCCCGCTGCCGCAACCGCGCCCCGGCGAGGATCCCGCCGAACCCGCCGCCGATGACGGCGACGTCGACCCTGTCCCGCGAGGGGTCTCGCCCGGCCACCTCGCCGACGTACGGATCGTCGGCGTAGAAGCCGAACTCGGCTTCCGCGCCGCGGTACTGACCCGCTCCGTCGGGCCGCACGCGCCGCTCACGCTCGTGGCGGTAGCGCAGGCGCAGGGCGGCGAGTTCGTCGGGCGTGGGCGCCTGGGGGGATGTCGTCGTCATGTGGGGGGTGCCTCTCTTCTGTCCATCTGATCGGTAGGGGCCGGCAGTCCTCGGCCTGCTGAACTGCCGTGCCGGTGAACGGCCTTGAGGAACCGTAACAAACAACCGGACAGTGATGTCCGGTTAGAGTTCGGGGGTACGACGACCTTCGGACAGAGAGAGCGACCCCCCATGCGACGACTCCGGAACCGGTCCCTTGCCACGTTCGCCGCGCTCGGCGTGCTGGTCCTGGCCGGATGCGGCACCGACCGGCACACCCCCGGCGACGGGGCGGCATCCACCGGCCCGGGCAGGACGGTCACCGCCCACAAGCTCATGCGACTGACCACGGTTCACGAGGAGACCGGAATGACCTTGCTGGAAGGCCCGGTCTTCGGCGAGGACGGCAGGCTGATCGTCGTCGACGTCACCGCACCCGCCGGGGAGCCCAAAGTCATGAGCGTGGATGTCCGGAAAAAGACGGTGCGGACGGTCTTCACCGACGACCGGGGCGCGTACACCTCGGCCCAGTTCAGCCCGTACGACGGCCGGCTCCACCTGACCGACTTCGCCCACGGCGAGATCGTCACCCTGGCCCCCGACGGCGCCGACCGGCGCACCCTGTTCACCGGCGAGGTCGACGGCGCCCGGATGAGGCCCGACGACATCGCCTTCGACCGGGACGGCAACCTGTACGTCAGCGACTCCCTCGGCATGTCCGAGGGTGAGGCACGCGGACGCGTGGTGCGCATCGACCGCGACGGCGGGAACGCAACCGTCCTGGCGGACGGCCTCGCCGCGGTCAACGGCATCTCGTTCGACACCGGTTACCGAGGTCTGTGGATCAGCGAGCTGACGGAGAACCGGATCTCCTACCTGCCCGTCGTCCAGCGGGCCGGGGCGGCGGGCCGTCACACGGCCGTCCGTGTCGACGGCGGCATCGCCCAGACCGACTCGATCGCCGTGGACGCGGACGGCAACCTGTACCAGGGCCTGCACGGCCGGCCCGCGATGGCCGTGTACGACAAGTACGGCGAACGTCTCGCCACGGTGGAGGTCCCGGCCCGCGCCGGGGGACTGGAGTCGGCGACCAACGTGGCGATCACACCCGGCGGGACCAGGGCGTACATGACCGTCAGCGGGCCCGCCGGTGGATACCTCTACACCTTCGAAGCGCTCGCGGAGGGCGTACGGCAGTCCAACGGCGGCTGACGCCACCCGCCCTCATCCTTGGAAGGGCGCCACCGGTCCCACCGTGATGCCGAGCAACCGCCAGGCCGCCAGCGCCCGGCGCTCACGCTCCTCGGGAGTGGGACCGATGACGGCTCCCGAGACCATGGCGACGGCCAGCATGAGGTCGTCCGGCGCGTCGGGGGCGGCCAGGCGGTGGCCGTCGGGCAGACACCCCCGCAGGGCGCGGGCGAACCGCTCGGACAGGTCCGGGGCCAACGCGTGGGCGTGAGAACGGCCGTTCGCCCCGTCGGCGTGCAGGAGCCCGATGAAAGCGGCCGACTGCACCAGATGCCAGGTCACCACTCCCAGAACTCCCGCGAAGCTCGCGCCCTCCCCGGCCGCCGCCTCCTCGACCTGGCGTACGTTCTCCTCCAGGACGGCGGACGCGATGGAGTCCCGGTCGGGGAAATGCCGGTACAGCACGCCCTGCCCGACCCCGGCCCTGCGCGCGATCCTGGACAGCGGGGCGTCCAGCCCGTCCACCGCGTAGATCTCCCGTGCGGCGGCGACCAGAGCGGCCCGGTTGCCGGCGGCGGCCTTCGGCCCCCGGTTCGCGGGTCTCCGCGCGTCCGACGTGGGGTGCTGGGTCATCCGGACAGCGTAACGGCGGGACGCGGGGCAGCCCGTACCGGTCACTCGGCCGGCGTCCCGTGCCGGCACGGCGAACCGCCCGCCCGTGGACGCGAGGCCGGAGACTGCTGCGAAGGCGGCCGATGAGTTCCCGGCACGTGGCCGGTCTCTCCTGGCAGACGCTCTGGTCGACCTGTGGAGGAAGCTGTGGGAGATGTCTGGCCGTTGGTCCACGCGGAGCGTGCGGCGCTCATCGGTGATCTCGGACGCCTCGACGACGAGCGGTGGGAGGAGCCGTCGCTCTGCGCGGGGTGGACCGTGCACGACGTGGCCGCCCACCTGGCCGACACCGCCCGCACGACGCGCCTGGGTTTCCTGGCCGGCCTGGCGCGGGCGCGGTTCGACTTCGACCGGCTGAACGCCCGCGGTGTCGCGCGCGAACGCGGCGCCTCGCCGCGGGAGACGCTGGAGCGGCTGCGCAGGGTGGCGTCGCGCCGTTCGACCCCGCCCGCGCCCCTCGACAGCCGGCTCGTCGAGGAGATCGTGCACGGCGAGGACATCCGCCGGCCGCTGGGGCTCTCGCACTCCTACCCGAGCGAGGCGGTGGTCAGGTCGCTGCGGTTGCAAGTCCGCACCTCCGACTCCTTCGGCGGGGCCAGGGAACTCGTGGCACGCACCCGGCTGACGGCCACCGACGCCGACGTGTCGATCGGCGAAGGCCCGGAGGTGCGCGGGCCCGCGCTCTCACTGCTCCTGGCCGTCTCCCGTCGGCGGGTGGCCCTGGACGACCTCGACGGACCGGGACTCACCGCGCTGGCCGCGGCGCTCTGACGATCTGACGGGCGGCCCGGAACCTTCCCGGACGGCCGACCGGCACAACAGCGACGTGCGCGCCCGACTGGCGGAGGCGAATCCCTCGTCGAAACCGCTGCGGGTGCGCACGGTCGTTCCCGCGTTCAGAGATCGTCCACGTCGACCAGCCCGTCCTGGACGGCGCGGGCCACCAGACTCGCCTTGGTGCGCGCGGGGCGGCCGACGTTCGCGTACTTGATCCGTACCCGGTCCAGATACGAGTTGACCGTCCGTACCGAGATCCCGAGTCGCTGCGCGACCAGCTCCTTCGACTCCGACTGGAACCACTCGATGAGCACGTTCTCCTCGCGTACGGAGAGCTGGGGGCGGTCGGCGCGGGCGTTCGTACCCAGCGCGCCGGCCAGCGCGGGCGGCATGTAGGGCCGCTCGTCGGCTGCCGCCAGTGTCGCCTCGACCAGGTGCTGTCGGCCCTCGCTCTTGGTCAGGAAGGTCGCCGCTCCCAGGTCCAGGCAGTTGAGCGCCGTCTTCTCGTCGTCCCGCATCGAGTAGACGACCACCTGCCGCCCGGCGTCGACGAGTCCGCGGAGGCTGCCGAAGGCGGGGCCGCCCTGCCCCAGTTGCAGATCCAGGACGACGACATCGGCCATGCTGCCGGGCGCGGTCCACGCCTCCTGTACGGAGGAGCCCGCCGCGACCACGGTGATCGGCCGCCGCGACGCGGCGTACCACGCCTCCACGCCGGAGAGGATGGCCGGATGGTCGTCGACGACAACCACGCTGACCGGTGCATCGTCCCTCATGCCGGGTCAACTCCCTTCGTCGTGGGCCGTGTCCAGCTGGCCTCCACCCACAGACTTCCGCCCCGCGCCGTTCTGGTCACTGTCACCTTCGCGTCCATGTCACGGCCGTGCGCTCGCGCGGCCTCTTCCGAAAGGCCGCCGCCGTCGGTGCGGCCCTCGCCGATCACGCTCACGCGCACCGAGCGAGGCGTCCACACGACGGTCACCCGTGCGACCGAACGGGTACCACTCATCACCACCGCCACCGGGTCGATCAACTCCCTGCGTATCTCGACCGGCACCTCGCCCCGCCGGCCCCGTACGGCCAGACTCACCGTCGCCCCCTGGTGCTCGGCCACCTCGACGCACGCCCGCAACTCGTTGAGCAGCGGGTCCAGTACGGCGTCGCTCTCCGCGAACAGGCGGCGCATACGCGCGGCTTCCACACCGCAGCGCAGCCTGACATCGTCGTCGTGCGGGCTCAGCACACCGTGCCCGAGGCCGACGAGCAGGGGAACCGTCGTCGCCGTCAGGGCGCGGTAGCGCTCCTTGTGGTCGCGCTGCATGTCCGCGTGGACGCGTTCCCGGGTACGCAGCTCCTCCTCCCGCGCCGCCGCGGTGCCCGCAGTCAGCGCCGCACCGTGCAGCAGGCGCGTCAGTACACCGACGGACAACTGGAAGCCGCAGTTGGAGACCGCCGCGATCCCCATCGCCGCCACCTCCGCGGCGTCCGGCGCCCCCAACAGCAGCACAGCGGTCGCGTTGAGCCCCATGTGCACCCCCAGGAAAGCCGCGAACACCCTGACCCGCAGGTCGGCCAGCAGATACAGCGCATGCCAGCCGACCAGTCCGAACGCCCAGTCCTCCGCACCCGTCAACCGCTCCGGAGGGAGGGTGAACGCGCATGTCGCCGAAGCGCTCAGCACCGCGGCGAGACCCCAACCGCGCACCCGCGGCGGGATCGGCCTGCCGCGCAGCAGAAAGGTGGCCCCGGTCGCCGCGACGACGGTGAGGCAGACGAAGGCCGCCGTCTGCGCCCACGCGGGGCGGTACACACTCTGGTAGGTCGTGAGTTGGTTCAGCGAGAGGGTGAACTGCGACAGCAGACTGATCAACAGCGCGGCCAGCTGGGCCCCGTGGAGCAACTGCCCACGGATGAGGCGGCCGGCGACCGTGGGCTGTGCCGCGGCGGGGGGCGTTCGCGGCACACGCTTCACCTGCGCGCCGTCCCCCGCCCGGGATGCCTGTGACAGCTCCGACTCTTGGGAGGTACGAGGCCGGGCGTGCCAGTTCCACCGCACGCGCGTCCCGGTGCCCGGACGCGAGGTGACCGTGGCCGAGCCGCCGACCGCCTGCATCCTGCCGATGATGGAACCGGAGATGCCCCTGCGCCGCGCGGAGACGGACTCGGGGTCGAACCCCCGCCCCGCGTCGGAGAGTTCGACGACCGCGCCGTCCGCCTCCGCCCATGCCGTGAGCTCCGCCTCGCGGACTCCGGCATGGCGTGCCACATTGGTCACGGCCTCCCGGACCCCGTTGAATATCGCGAGCCCAGGACCGGACGGAACCGTGAGCGGGCCCTCGACGCGTGTCCTGAGCCGCACCATGGCCCGCCCCTCGCCCCCGGTCACGCAGCCGAGCAGCTCGGCGAGGTCGACGCGCCCCGTCTCGAATCCGGGCACGGTGGACAGCGCCTCCAGATCCTGTCTGGCGCGTGGCGCAAGCCATGCCCAGTCCCGGCCCACGCCCTGGGAGACCATCAGCAGCGTCGCGCTCGCAGTGTCGTGCAAGGTCGCCAGGTACTCGCGCTCGGTCGCCCTTCGCGCGGCGGCCACAGCGGCCTCCCGCCGGGCCGCCGCTCTGAGCGCGGCCGCCCGGTCGGCTGCCCTGACCCGAGTGCGAACGACGACGTAGGCGGCCCTGGACAGGCCCGCCACGAAGAGCAGGCGCACCAGCGGGGCCGGCTCCGCAAGGTGCCCGGGAGAGGAGAGCACGTCGCCGAGCGCGCAGGCCGCCGCCCCGAGCGCGGCCAGGCCCGCGCCGGCGACGGGGCGCACCGCCCACTCCTGCTGGAAGGTGATGGCGCAGATGGCGACGATCGCCTCCACCATCACATTCGCGCCGGCGCCGCCGAGAACCGGCTGGGACAGCCCCGTCAGTACCACCACGGAGGCGTCCGACGCCCCCAGCAGGGACAACGGAAGCGGATGGCGCAGCCCGTAAAGCCGGATACCGCACGCGATCAGGGCGGGCACCAGCAGAGAGAGCGCCGGGAAGATCTCCGTCGAGTCCGCCGCGACGATGCCCAGCGCACCGCACAGGCCGACCACGGCGGACCGGAGCCACACCCCGTACCGCTCGACGGTCACGTTCAGCAGGCGCTCGCCGGACCCGCGGACCTCAGCCGTCTCGGCGCCCTCGTCCGCGTCTCCCGTCACAGCGTTCTCCGGTGGGTGCGACGGCCGGTCCTTGTGGGTCGAACGACCGGCACACTCCGTGACCGGACCGGGCTACTGTGCCTGTCGCACGGGCAGTGACAGAGCCGGGTCGGATGCGAGGCAGCGCGTCCGGCGAACGGGGCGAGCCGTCGATGAACGAATGCGCAGGGTGCCGAATCAGATGACCGACCCGGGGAACGCGACAGCGGCGACTCCCCGCCCGGGCCCGGGGCCCGTGCCACGACAGCGAAGGGCGATGGATGACATCTCCGAGCCGGGCCGGCTCCTGACCACGAAGACCGCTCTGCGCAGGCCGGCCGGGACGGCCTTGGAGGACCGGGAGCGGGCCGGGCGCCGATTGTCCGGAGTCCTGGATTCGTTCTCATGGTGGCTCGACGGCGCCGAGCGGGTGAAGTGGTCCGCCACGCAGCTCCGTACCGTCCCGCGGGCCCCGAGTGAGGCCGATGCGGGACACGGGAACGGGACCGGCGCCATGCGGCCGCTCGCCGTCCCACTCGCCCGTGTCCCGTGGTGGCACGAGGCCGCGGGACTGGGGCGAGAACGGTCCGCCGGCGCGTCACTCGGGCCTCGCTCCCGGACATCAGTCCGTCCGGCTGTCCCACGGATCCCCGATCCAGCCGTCGAACGAAGGAATCAGGGCCGCGAGGGCCGCTCCGAGCCGCCAGTCGAGGTCGGGTGCTTTCATGCGCAGCGTGTCGCCGGAGGACCTGAACTCCAGCGGTATCCGTCCGCCGGCGCGCCACTTGATGCGCCGGGGGCCACGCGGGAAGTCACCGCCGATGCCGCCGCTGAACAGCGGGACGATGACGACGAACGGCAACAGCGGCGTGCAGAGCCACCACAGACACCACCAGCAGAGCCGGCCCTTGTATCCCACGGCGTCGGGTGCGGCGGGGCGGCTCACCGTCCAGCGAGTGCGCAGGCCCCGGCTGAACGCCTTGTCGCGCGTGATCCTGCCGAGTGACTCGCCCCCCGGGCCGAGCACCTCGAACTGCGCCCGTCGGCCCGCGGTGAGGGTGACGAGGCTGACGACCCGCCCCCGACGCTCCTCGTCCGCCCACAGCACGAACGAGCGTGCGCCGCTCTTGCGGGCCGCGAGGTAGGCGGGTATGCCGCCCGGCGGCAGTTCGCGTTCCACATGGGCGACCGGGCGCGAGGCGCCCGACCCGTCGGAGAAGTCGATCTGGCAGTCGAACTGCCCGCCGGGAGCCGTCCGCAGCCGCCGCAGCGCCCGCAGTTTCAAAGTACTGGTCACCCGATGGGCTCCTTCTTGCGTTTCTGTGTTCAGTGTTCGGCCGGGAGTGCCGGGAGACGCGGCGCCGTCAGGCGCCCCTTGCGCTCCTCATCTCGACGGCGCTTCACCGAGACCCGGCGCCGGGCTCCCGGCGAGTTGGTGGACGGCGGCTGAAGGCCCGCGTGGACGACGGGATGTCCGGCGTCCACCGGCTCGTACGCGGCGATCGCCTCGGTCGGGAGAGTGCCGTCGAAACCGGTCCGAATGGTGCGCCCCCGTCGCGCCGGTGGAGTCGACCGCGGTGGTCTCGGACCGCCAACCGTCGGTCGTCTTCCGGGACGCGTCGTCGATGTCGCCGTTCACCACGGGCTCATCGGCCGTCAACGAACGCCAGAGGGCCGGCACTTCACGGGTGGGTTCGCTGTCCGCGACAACGGCACGGCCGGCAAGGAAGCGATGGCCGGTATCAACCATCGCGAGGCGTTCTTCCTCGGAGCCGTCTCCTTGAGATCCGCTCAGCAGACGCTGGAGAGCAGGTTGGCGTACTTTGCGAACGCGGCCTTGGTGCGTGCGCCCGGGGCGCCGTCGACGGCCAGGTTCTCCTTGAGGTTCATGTTCAGGAAACGCTGGAGCGCCATGACCGTGTTCGCTCCGACCACCCCGTCGGGGGTGCCGGCCTTGAGGCCCAGGTCGTTGAAGTACCGCTGCGCCGCCTTCCAGCTGCTCGTGCCCAGTCGCCCGTCGGGCGTCCCGGTGTTGTAGCCCAGTACGCGCAGCTGGCATTGCCAGTCCTTCGCCTGGGCGGTGCTCAGTCCCAGGTTGACCACGGCGAGTGGCGTGACCTCTGTGCCAGCCGTCCGCTGCTGGGTCGGTGCGGGAGCCGCCACGGCCGCCCCCGCGTGGGCCAGCCCCCCGGCGGCAACCCCTACGGCGGTGGTGACACCGACGAGTGCCTTCGTGAGAGCTCGCATGCTGTTCTCCTTCATGGTGTGCGCTGAGCGGAGCCGTCCGCGCCGGGCCGGTTCCGCCACGAGACTGCTGGTTCGGCGCGATGCCCGGCCACAGTCGACGGGGAAGTGACGTCATCCTGAGACGTCCCACGCCCTGACCTGCTGGAACGTCACCCGTCGAGTCCGTACGGCGGGACGACCGCGAACGGGGACACCGATTCCGTCCGGGGCGGGGCCCCGCCTGGGCAGGCGCCGTGATGATGCAGAATGAGCCCGGAAGACGGGGCCGGACCGGCGGTCCCGAACGCGAATGGGGGATACATGTCGCGTTGGAAGCCGCTGCCCGCCGAACTGCACCCACACGTGCACCAGCTGATCGTGCGACTGCGCGGACTGAAGGACCGCGGGGAGCTGAGCACGCGCCAACTGGGTGTGAAAACCGGGTACAGCGCGAGATCGTGGCAGCGGTATCTGAACGGCAGGTCGCTGCCGCCCCGGGAGGCCGTCGAGGCGATGGCCCGCATCGGCGGTGAGGATCCGGACCGGCTGCTGGCGCTGCACGAGACAGCGGCCGAACACTGGGCCCGGGGGAACCCGGTCACCGCCGACGTGTCGGAGAGCGCCCCGGAGGGCACCCCGGTGACGGCTCTCCACGCTCCCACCGAGCAGCAGCGGCGTTATCTGCGCGCCGCGGTCACGGCGGGAGCAGTGGCCCTGGTGTTGTCCGTCTCCGCCGTGTTCCTGCTGGCCGTACGCCTGGCCGACGCCCGCGCCCAGCTCGCGGACCGTGCCGGTACGGGCCCGGGGACCCCGGCCGTCGTGTCGGAGACCCTGATACCGATCGCCTACACCTGCCGACTGGAGCGGCACGACGGCCGCTGGTACGCGGGCCACAGCAACACCACGGACACCATGCTGGCGTACACACACGTCGGGCGGGAAGTGGCCGAGGCACAGTGCCTGTTGCGCCGGGCGGGCGTCTCGCCGGGCGACATCGACGGCATCTTCGGCCCGGAGACACAGCGCGCCGTCGTGCGCCTGCAGAAGCGGGACGGGCTGGTCGTGGACGGTGTCATCGGTCCGCACACCTGGAAATCCCTGCGGGAGGCGGCGTCCAAGTGACCGCTGAACACGATCGGTTGGCGGCGGCGCTGCGCGAGCTGCGCGCCCGTACCGGTCTGAGCCTGGCAGCACTGTCGGAACGAACTCCGTACAGCAAGTCCTCCTGGGAGCGCTACCTCAACGGCAAGAGCCTGCCCCCTCTCCAGGCCGTGCGAGAGCTGTGCCGACTCGCGAACGAGCCGCCCGGGCGGGTGTCGGCCCTGTGGGAGATAGCCGAGTCCGGCTGGAGCGGACGCGCGGCGTCCCCCGCCCCCGCCGCCGAGGAAGCGCCGCCACAGTCGCCCGGACCGCCCCGGCCCGCCGCGCCCGGACAGCCGCGCGGCCGCAGGGGCCGGCTCGCGCTGGTGCTGGTGTCGGCCTACGCCGTGATCGTCGGTGGTGTGTCACTGGTGTTCCTGCTGTCGGACCGCGACACCTCGGCGGACGAACCGCGGCCGGCCTCCGCCCCCTACACTCTGGGCCCCCAGTGCCACGGAGCCGCCTGTGAGGGCCGGGACCCGATGCCGCTGATCTGCGCCGTCGGCCCCGGCACCCTCACCACGTACCGCACCGCCACCGGCGCGCAGGTGGAGCTGCGCTACAGCGAGAAGTGCGGTGCGGCCTGGGCCCGCATGTGGGGGGCCCGGATCGGTGACCGGGTGGAGGTCACGGCGGCGGGCCCGACGCGTGACGTACGCATCAACGACACCACCGACGCGGAAAACTACGTCCACACCGAGATGACCGCGGTCAACCCCGGAGACACCGTCCGGTCCTGCTTCCTCCCCGCGTCCGCCGCCGGCGAACGGAAGTGCGTCGAGGCCCGCGTGGGCTAGACGGGTCCGCACGCACCCCAGCCGGTTCGACCCACGCCATGCGCCCAGCCGGTTCACATCTGGTGGCCGTGGTGATCCACCAGGGTGGTGAGGAGCCGGGTCAACTGCGCGCGTTCCGACGGGTTCAGCGGCGCGAGTACCTCGTCCTCCACCTCGGCGAGCAGTCTGTCCAGCCGCAGTATCAGCTCGCGGCCCCGCTCGGTGACAGCGATGACGTTCTGCCGGCGATCGGCCGGGTTGGGTGAGCGTTCCACCCGTCCGTGATCGGCCAGCTCGTTGATCACCGCGACCATGTCGCTGCGGTGGATTCCCGTACGCCGGCTCAGCTCCGACTGGCTGGCGGGTCCGAACTCCTCCAGTGTGGCCAGCACCGCGTAGTGCCACTTGCGGGCGCCCGCGCGCGCCAACTCCTCGTTCACCAGGCGATCCGACTGGATCGCGGCCAGTGACAGAAGCCGGGTGCCCAGATTCCGCAGCCGTGCGGCGGTGGCCGGCCGGTCGGTCGGCCTCACCCTGTCGGGCGTGCTGTCGCTCATGCCGAGATCGTACGTTGCGTTAGTCCCACCAACAAACTATCGTCGCCGACGAGAGAACGTTGGTGTGACGAACAATCTCGTGCCACACGACGCGGATCACTCGAACCCATGGATGCCCACTGACGCCCTGGAGTGAAGAGATCATGATCAAGCCGTTCCGTATCGACATCCCCCAGGCCGACCTCGACGACCTCAACGACCGTCTCTCCCGCACTCGTTGGCCCAACGAGGTCGCCAATGCCGGATGGGACTACGGCTTCCCCCTGGCCCGGCTCAGAGAACTGGCCGACCACTGGCGCACCCGCTACGACTGGCGCGAGCACGAGGCCGGGCTCAACGAGCTTCCGCACTTCACCACCGAGATCGACGGCCAGAACATCCACTTCGTCCACGTCCGGTCCCCGAGACCGGACGCCCTCGCGCTGGTCCTCACCCACGGCTGGCCCGGCTCGTTCCTGGAGTTCCTCGACATGATCGAACCGCTGTCGCGCGACTTCCACCTGGTGATTCCCTCCATCCCGGGTTACGGCTTCTCCGGGCCGACTCACGAGCGCGGCTGGGACATCGTCCGGATCGCACGCGCCTGGGCCGAGCTCATGCGCCGTCTCGGGTACGAGCGCTACGGCGCGCAGGGCGGCGACTTCGGCTCCGGCATCTCGACGGCGCTCGGCGCGGTGGCACCCGAGCAGGTCGTCGGGGTGCACGTCAACTACCTGCCCACCAGGCCGGTTCCGGACGCCGGCGTCGAACTGTCCGCGACCGACGAAGCCCGGCTGGACAAGGTCAGGCAGCTGATGGCGAACCGCCCGCCGTACCAGGCACTGCAGGCCGCCACCCCGCAGACCGTCGGCTACGCGCTGACCGACTCGCCGGTCGGTCAACTGGCCTGGATCGCCGAGCGCTTCGCCCAGTGGACCGACCCCCGCTCGCCGATCAGCGACGAGCGGATGCTCACCGACATCTCGCTGTACTGGCTGACCGCCACCGCCGCCTCCTCGGCGCGCCTGCACCACGACGCCCCGCGGCGGACCGAGCCGTGCCCGGTACCGGTGGGCGTGGCGGTGTTCGCGTACGACATCACGCAGTCGGTGCGACCGCTGGCCGAGCGGCTGTACGACATCAGGCACTGGTCGGAGTTCGACCGCGGCGGCCACTTCGCCGCCATGGAGGTGCCGGAACTGCTCGCCGGGGACGTCCGGGAGTTCTTCCTCGCCCGCATCACGTAGGACTACCCGGGCATCCCCGGACCTCCGGCGGCCGCGCACGGATGGGTAGCCTGCGGCCGTGGACATGAAACCGCATACCGACGGCTGGCTGCACGACACACGGACGTCCTACGACACCGTGGCCGCCAGTTACGCGGACCTGACGCGTCACATCCTGGAGGAAGCGCCCGAGGAACGCGCCTTCCTGGCGAGGTTCGCGGACCTCGTGCGGGCCCAGGGCGGCGGGCGAGTCGCCGACGTGGGATGCGGGACAGGGAGGATCACGGCTCACCTGCACCGGTCGGGCGTGGATGTTTTCGGGATCGACCTGTCGCCCGGCATGATCGAGGTGGCCCGGCGTGATCACCCCGATCTCCCGTTCGCTCTCGGCTCCATGACGGACCTCGCCATCGCCGACGACTCGTTGACCGGCCTGATCGCCTGGTATTCGCTGATCCATGTCCCCGACGACGAGATCGGGCGCGTTCTCGCGCACTTCAAGCGCGTCGTCAGGGCCGGTGGGCCGCTGCTGCTCGCCTTCCACGTCGGCGATGAGGCGAAGGTGAAGACCGAGGGCTACGGCGGCCACCCGATGAACGTCCATGTCCACCGGCGGCAACACGCCCAACTGATCACATGGCTCGACGAAGCCGGCTTCGCCGTCGAGTCGCACACGACTGTCACCTCGGCCGAGAGCAGGCTCGGCGGCATGATCCTCGCGCGTCGCCGGGGCGCCGGATCGACCCGGCCGGCCGGCGGTAATTGAGCGGCCGCGGTCGCTCGTCCCGACACCGCACAGCGCCCGGGGCCCGCGGCCGGCGTACCGTCACCGAGACTCCGGACCGGTCCGCGACGGCCGGTGTTCAGTAGCGCTTTGTCGAGCGGTCGCCGGAGAGGCACACGATCCCCACGGACACGCAAGGTGCCCAGAGCTGGGAGATCGTATGACCAAGTCCACCACATCCGGTCCGGACCGCCGGTCGCTGCTGCAAGCGGCGATCGCCGCCCCCGCCGTCGGGGCCGCCGCCACGGTCCTGGGCACGCAGTCGGCCCAGGCCGCACCCCACGCGCCCGGCCCCGCCTCCTCCGGGCGGGGCCGCTACGACGAGGACAGCCCGCGCTTCGCGCTCGCGGTGCTGCCCGACACGCAGTACCTCTTCGACGCCGACAGCGCCGACCCCAAGCCCCTGCGGGAGACCTTCGACTACCTCGTGTCGGAGCGCGCCGAGGCGAACATCGCCTTCATGACGCACCTCGGCGACGTGACCGAGCACGGTACGGAGCAGGAGATAGCGCTCGCGGCCGACACCTTCCGGACCATTCACGGCAAGGTGCCGTACAGCGTCCTGGCCGGCAACCACGACATCGACGGGAGCACCGACGACCAGCGTGGGAACTCCGCCTACCTGAAGGCGTTCGGCCCCGCCCGGTACACCGCCATGCCGACCTTCGGCGGCGCTTCCCCCGGCGGCTACAACAGCTACCACGTGATCAAGGCGGCCGGCCGGAGCTGGCTGGTCTTCGCCCTCGACTGGCGCGCCTCGGACAAGGCCCTGGCCTGGGCCCAGGGCGTCCTCGACGACCACCCCACGATGCCCGCCGTGGTGACCACCCATGACATCGCCTGGGCCGACGACAACGGTGAGGCACAGCTGTCGGACCACGGCCGGCGGCTCTGGGACCGCCTCATCCGCGGCAACGACCAGATCTTCCTCGCGCTGGGCGGGCACTACTGGCCTTCGGGCCGCACGGTCCTGAAGAACGACGCCGGCCACGACGTGCACGTGCACATCACCAACTACCAGGACCGCTACTACGGCGGCGCGGGGATGATCCGGCTCTACGCCTTCGACACCACGCGCGACGTCGTCGACATCGAGACGTTCTCCCCGTGGTTCCTGCGCCGCGACCCGCGGAAGCGGACGCCGCTGGAGGCCGAGACGGTCGAACTGACCGGCCCGGTCGACCGGTTCAGCCTCGACATCGACTTCGCCGAGCGGTTCAAGGGGTTCGACGGACTCGTCCCGCCGAAGCCGCGCCCGGCCGGCCGCGTGATGCCGCGCGGAACCGTGGCGTACTGGCGGTTCGACGCCGACGGCCTCGCCGGGGCGGGCAAGCCGGGATCCGTGGTGGGCGGGGGAGTCGTGGCCCGCGACCTCTCCGGCCACGGCAACGACCTGCGCGTACAACTCCTGCACGACAGCGCGCCGGAGGTACTGACCCGCTCCGCCGACCACCACGCCCAGCAGCCGGCCCACGCGAGTCTGCGCTTCGACGGCGGCAAGGGACCCGACCGGGGCGCGGTACTCACCACGAGCGCCACGGCCCCGCTCAACAGCGCCCGGTTCACGTCCGGTTTCACCATCGAGACGTTCATCAAGCTGCCGGACCCCTACGAGGGCGACCACGCCTGGATGGGCATCCTCAGCTGGGAGGGCCGCAACGGCGACGCCGGAAAGACGACGGGCTGGTCGACGGACGAGCCGACGTGCAGCCTCAACGTCACACCGGAACGGTTCCTGCAGTTCGTCCTCTACCCGCACGTCCAGGACGCCGACCCCACATCGTGGAGCCACGCCCTGCCCGTGGGCCGCTGGACACACATCGCGGTCGTCAACGACGGCCGCCGCACGGTGATGTACGTGGACGGGTCCAGGATCGCCCGCAACCCGACCCAGCGGGCCACCGGCATCGCGACGCTGGGCAAGCCGTTCGCCATCGGCGGCACCCAGTTCGACGACAAGTTCGGCCAGGGCTTCTACGGCTGGATCGGCGACACCCGCATCGTCGACCGCGCACTGAGACCGGCCGACTTCCTGCTGCCCGCCGAGTAACGGGGGCCCGGCGCCGCTCCCACCGGCTGGGGGAGCGGCGCCACCTCGGCCCGAATCCCCCAGGACCGTCCTGTGTCCAGGATCTGCGGTGACCGCTTGGGCTCACTGGGCCGGAGGTGGTGCTTTCCCTGCGACGAGGGGGAGTTGGGGTGAGCCTTGTCGCCGGGAGAGAAGGAGCCTGCGCCGCTCCCGGTCGATCGCGGTGACGACGACCGTGACCTCGTCGCCTGTCCGGACGGCGTCCGACCCGTCCGGCACTCAGCTGTGAGTTCCAGGACCTGAGTCACACCGCCCTGCCCGTGCTCACTGTCGAGCCCTCTCGTCACCATCACGCCGGTATCCGATCAGTTCCACCGTCCACGCCCGCTGTTCGGCGGTGTCCGGGACCGGGAGGCCCCGGGCCCGTTCGAGCCGGCTCCACGCGGTGTCGGGATCGACACCGTTGAGGATCAGGAGCGCGGCGGCGAGGAGGGACGCCCGTCCTATGCCGAAGCGGCAGTGGGTGACGACATGAGCGCCCCCGCGCAGCCGTTCGGCGAGGTCGCGAAGCGTGGGCAGAACCACGGCGAGATCGGGGACGGTGCGGTCGGGTATGGGGATGGCGACGAATCGCAGCCCCGCGGTCGCGGCTGCTCGGTCCTCCTCCCCGAGCCCGAGTTCGTCGAGTTCGGACCGGGTGACTGCGCACACCAGGGTGTCGACACCCGCCGTGCTCAGTCCGTTCATCTCGTCCCCGAGCCAGTCCCCGCCCCTGGGCTTGGCCATGGTGCTCAGTCGCCCTGGGCCGGGCACGTCAACTGTGAACAGGGTGGGTCGCATGTCAGCAGCACTTCCGATCGGTGGTGTCGGTGGGCATCGGTGGGTGACCGGACGGTCAGTGGGGGGTGGTCGATACGCGGAGCGGGGCCGCCGCGTGGCCACATCGGCGAGACTCCGGTGCGGGTCCGCCCCCGCGCCTTGTGGCACAGAGGCTGCTGTGTCGAGAACGGCGCGCCGGCTCCGTCCCAGGGGCACGAGCGGCCGGAGCGGGCCGCGGGACACAGGAGGAACGATGATCTACCGGATGGATCACGCCGGCGTCGTGGTCGAGGATCTCGCCGCTGCCATCGCCTTCTTCATCGAGCTGGGCCTGGAACTCGAAGGCGAGGCGGAAGTCGGGGGTGACTGGGCGGACCAACTCGTCGGGCTGGACGGCGTCCGAGCCGACATCGCGGTCCTGCGGACCCCGGACGGCCACAGCCGGATCGAGGTGTCGGCGTTCCGCACCCCGGTGGCCACCGGCGCTGCCCCGAGGGCGCCGATGAACACCCCGGGCATCCCGCGCCTCACGTTCGCCGTCGACGCGGTCGACGACGTCCTCGGCCGCCTGCGCGCCCACGGCGCCGAACTCGTGGGCAAGGTGGCGCAGTACGAGGACATCTACCGGTACTGCTACGTTCGCGGCCCCGACGGCATCGTCATCGGGCTGGTCGAGGAGCTCCACTGAAGTGGATCGCCCGGCAGCATGTCCAGTACAGGATTCAGTTCAGGATCCCAGTTCAGATCTCCGTACAGATATCCCTTCCGGAAAGGACCGACCGTCATGGCTGTCGCCGATGACCTCGACCACGCCACCGACTCGCAGTGGGACTGGGTCGCCGAGCAGACCCGTACGTATCTCGCCTCGGGCGGCACCGAGGGACACGAGTCGAACGGCGTCCACACGCTCGTGCTCGCCACGACCGGACGCAGGACCGGCATCGCGCGCCGCACGTGTCTGATCTACGGAACCTCGGGCGAGGACTTCGTCGTCGTCGCCTCCAAAGGCGGCGCCGACGAGGATCCGGCGTGGTTCAAGAACCTTCAGTCGGAGCCGAGCGTCGGAGTGCAGGTCGGCGGGCGCCGGTTCACCGCTCGCGCCCGGGTCGCGTCCCCGGCCGAACGTGAGCGTCTCTGGCCCCAGATGGCGCGCGTCTTCCCGCTGTACGACGAGTACGCACAGAAGACCGCACGCGAAATCCCGGTCGTCCTGCTCACCCCGCAGGACTGACTCCACGGCGGTGCGAAGTCCGCGTCGCGGGCCATGCCGCGATACGGCCTCGCCGAGGACATGCCGACGGAGACGGCGATCCTCTTCGGCGAGTTGGTGCGCAAGTTCCGTGTGCCGGGCCGGGGTTACGACCCCGGCCCCACCGGCATCGCGACGCCGACGGCGCCGGCGTCCGCACCACGCGTCACGCCGACCGCGTGCGGCACAGCGTGAACGGCGTGCCGGCGGCCGGGCGGTGGCCACGTGCCGCCGCACTCCGGGACGTTCACGCCCCGCCGTCCGCCGGGACGGTCACCAGGAGCCCGGCGCCGCGGGTGCGGTCCGATGACGGGCCCGTCTCGATCGCGAACTCGCCCGGCTCCACCGCGCGTTCCCACCCGCGGGTCACGGACGCCAGCGTCGACGCCCCCACCGGGAAGCGGACCTCCGCCCTCTCCCCGGGCCCCAGCACGATCCGGGCGAAACCGCGCAGTTCGCGCACGCGCGGCCACGACGTGCCGCCGACCACCCGGCGTACGTACAGCTGCACCGTCTCCCGCGTGGGACGCCCGCCCGTGTTGTGGACCTCGACCGTGCACAGCAGCGGCCCCCCTGCCCCGGCCGACGTGCCGCCGGCCAACTCCGCCGCCGCGACGGACGAGTGGGACAGCCGGGGTTCGCCGTACTCGACCGTCGAGTAGCCCATCCCGTGCCCGAACGCGTGACGCGCGGTGGCGGGCTGGTCGACGTAGCCCCGGTAGCCGTGGTCCTTCCCGTTGTAGAACACGGGCAGCTGCGCCGCCGACCGGGGGACCGAGACGGGCAGCCGGCCCACCGGTTCCGCCGTGCCGAAGACCACGTCCGCCACCGCACGCCCGCCCCACGGACCGGGATACCAGGCGCTCAGCACCGCGCCGGCCCGGTCCGAGAGGTCCGGCAGCGCGTGCGGACGTCCCTGGACCAGCACCACGACGACCGGGGTCCCCGTCGCCGCGACCGCGTCGAGCAGCGCCGACTGCCCCTCGGGAAGCCCGAGTTCGGCCAGGTCCACGCCTTCCCCGCAGGTCATCTCCACGGGGTTGCCCGATGCGACGACCGCCGCCCCGTTGGCGTCGAAGCGCGTCCCCGACGCCCGCGCACTCGAACCGCCCAGCACCACCACCGCGACATCCGCGCCCGCGGCTGCGTCGGCCGCCCCGGGCACGGCCGACAGGTCACCGCCCACGAGATCGCTGCCCCGGGCATGAACGACCTCCACGCCCTCCGGAGCCGCGGCCCTGAACCCGTCGAGGACGCTGACGCCCGTGCCGGGCCGCTGGGGCGCGGTGTAGTCGCCGATCTGCTGAGGCAGGGAGTCGGCGTTCGGGCCGATGACAGCGACCCGCCGGACGCCACCGGCCAGCGGGAGCGTCACGCCGTCGTGGGCGAGCAGGGTGACGGATTCCCGGGCGATGCGCTCACTCAGCCGCTCCGGGCCCGGAGCCGGCGCGTGCTCCCCGGTGTACGGGTGTTCGAAGAGGCCGAGCCGGAACTTCAGGGCGAGGACACGCCCGACCGCCGTGTCCAGGGTCCGCTCGTCGACCAGCCCACGCCGCACGGCCTCCTCCAGTCGGGGGAAGCAGTCGTCCCACAGACTCAGATCGGTCCCCGCCTCCAGGGCCCTCGCGCCGGCCGCCACCGGGTCCCCGGCCAGCCGCACCAGGCGGTCGAGCGCGAGTCCGTCGGCCATCACCAGACCGGTGAACCCCCACCGTTCGCGCAGGATCCCGGTCAGCAGCTCACGATTTGCCGCACACGGCACGCCGTCGAACTCGTTGTACGCCGCCATGACACCCGCCGCCCCGGCACGTACCCCTGCCAGTGCGGCCTCCAGATGGATCTCGTGCAGCTCACGGGCGCCCAGTTCGGTGGCCGCGCTGTTACGGCCGCCGACCGTGGCACCCTGTCCCGCGAAATGCTTGAGCACGACGGCCGCCCGCTCCGGCCCGATGCGCTCCCCGGGCGGCCCCTGCACGCCGCGCACCAGGGCTTCGGTGAACCGTGCCGCCAGGTAGGGATCCTCACCGAAGCACTCCTCCGCGCGGCCCCACCGCGGGTCCCGCACCAGGTCGAGCGCGGACACCAGCGCCACATGACCGCCGCGTGAGCGGAGCTGCGCGGCGGCGAGGGCGACGGCCTCCTCGTACAGCTCCGGGTTCCACGTGGCGCCGACGGCCAGGTTCACGGGCAGCAGCGTGCCGTCCAGCGCCTGGAGGCCGTGCGGCATCTCCTCGACCAGCAGGACGGGAATGCCGAGACGGGTGTTCTCCACGACGTGCCGCTGCACGTCGTCGGAGACCCGTCCGCCGTCCGCCGCGCCGATGCCCGTGGCCGCCGTCACGCCCGACCAGGGGTCGGCGCGCTGCAGTCCGTAGAGCGCGCCCATCCCGTCGTACGCGGCGACCTCCGCCCTGAACGCCTCCGTCAGCCGGTGGCCCGAGGAGGTGCGTTCGTACGCGTCCCACCCGTACATCCGCTGGTTGACCTGACCCACCTTCTCGGTGAGCGTCATCCGCGCCAGCAGGTCACGCACCCGGCCGGCGACGGGCGCCGTGGGATCCCGGAAGATCGGCTCGGACATCGGGCGGCTCACTTTCACGTAACGGGGGGAGTGGGTGCGCGCCGTTCGGCAGCACCCTTGGCGGGCACAGTCGTCCGGCGCGAAACGCGGCCGGCCGCCGCAGTTCGGGTCAGCGCAGTTCGAGGACGCGCACCCCGTACGGGGCGATCACCACGTCCCGCACCGGCCCGCCCCCGGCCGGCTCGCGCAGCTCTCCGTCCGCCGACGGGCGGACGGTCAGCTCCTCGTCCGACTGGCTCACCAGCCACACATGGCGGGTCCCGTCCTCGTGGACCAGGGTGTCCGCGGCGACGTACGGCGTGTCGACCGTCACCGGCCGTGCGGCCCCGGCGAGTCCGGCGAGCGCCGCGTACAGCCGGTGCGTCTGCTCCGGGTTCGCGCGGGCCGTGCGGGCGGCCATGTGCTCCAGCGGATAGGTGGCCAGGACCGTACGGCCCTCGCCCGTCTCGTGGCACAGCAGCGCCGGGCGGCCGTGCGCGTCGGTGGCGACGACCCGTGCGCCGGCCGGTACGACGGGCAGGTAGGCGCGGCTGTCCTCGTTGCCGGCGACCGGGAAGACCAGCGTCTCGCCCGCGGCTACGGAGCCGAAGTCCTCGGCGAACGTCATCTCCAGGACCTCGTCCTCGATCGGCTCCGCGACCCCGTAGGAGAGCTGCAGCTCCACACCGAACAGGCCGTCCAGGTCGTGGAACCACGGACCGCGGGTCGCCGGGTGCTCGCCCGAGCAGAACGACAGGTAGACCGTGGCGCCCTCCCGCGCCCGCCGCTCCAGCACCCGCCGGGTACGGGTCGTCAACTGCCGTGTCGAGGGCAGCAGATACAGCGCGGCGTCCTCCGGCAGCCCGTCCGCCTCCCTGGCGAACGCCACGGGCAGGTCCGCGCCGCGCGCGGCCACGTACCCCTGGTGCAGCGAAGTGAAGATCAGCGGCCGGTCGGCGGGCCGGCTGTAGGGGTAGCCGCGCTCCAGGAAGGCGGGCACGACCAGGGCGGTGTCGGCGTCCGTACGGCGGCAGCGGGCGAAGTCGACCCGCTTCAGCACCTCGGCGAACTCGGCCAGCTCCCGCAGCGGCTCCTTCGGCCTGCCGGTGTGGTCGGTGATCCCGAAGTGCATCTCGAAGGGATGATGGTCGTACGGCGACTGCTCCCACAGTTCGTCGTAGTCCGTGTTGTTCCAGGCGATCCAGCCCGTGGCGCCGCCGAGCAGCGAGTTGTGGAGGGTCTGCCGGTAGAACACGCCCGCGTTCGCCGCCGACACCGTGTCGGTCGACAGCCCGAACTCCTCCAGTACGACCGGCTGGCCGGTGACGGCGGCGAGTTCGCACTCGAACGCGGCACGGTAGTGCTGGCGCGCCCGGTCGGTGTCCGAGCGGTAGACGTGCGGCCCCACGAAGTCCACGTACTCGGCGGTGTCCCGCAGCGAGAAGCCGTTGTCGCGGCCCGTCACCTCGATGCCCCACGCGCCGTCCCCGAGCGACACGGGCTGGGTGCCGCCCGCCGCCCGCACCGCGTCGCACATGAACTGCGCCCAGGCGGTGACGACATCGGCGGACGGCGGGTCGACCTGGTAGATCCGGCCGTAGCCCGGCATCTCGTTGGTGATCAGCCAGCCGGTGACCGCGGGATGGTCCTTGAAGCGGCGGGTCATCTGGGAGACGAACCACGCCTGCCGGCCGACGAGCCATACGTCCTCGTACAGATCACGGTCCCCGCGCCAGGCGGG
The DNA here is from genome assembly GCF_022695985.1 of Streptomyces sp. NP-1717. GTDB lineage: Bacteria > Actinomycetota > Actinomycetes > Streptomycetales > Streptomycetaceae > Streptomyces. The sequence continues at coordinate 16,007 of NZ_JAAPBF010000010.1, read as the reverse complement.
ATCCCAGTTCTCGCCCGACATGTGGCCGACGATGAAGGTGGGAACGGTCCCCATCCCCGCCTCGGTATGGGCGTCGAGGAAGTCACGGAAGCGGTCACACAGTTCCTCGTCGATCCGTCCCGGCTCCGGGTGGAAGTCGGGCCAGTAGAAGAAGGACCGGGTCATGTTCAGCCCGTGGTCCCGCAGGACGGCCAGCTCCTCGCGGACCGTCCTCGGCTCGTAGTTCCGCCACATCAGCGGACCACCGCTGCGGGACCAGAAGTTGGCGCCGAGCCAGGGCAGGACGGCGGAGTCATGGGTGAGCTGGGCGCTGTGGCGTCGCATGGTCTTTCTCTGACCTCTTCGAAGTGCGGGGGTGGGGCCGGTGCGGCCGGCGCGGGGCCGTTCGGGCCACGCCGGTGAGCCGCGGGGCGGGGCGGGGCCGTGCCCCGGCGGGCCTCGCGCGGTGAGGAGTGGCGGGCCCATGCGTCAGGGCGCGGACGGTACGGGACCGGTGGACTCCCGTACGACCAGGCGCGGGCGCCCGTCGAGGACCGGCGGGGGTACGTCCTCGCCGCACCGGACGAGCAGCGCACGGGCGGCGGCGGCACCGACCCGCTGCACCTGCTGGTCCACGGTGGTGAGCCGGGGGTGCAGCCAGCGGCCGAGCGGCAGGTTGTCGTACCCCACCACCGACACGTCCGCGGGCACCCGGAACCCGCCGCGCTGGGCCGTACCGACACCGCAGACGGCCATGGAGTCGTTGGAGAACACCAGCGCGGTCGGCCGGTCGGCCAGGGCGAGCAGTTCCTCGGTGACGGCGACGGCCGCCCGCTCCGTGAAATCGGTGTGCCGCACGGCGACGGGCCGCAGCCCCGCCCCGGCGAGCGCGTCCTCGAACGCGGCCCGGCGCAGCCCGGTGTGCACCAGCTCGGCCGGGCCCGCGACGTACGCGAGACGCCGGTGCCCGAGCTCCAGCAGATGCGCGACGGCCTCCCGGACACCGGCGTCCTGCTGCCCGAGGCCGACGCCGGGCACCGGCGACGCCGGGTCCGGCGCGCCCAGCAGTACGGCGGGCAGTCCGAGGCTCCGCAGCAGCCGGGGGCGGGGGTCGTCCGCCCGCGCGTCGGTCAGCACCGCACCGTCGATCCGGCCCTCCGCGGCCAGCCGTTCGTACAGTGCGCTCTCCTGGGCGATGTCGGCGACCAGATGGAGGAGCAGACCGTAGCCCCGGGGGGCCAGTTCGCCCTCCAGACCGGTGATCAGCTCACTGAAGTGCGGGTCCGCGCCGAGCACATCCGTGGGCCGCCGCACGACGAGCGCGATCGTACGGGTGCGCGCCCGGCGCAGGGCCGACGCCGACGCGCTCGGCGACCAGCCCAGTTCGGCGGCCGCGTCCAGGACCCGGCGGCGGGTGGCCTCCGAGATCCGGCCGGTGCCGTTGACCGCCTGCGAGACCGCGGCGGTGGAGACCCCGGCCGCCGCGGCCACGGCCTTGATCGTGGGCCTGGCGGCTCCCTCGGATCCCGTACGGGACCGGTGCCCGCCGGGAGGACCGTCAGGAGTCCGGTCCGGTCGCGCGGCCGGGGCCTCCGACCCCGGCGACGTGCCTCCGCCGCTCCCCGCGTCCTCGGGACGCTGCTCGATACGTGATGTCACATCTTCACCGCCCCGCTGACGAGAGCCTGTTGCATGCGCTTCTGGAGCACGGTGTACACCACCCACACCGGGACCAGCGTCAGAACCGTGCCCGCCGTCAGAATGCCGTAGTCGGTGCCGGTGAGGGACTTCAGGGTGGGCAGCGCCACCTGCACGGTCCGCTGCTCCGGGTCGGGTCCGACGATGACGAGCGAGTAGAGGTACTCGTTCCAGAAGGTCAGGAAGTTCAGCAGGAGGATCGTCGCGATCCCCGGCATGCACATCGGCGTGTAGATGTGCCGGAGCACGGCGAACGTCGACGCGCCGTCCAGGCGTGCCGCCTCCTCCATCTCGTGCGGGATGGTCCGCATGAACTGCACCAGGATCACGACCGAGAGCGGCATCGCCGTGGCCGGCAGGAACAGCACCATGAACGCCCGGGTGTGGAACAGCCCGGTCGCGGCGGCGAGCAGGAACGTGGGGAACAGCGCGGCGAACGTAGGGACCAGGAATCCCAGCGAGAACACCCGCTCCACGAACGCGCCGAGGCGCCCCTCGCTGCGCGCGATGGCGAAGGCCGCCGGTATGGCGAGCGCCAGGGTGAGAACCAGGGCGAGCACCGTGACCAGCACCGAGTTGACGATCGCCGTACCCAGGTCCGCGGAGGAGAACGCCTCCCCGAAGTTGCCCAGGGACATGGAGGAGGGCAGGGAGAACGGGCTCCCGAAGATCTGGTCGTTCGTCTTGAACGCCGAGACCAGCAGGTAGTAGAGGGGGACCACCAGCAGTGCCGCGTACAGCCAGGCGAGGATGTGGGCCGGCAGCCAGGACCTTCCGAACTTCATGGAACCGCTCCGATCAGTAGTTCTGGCGGAAGACGCGACGGATGGTCAGCAGTCCGGCCAGACCGACCAGGAACAGCACCACACCGACGGTCTGGCTGTAGCCCAGATCGGCCGCGATGAACGCCTTCTGGTACACGAGGAAGGACAACGTTGTCGACGAGCTTCCCGGACCGCCCTGGGTCAGCAGCAGCACGTTCTGAGCGGAGCCGAACAGGGTCCACAGGAACTGAAGCATCGTCACGACACCGACGAAGTCCCTGATCACCGGGAAGTGGATACGCCACATGGCGCGCCAGTGCCCGGCGCCGTCCAGCTGGGCGGCCTCCCCGATCTCGTCCGGCACACTTCCCAGCCGGGCGGCGAACAGCACGGCTGTGAAGCCGATGCCGCTCCACACGTCGAGGACGATCAGGCAGTACAGCGCGGTCGACGGCGACGCCAGCCAGGCGTCCGTCAGCGAACCCAGACCGACCTTCTCCAGACCGCCGTTGAGCAGCCCGTCCGGCGAGAGGACCGCGTAGAAGACCATCGCCTTGGCCGGGGTGGAGATCAGACCGGGTATGAACAGCAGGTACCGCAGAGCGCGGTGGCCCGGCGGCCTCTGCGCGACGTAGTACCCCAGCATGTACGCGCCCACGATCATCACGGGCAGCGCGACGACGAGCTGGACGGCGGTGTTGGCCACCGCGTCCCGGAAGACCGGGTCGTCGAGGACGGCGCGGACGTTGCCGGAACCGGCGAACGACACCGGCTGGAGCATGCCCGGCCAGTGCAGGGCGGCGATGACGAAAATGGCGACCAGCGGGCCGACCATGAAGACGAGGTACCAGACCAGCGCCGGCACGGCCAGGACGACCCCGCCCTGCTTGCGTCGCGAGGGAGCGGCGGGGGACGGCGACGGGGGGTCCGGCCGGCGGACCGGGGCGCCGCCCGGGGCGGACGAGAGCAACGTCATGAGGGACTCGCAGAGGGCTCGGGCGCGCGGATCAGGCCGTGCGGTAGGCGGATTCGAGGGCGGAGCGCACGGCGGCCGCGCTCGTCCCCGGGGTGAAGGCGGTACTGGTCGCCGTGATCAGCGGCTGGGTCGCCGTCGGAGGGACGTACAGATCGGGCAGCAGGACCTGGCTGACCCGGTCACCGAGCCGCTGCGCCTCGGCGACCAGCGGGAACTGCTTGCTGACCGTGTCCGTCACGAGAGCCATGTCCCGTCCGCTCTCGGTGATGAAGCGCGAGACCACCTCGGGCCGGTACATGAAGCGCAGGAACTTCTCGACCGAGGACAGCTTCTTGACGCCGTTGGGGCTGATCCAGAAACCGATGAGGGTGTACGAGCGCAGGATGGTCGGTCTGCCGTGCGAGGCGCCGGGGGCCAGCGGCCAGCCACCGATCGCGGTGTGCCCGGCCGGCTTCGGGGCGACCTTCGCCAGCGCCGAGGACATCGCGGACTGGATGGCCGCCGCCTCGGTGTTGTACTGCGTCGTCATCGTGTCGGACGTCAGCCCCTGCGCCTTGTCGGCGAAGACACCGGCGTCGCGCAGCTCGACGAAGTAGTCGATGCCCTCGCGGACACCCCTGCCGCCGCTGAAGTCACCGGTCGAGTAGACCTTCCTGGCCTCGTCGGGCGTGAGGAACGTCTGGATGATCTGGGCCAGCAGCTTCTGGCCGGTCCAGTCGTTGCCGCCGACGGTGACGGGGGCGATGCCCTCGGCGCGCAGCTTGCGCGCGGCGCCGATCAGCTGGTCGCCGGTGGTGGGTACGGAGTCGACGCCGGCCCGCTCCAGCAGGGCCGTGTTGTAGGCGACGGGCCAGTTGGTGGCGAAGTAGGGGAAGGCACGCAGCCTGCCCTCACCGTCGGTCCACTCCGCCAGTGCGGCGGGCAGGACGCGCTCGCGCAGCCCCCAGTCGTCGAGGTACCCCTTCACGTCGACGGTGGCACCGACATCGGTCCAGGCCAGCGTCTTGTCGTACAGGTTGACCATGACCACGTCCGGCTCCTTGCGGGCCAGCCGGGAGGTCTCGTACACCTGGGGAAGGTCGTCGCCGTTGACGAGGTTCTTGATCCGGAGACCGGGGTTCGCCTCCTGGAATTCCTTGACGACCGCCGTGTAGGTGGGGGAGCCGGGTGCGGTGGTGCCGAGCTGGGTGTGCACGAGCAGGGTGCCGGGGTCGGAATCGGCCGAGGCGAGCGTGGAACAGCCGGACAGAGCGGGAAGTGCGGTAGCGGCGGCGAGGCCGGAGCCTGCTGCGAGGAAACCGCGCCGACTCAGGGATGAGCGCACAGCGGGATGTCTCCAACCAGGACGTTAACCATGTGGTTAATCGATGTACCAGTGGGCTGCGAGAAACCTAGGGGCACTTCCCGGAACGGTCAACCCCTGGTTGCGCATATCGAAAAGACGGACATCCCAGGCGAATTGGGGGCCGCGGCTGCGTGCGGAGGCGGGGGCGCGGTCCACGCCCTGGCGCGGCGACGTGGGGCATTTTATAGTGAAAAGTGGAAAATTATCCCTATTCCTATGCGTGACGGAGCGATCGTGAGTGACGACAAGGACATGGACAAGCTCAAGGGCAAAGCGAAGGAAATGACCGGCAAGGCGTCCGGCGACAAGAGCAAGGAGACGGAGGGCAGGACTGACCAGGTCAAGGCCGCCGCAGAGAAGAAGGCCGCCGACATGCGCGACCGTGTCGAGGGCGCCAGGAAGTCGCTCAAACGCGACGACGACTCCTGACCGCGCCGCGCCTCAACTGCGCCCAGGTCAGGGCGCGTTGGTACGGGAGAGTGCTGACCGCCCGTGAGCTGTGCCCACGGGCGTGTACCGCTAGGCCGAGGCCCCGACCTCGCCGGCTGTGACCTGGGGAGGGTTGGGGAGACGCGAGGCCAGGTTGTCCCGCACGAAGTGCGATGCCCGCCGTGTCGATTCCTCGGCACCGGCGCGGTCTTCGAAGACGCTGGTCGAGACGAAGACCCCGTCCCCGGCATCGACCCAGTAGAAGGCCACCAGGCCGGGGATCTCGCGCAGAAGCGGCACGAAGCCCTCCTTCACGATGCGTGCCACCTCGGGCGGATCGGTGACGCCTTCGTACCGCCGTACCGCTGCGTACATGGCTGATCTCCTCGCGGGGTTCCGGGTTCGTCCTTGCGCTGAGGTGCCGTACCCTCGCAGCGGCCCCCTCGCTCACGAGGTGTCTCGCAATCACCGGAAGGGCCGCCCGGGGTGATCCGGATGGCGGTTCCGTGCGCCGCTCCCGCAGGTGACCGTCCTGCCCGGTGCGGGGTAGGTCCTCCGTCCGGACGGCACCGAGGAGGAGCCAGTGGAGAACTTCAAGGTGGGGGAGCGGATCGTACGCCGCGACGTGCACCGCTCGGGGCGGGTGTGGAGCGAGCAGGCTCTGCGGGTCATCGGTGACACCGCCGACGCGTTGGTGGCCGCGTGCGCGCCCGGGGCCGAGGCCCGGTGGCCCACCCTCTACGCCAAGGCCCGCGCCCAGGACGATCGCTCGGTGCGTACCGAGGCGTTCGACGCGATGTCGAGGGGGGAGTGGGAGCTGACCCCCGGGGAGTGGCAGGAGACCGAGTTGCTGCTGTGGAAGCCGCCGACGGCGTGGTTCAGCGTCAACGCCTTCTACACAGGCGTCGGACTGAGGAACTGGTACGTCAATTTCGAGCACCCCATCCGCCGTACCCATGAGGGGTTCGACACCTTCGACCTGACCGTCGACCTCGTCATCGACCCCGACCTGAGCGCCTTCACATGGAAGGACGAGGACGAGTACGCCCACGTTCGACGTCTGGGCATCGTCACCGACACCGAGCACCAAGCGGTGGAGCTCGCCCGCGCGCAGGTCCTCGGGATGCTCGAAGACCGGGCCGGGCCGTTCGCGGACGCCGGCCGGTGGGCGGCCTGGAGCTGGAACCCGGCCTGGCCCTTACCGGTCCTCGGTCGGGACCGCGAGAACTCTTGATCACCTGTGGCGCCGCGCCGGCACCCACTCCTGGAACGTGAGGCGCGCGCAGAACTCCGTACGGTCCCGGCCCCGTTGTGCCCGCCGGGGCGCTTCGACTGGCTCCGGGGCCGGACCGGGCGCACGCTGGAACGGGGGCGTTCATGCGGTGTACGGCACAGGGGGACCTGGAGGTGGTTCATCATGTCCACGCTCGTCGGATGGCACGTAGAGCTGGAGTTCACCGAGGAGGGCAACCGCACCACCGCCGCGGCTCTGGTCAGACTTGCCGACGGCTCCGAGCTGAGAGGTCGCGGCTACGCGATGCGTCACCCGACCGACACGGAGCAACGGCGCGTGGGCGAGGAGATCGCGGGCTCACGCGCCCTGTCGGACCTCGCGTCACAGCTCCTGGAGAAGGCGCACACGGAGATCGACGAGAGGTCGGGCCGGCACTCCCACCCGATCAACCACTGAGCCCGTCTCCGCCGGCTCGCGGCCGCGCCGCGAGCCGCTGTCTTCGTGCGTCTGGTGGGTGCGTGGGTGGGCCGGTATCCGACCGGTTCCACGGACTACGGCATCTCACGGCGGTACGCGGGGCGGATCGCCCGCAGCGGTCCGCGTCGGTTTGACCTCAACCTTGGTTCATGTCCGAGGCTGTCCGGGCGGCGTCAGTCGCGACCGGGGACGCGTCCCGGAGCCGATCGCTCAGAATTCGAGGTCCGACCATGTCCGAGACGGTGATCGAGTGGATCCGGCAGCACGCCCGTCGCCTCACCACGCCCGACCCCGAAGCCCCGCTGACCGATCTCCTGCCGGTGGCCGACTTCGTGCGTGATGCCGAGGTCGTGGCTGTCGGTTCCGCGACCCGCCAGGCCCGCGAACTGTCCGCGCTCTCACACAGGCTCGTCCGGTTGCTGGTCGAGGAGTTGGGGTTCCGCTCACTTGCGCTGGAAGGGGACGACGCGTCACGCGTCGGGCTCGACGAGTACATCAGGACCGGAGCGGGGGACCCGCGGCTGATGCTGTCCGAGGCCCGGTCCTTCTGGCAGACAGAGGAGATCCTCGACGTCGTCCACTGGATGCGCTCCTTCAACCGGCGGCACCCCGACGACCCGGTCCGGTTCGCCGGGGCCGACCGATCTCCCCGCGGCCGGACCTCCCGGCTCGACGGCCTGGCCGGAATCGAGCGGAGTCTGGCGGACGGCGTCATCCAGTGGCACGAAGACACCTCGGACAGGATCGTCTACTGGGGCGGCGTCGCGCACACAGCCAACGGTAATCCGCGGACCGTCTCTCCCTCCTCCCCGCCGATGACACACCGGAACGCGGGCAGCTACCTCCGCGAGCACTTCGGGGCCGGTTACGTCTCCATCGGCCTGACCTTCCACCACGGCATGGCTCCCTACCAAGTCCTGCCCCCTCCGGCGGAGTTCGCCGACGCGGTCCTGGGAGGCACCGGGCTGGACGCCTATCTCCTGGACCTGCGCCACGACGGCCCACTCCCTGTGCGGACCTGGCTCGACACACCGACCAGGACGCGTCTGATCGGTCCCGACTACGACCCCACCGACAACGCCGCCCACCACCTCTCCGGTGGATCGCTCGCGGACTGGTTCAACGCCATCCTCCACACACAGGAGGTCACTCCGGTCCGCGTCCTCTCCTGAGCGGAGCGTGGTGGTGAAGGCGCTGCGGCAACAACCGCTCTACTCAGTGGGTTTGAGTGCCGGTACTCATGTCGGGTGCGGTCTCGCGGGGCGACCATCGGTGCACCGGTGGAGCTGAGAGCGCCGGTTTCGATACCGCTGAGACGATGGTGGAGATTCTCCTATGTCCCGACGTGCCGTGGTTCTGTCCGTGACCGCTGTCGCTGTCCTGGGTGGTGCGGGGACGTTCGCCCTCGCGCACGCGGGGGAGCAGTCGCCCGTTCTGGAGCGGAGTACGGCCCGTTACACGGCTCCCGACGGTGGCCGTGACGGCTCGCTGGTCTTCACGGCCGATGCGACGGCGTCCTCCGGTGTCAGGGACGTCAAGGTCCTTGCCTGGCCTGCGGATTCGTCGTTCGCCGGGAAGGAGCTGACCGAGAAGGACATGGCCGGCGCCGAGGCGGCCACGTGCGAGCCCTCGGGTGAGGACACCGTGCGCTGCACCTACACCGCCGCTGTCACGGGCGCCGACGCCGCCGAGTCCCCGGGCGGACCCTGGCACGTCGCGGTGCTGCTCCGCGCCGGTGACGGTTCCACGACCCTCGACACGAAGGCGGCCGGTTTCCACGTCGGTTGACACCGAGACGCCCCCCCGGCCGGCGGCGGGGCGCCGACGGCAGCTGCGGACTGCTGAACTCCCGGTGATCCGCGGGGGTGTGACGGCAGGTAACAATGGGGCATGACGATGTGCAAGAAGTGCGGTGCTCAGAAGCGCCGTTGGCCCCGTGCCTGCTCTCAATGCCGTTCGGGGGCGGGCCGGGAGAAGGCCGCCGCCGGAGCCGCCGACCTGGCCACACCGGCAGGACTGTTCGAGTGGATCTGGCGAGGGATAAAGGGAGTTGTCCGTTCGCTCAACTGATTCAGCGCCGCTCCGTCCGGGGCGATGGGGCCGGTTGCCGGGATCTCGATTGAACTCCCGGCAATACAGGAAAACTGACGGTATGCCGAGGTTACCGAGGACTCCGGCCCCGGGCGGAAACCGCCCCCGTCTCCGTCGGCGGCGTCCATCGACAAGGGGCGCCAACGGGGCCGTTGGCCGCTGGGCGACGACGACAACCGCCACGTTCACATTCCTGGCGCTCGTCGCGGGCGTGGTGGGGCAGTTCCTGGGGATCTGGAAGGAACTCCTCGTACAGTTCGGCGGCTCAGAAGCCCCGCAGCCGGGTGTCTCCGGCTCACCGCCCCCCACGCCCGGCCCTTCGGCGGGTTCCTCGTCCACCTGCGGCACATCGGCCAAGGACGTCGTGCTCAAGCCGGACGGGAGGCCGAGCCGTTCGGCGGCACACGTGGTCGCGACGGTGACCTGTGTCCTGGCACCCGGTGACCACCTCTCGTGGGTGGTACGGAAAGTCACCGGTACGGCCACCAGCCCGCGTGTGCACTACACGCTGCGGAACGACCTGAGCCAGGGATCAGGCACCTATGTCTACGACGCGGTACTCGGCACAACGGCGCCGGGCTCCGAGCGCACCGTTTCCGTTCTGCTGATGGACAACGACACATACCGGTCGGTGAAAGCCACGACAGACCCCGAAACGGATTACGTTCTGCTGCCGTCGCCGCCTCCCGTCGTGTCGAACTCCGTGGTGATCAAGACGCCGGAGTAGACAGCGGAGCAGCCGGCGGCCGGCGAGGTCCACCGGCACCCGGTCGATGCGCTTCGCACCACCGCGCGTGGATCAGGTGCTACGGACGTGACTCCGTACGGGGCAGGCGGAACGCCGAGACGAGGAAGAAGATCCCTCCGAGGGTGGCGTAGCCGGCGAGGCTGGTCAGCGAGGGGTTGTCCTGCGTGGCGCTCCGGACGAAGGTCGCGCCCGCGAGCACCGAGATGCCGCCGCTGGCGATCATCGCCCACTGGCCGCCCATCGGCCGGCGCGCGGCGCCCACGAGGAGCTGGACCAGTCCGGAGAGGATCGCCCAGGCGCCCCAGACGCGCAGCACGTCGGCAACGCCCGAGGTGCCGGCGATCGCGATGCCGGCGGCGGCGAGTGAGCTGATGGCGATGTTGGCGTACAGGCCCTTGACCGGCGCGCCGCCGGAGCGCGTCGACCTGGAGTCGACGACGGCCGCGGCCACGTCGAAGGCCGGATAGAGGATCAGCAGCAGCTTGGCCCCGACGGTGAGTTCCGAGCCGGACACCAGCAGGAGCGCCGCCCACGCGGCGGCGAAGACGAAGCGGAAGACGTACAGCCGGCGCAGGGCGGGTGTGGCGCCGACGTGTCCGGCTGAGGCGGTGGTTGCCATGGGGCTCTCCAGTGGGTATCGAAGCAGAGAGAACGTTCTCTCTGCTTCGTAGCCTGGCACACCCCCCTCACGAAAACAAGAGAGATCGTTCTACCCGCTACCATGGGTGACATGACACGGACGGCAGCGGGCGCAGGCACCGGCAGGCGAGTCTCGGAGGCGCGGGAGCGGCTTCTGGGGACCGCCGGGCAGCTCTTCTACGCGGAGGGCATCCACACGGTGGGCGTGGACCGTCTGGTCGCCGAGGCGAAGGTCACCAACGCCACCTTCTACCGCCACTTCCGCGGCAAGGACGACCTCGCCGTCGCCTACATCGGCAGCGTCGACCAGGCCATCCGGGCCCAGATCGGGACCCTGGCGGCCGCGGACGTGCCGGCCGACGCCATCCTGCGGGGCATCGGTGCGTCCCTGGTCGAGCAGATCCGTTCGCCCGGCTACCGCGGATGCGCCTTCCTCAACGCGGCAGCGGAATTCCCTGATCCCGGTCACCCGGTCCACCGTGCCGTCGTGGAACACCGCGAGTGGTTCCTGCGGACGATCACCGCGCTGTTCGCCAGGATCGCGGACACGTCCGCCGACCACGCGGGGCGGCACTTCGTCATGCTCCGCGACGGCGCGATGAGCGCCGGCTACCTCGGTGACCCCGTCCTGGCCGGCGAGACCCTGCTGCGCGGCATCGATGGTCTGCTGCGAATCCATGCCGCCCGCGGAGTCGACGAGCGAGCCGCCGCCACCGTCCAGGAGTCCTCGGCGGCCACCGTCTCCGGTATCGAGTGCTCACCGCCCGGCGCGTGATCGCGGCCGGGCCGCGGTCAACGACCGGAGCGGAACCGGGGGCTTGGTCCACGCAGCGGACCGGGTTGGTCGAGACAGGGGGATGACGCCCGCCCCGCGGTGTCGGGGCGGGCCTGAAGAAGCGCCCGGCAGCCGCTGCCGCTGACCCCGGGGCGCCGTACTGCCCGATGACGGCGGCGTCCCGACCGCCCTTGCGCGTGGCGTCGTGTTCCCCGGCGTCACGCGGGTGAGTATGTGCGGACCCGAGCCCTCTTCCCGCACCGAGGCGAGGCGATGTCCGAGCGCGCCGACCATGTCCGCCGAAGGGGCGTCGCAGCGAGGCTGCTTTCGCCGCACCGACCGCCGGAGCAGTCGCTGTTCAGCGGCATCTACGGTCTCGTGCTGGCCAGCGCCCTGGTGGCCGCCCTGGACGCGACGGGAGACACGGCCGATCCCGGTCCGGACGCGCTGTGGGTACTGCTCACCGCGCTGGCGTCGAGCGCCGCCCACGGGTACGCGCACGTCATCGCCCAGCGTGCGTCCGCCGACGGAGCGGCCACCGTGAGCAGAGTGCGGTTGGTGCTCGCCGAATGGCCACTGGTCGCCGCCGTGCTGCCCGCGGTGGCGATGCTCCTCGCCGCGGTGGCCGGGTGGTGGGCGGAATCCACGGCCGTCGACGCGGCCCTGCTGTTCAACACCGTCGCCCTGTTCGGCTGGGGCACCTGGGCCGCCCGTACCGCCGGGCACGGATGGCCGTCCTCGTGCGGGGCGGGGGCCCTGGACATGCTGATCGGCCTGGTGATCATCATCGCGAATGCCCTGATCAAGTAGCCGGATCCCGGCCTGCCGCAGCCCCGCTCTGTCCGGCACTCGGCGCGCTCGACTCGGCCGCCGCCCCGGCCGTCACGCCGAGCGGGGCCTACGGCCGCCGGTCTTCTTCGCGGCCGTCTTCCTGGCGGGGGCCTTCTTCGCCGTCTTCTTCGCGGCGGCCTTCTTGCGGGTCGGCATGTCGTGCACCGTGGCGCCCTCACCCCGCTCGCCGCGGGACTTCTTGGCCTGCTGTACAGACTGCTCCAGCGCGGACATGAGGTCCACCACCCGGCCGGGCTTCGCCTCGGCCTTCGGCGCGGCCGGGGTCCTGCCCTCGGCCTTCGCCCGGATCAGCTGCTCCACGGCGTCCGTGTAGGCGTCGCGGAAGCCGGACACGCCGTCCAGCTCCATCGTGTCCATCAGCGCCAGCGCGCCCTCGATCTCGCCCTCGTCCAGTTCGACCGGCGCGGGTGCGAGCTCCGCCGGGTCGCGGACCTCGTCGGGCCAGTGCATCTGGTGCAGCACCATCGCGTTCTCTCTGACGGACAGCAGCCCGAGGCGCTCGCGGCCGCGCAGCGCGTACTTGGCGACGGCCGCCTTCGCGGACCGCTCCAGCGCCTTCCGCAGCAGTGTGTAGGGCTTCGCGGCGACCTCGCCGGCCGCCTCCAGGTAGTAGGTGTCCCCCAGGCGGATCTGGTCGATGCTGTCGCGGTCGACGAAGGCGACGACGTCGATCGCCTTCGCGGTCGGCAGCGGCATGTCCGCCAGCTCGTCGTCCGAGATGGGGATGATCTTGTCCTTCGCCACCTCGTAGCCCTTGCCGATCTCGTCCGACGTGACTTCCTCGCCGTCGATCTCGCAGATCTTCCTGTTCCGGACGAGCCCCATGTCCTCCAGGTGGACCCGGCGGAAGTGGATGCTGTGGTCCTCCGCCGCGGGGAGCAGCCGGATCGGGATCGTGACCAGGCCGAATGAAATGGCACCGCTCCAGACAGCTGACGGCATGCGACCCTCCGTGGCCGGACGGCGGCCGAGGCCGCCGGTAGGGAGAACAACCAGTAGGGAGAACGAGGCGGGCGGACCGCCACCCGTACACCTGATCCTCACCTGAGGCCGCCCATTCCGCACCCCGGGCCGGACCCGGTCCCCAGGAGCGCCGGCGGCGCGGCACCTCCGCGCCGGACCGGGTACAACCATCCATGCCGTTCGGGGGTCTACCAAGTGTGAGCAAACCGCTCTCGGAGTAACAAGGGGGAAATCATGGGAATCACGCGTAATGCCGCGTCCGCGGGAGCGTTGACCGCACTGGTGATCGGCGCCACCGCCACATTCGGCGCCACCGCACATGCCGCGCCCAACGTCACGCCGCAGGGAGTCTGCGGCAGTGCCTACAAGACCGTGAACTCGGCTCCCATCGGTTCGCAGGGCACGGTCTACCTCACGTACAACTCCGCGAACGGCAAGAACTGCGTCGCGACCATCCGCACCAACCCGGGCACCGCCAAGAACATGTCGGCGTACATCTACGTGCCCGACACCGGCGAGTGGGCCGACGACTCCGGGAACTTCACGTCGTACGCGGGTCCGAGCCGTGTCTACGGCAAGGGCTACTGCGTGAGCTGGGGCGGCAACATCGCCAACGTGTACGTCGCGGTGGAGAACTCCAACTGCGCGGCCCTGAAGGAGCACCGGGTCACCACCGTCCGCTGACCCCGGCTCGGCACCACGGTAACGAGTTCCCGCGCCACCCCCAGGGTCCGGTCTTTTCGGACCTCACCGCGTACGCCTTGAAGAAGGCGTACGCGCGTCACGGGGAGGCGCGGGAACTCACGGCTGTACGGACCCCGGACCGCGAGTCGCGTACGGGGTGTCAGATGTCAGCAGAACCAGCCGTTCTGGACCCAGCCCCGGCGGTTGATGTCGCCGTACGCGAAGCCGTAGACCCACTGTCCGCCGGCTTCTTCGACGAGGAAGGTCTGACCTCGGTACAGGGTGCCCATCCAGGCTCCGTGGGGGGCGGTGACCCGGACGGCGAGGTCTTGGGCGCAGACGGCCTCGCGTTGTCCCGCGGTGCCGTTGGCCGCGGTGGCGGGGCCGGCGGTCAGCGCTGCCACGGCGGCGGTCAGGGCCAGGACGAGGGTGATGTGCCTGCTGGTGCGGGTCATGGGCGGTCCTTCGCGGGTGTGAGTTGCTGCGGGGTCACCAGGAACCGAAGCCGCCCAGGCATTCCTGCCTGACGAAGCCCCAGTCGTTGGGGCCGAAGTCGAAGCTGGCGGCCCATCCGTTGTAGACGGGGTGGGCGCCGCGGGTGTGTCCGACCTTGTCGCCGCGCGGGAGGGTCCGTTTCAGTCCGGCAGGTCCGGAGGCGCTGTCGTAGTTCGCGTAGAAGCTGGCGCTCTCGCAGACGATGACGGCGTGTTCCGGCACGGTCGGCTCCGCGTGCGCGGAGCCGGTGGAGATCAGGACGAGGGCGGCGGTCAGGGACAGCGCGAGACCCAGGCGTTGTGTCGTGGCCATGACAGTAATGATGGAGTAAGGCCGCCGTCCCGTCGAGGGGCCCGGTACCGCGTTCCCGCACGGCCCGCCCCCGGGTGCCTGCGGACGGCGTCTCGGCCGTGGCGGCCGAAACAGGACTCATTTTGGTGAAACTGAAGCCGCAGGGCGTGAAATCCGAGCACGTGCGTCGAACGCCCGCGACGGAGCCGGCCACGCCGCCGTCCGGCGAATCACTGGGGAGAAGAACGGCCATGACCGATACCGATGACGCCCTGCTGAGGCGTTCCCTGGACGCCGTCCGCGCACTGCGGGAGCAGGTCGGGCAGTTGAGCGCCCGGACCGAGGAGCCCATCGCGGTGGTCGGCATCGGCTGCCGCTTCCCCGGCGGCGCGGACAGCCCCGAACGCTTCTGGGACCTGCTGCGTGAGGGCCGCGACTGCATCGTGGACGTCCCCGCCGACCGCTGGTACTCACCCGACCTCCCCGCCTCCACCCGCCGCGGGGGCTTCCTCACCGAAGGCGCCCACGCGTTCGACGCCTCGTTCTTCGGCATCCCGGACGCCGAGGCCCGCGAGATGGACCCGCAGCACCGGCTGCTGCTGGAGGCGAGTTGGCAGGCGCTCGAACACGCCGGGCTGCTCTCCGGCACCCGCGCCGAACAGCGCGTCGGCGTCTTCGTCGGCGTCTCCGGCTCCGAGAACGCCCTTCGGCCCCGGCAACCGCGGGACACCGGGCCCTATACGGCCACCGGTTCCGCGGTCAGCCTCGCCGCGGGCCGGGTGGCCCACACCCTGGGACTGCGCGGCCCCGCCCTCGCGGTCGACACCGCGTGCTCCTCGTCGCTGCTCGCCGTCCATCTCGCGGTCGAGAGCCTGCGCCGCGGCGAGTGCGCGGCGGCTGTCGCCGGCGGGGTCAGCGCGATGATGTCACCCGCCGTCATGCTCGCCCTGAGCCAGATCGGAGCCCTCGCCGAAGACGGGCGCTGCAAGGTCTTCGACGCCGCGGCCGACGGCTACGCACGGGCGGAGGGCAGCGGCATGGTCGCCCTCATGCGCGCCGCGGACGCCGTTGCCGTACGCGCCCCCGTACTCGCCCTCATCAGGGGATCGGCCGTGAACCACGACGGCCGTACCAGCGGCCTGACCGCCCCCAACGGCCGGGCGCAGCGCGAACTGATCAGCCGGGCCCTGGACACGGCCCGGACCGACCCGCGCGACGTGGACTACCTGGAGGCGCACGGCACGGGCACCCCGCTGGGCGACCCGATCGAGCTGCGCGCCGCCGCCGACGCCCTGTGCGCCGGGCGGACCGCGGCCACCCCGCTGCGCATCGGCGCCGTGAAGTCCAACATCGGACACCTGGAGGCGGCGGCCGGAGTGGCGGGCCTGATCAAGACGGTCCTCTCCCTGCGGCACGGGGAGATCCCCGGCAACCTGCACCTGCGCACCCCCAACCCGAGGCTCGACGTCGAGCGGCTGCCGGTGGTTCTGAACGACCGGACGAGCCCGTGGCCCGACCGCGCCGACGGCCGGCCGCGCACGGCGGGCGTCAGCTCCTTCGGCTTCAG
>NZ_JAAPBF010000001.1 GCF_022695985.1 Streptomyces sp. NP-1717 | reverse complement strand
CCTCGTATCAGCCGCGCGCCCGCAGGTACGCGTCCAGCTCGGCGGCCCCGCTCAGCATCGCCCACCCGCGCGCGGAGAGCCGGCCGTGCCACTCGTGCAGCGCGGCCTCCAGCGGCTCCAGCCCGCCGGCCGCGCGCACCTGGGCGATCAGCGGGGCGATCTGCTCCAACAGATAGCCCCCGCGCCTGAGTTGGTGGGCCAGCCGGGCGTCCCGTACATCCGCCTCGCCGTAGACCCGGTAACCGGTCAGCGGGTCGCGGCGCGGCCGCACCAGCCCGGCGCGCTCCCATTTGCGCAGCGTCGCGGGCCGCATCCCGAGCTCGTCCGCCAGCGGCCCGATGAACATGCCGTCCGGCAGGGGCACCGTTGGCGCGGGTGTCGCCGCGGACCCCAGGTCCCGCAGGGCGTTCTCCACGGCCCGCAGAGTCCGGCGGTCGTCGAGCGACCGGGCGTGGCTCTCGTCGACGAGGCGGAGCGCTTCGTCCACCTGGTCCTCGTTCACCGCCCGCATGATGGACGTCGCCGTCCGGTGTCCGTGGCCCGGCACCAGGGCGAGGAACGCCGCCAGCGCCAGCGCGTGCAGCGGCGTATAGGTGCGGTAGCCGTGCGGTGTGCGACCGGCGGCCGGGAGGATGCCGGCCTCCTCGTAATTCCTGACGGCCTGCGTCGAAAGACCGTGGCCGCGCGCCAGGTCGATCGGCCTGAGCTGTCCATGGTTTTGAGGGTTTGGCGCCACGAAGCCCACCATATCGCGGCACTGTCGTGGGAAAGTTTCAACCGGAGGTTCAACGATACCGTTGAAGGCATGGTCACTGACAGCAACCACAACGCCCAGGCCGTCGACGCCGCCGCCGTCATGAAACTGCTTCCGTCCCGTCCCCGGGTGCTCGCCCTGGGTGAGCCCACCCATGGCGTGGACACTCCGCTCGACCTGCGCAACGGGCTCTTCCGGCAACTCGTCGAGCAGGAGGGCTACCGGACGATCGCCATCGAGAGCGACTGCCTGAAGGGCCTGGTCGTGGACGACTACGTCACCTCGGGCACGGGCACGCCCGACGAGGCGATGGAGCACGGGTTCAGCCACGGGTTCGGAGCGTCCGAGGCCAACCGCGCCCTCGTGCGCTGGGCGCGGGCGTACAACGAGGGCCGGCCCGCGTCCGAGCGGGTGCGCTTCGCCGGCTTCGACGGCCCGCTGGAGATCACCGGCGCCGCGAGCCCCCGGCAGGCCCTGACCGCACTCCACGCCTACCTGGCGGCCCAGGTGGACGCCGACCTGCTCCCCTGTACGGCTCAGACGCTCGACCGCCTGCTCGGAAGCGACGACCGGTGGACCGATCCGGCCGCGATGACGGATCCGGCCGCGTCCGCGGGGGAGTCGGCCGACGCCTACGAACTGCGGTTGCTCGCCGACGATCTGACGTCGCTGTTCGACGAGCGGACGCCGCAGCTGATCAGGGCGACCTCACGGGAGGACTGGGACCGTGCGCGTCTGTACGGGCGAACCGCCCTCGGTCTGCTGCGCTACCACTTCTGGATGGCCGACACCTCGGCGGGCCGTATGACGCGGCTGGTCGGCGTGCGGGACCAGATGATGGCCGACAACCTCCTCGCCCTCGCCGAGCGCGGACCGGTACTGGTCCACGCCCACAACGCCCATCTCCAGCGGGACATCAGCTCGATGCGGATGGGCGGCCTGCCGCTGGAGTGGTGGAGCGCCGGCGCGATCGTGAGCGCCCGGCTCGGCGAGGAGTACGCCTTCCTGGCCATGGGCATCGGCACGATGCGGCACCAAGGGGTGGACGCCCCGGCGCCGGACACCCTCGAAGGACTGCTGTACGCGCTCCCCGGGGACCCCTGCCTCATCGACCCCGCCCGGCTGACCACCGACCTCGGCGACACGCGCCTCGCTCCCCGGATCTCTCCCTACTTCGGGTACTTCCCACTCCACCCGGCGCATCTGCCCGCGATGGACGGGATCGTGTTCCTGAAGGACGTTCCACAGAACACGCCTTAGCGGTACCGGAGCGATCGCGCGCCGCCCCCCCACTCACGCGTCCGGGGCGACGTCTTCGGTGACGTCGTCACCGAGGACGTCGTCACCGAAGGCGGCGGCCAGCGCCCGCGCGATCAGACCGGGCAGGTCGCTGCGTCCGTCGTCCTCGGCCCAGCGCATCACGGCCATGTGCATCGCGGCCAGACAGGCGCTCGCCGTCGCCTGCGTCCGGAACACGGTGTCGGGATCGTCGGCCTCGTCCCCCAGAGCCTCGACGATCGCCCCCTGAAGGACGTACTGGTTGTCCAGATGCCTGGCGCGCAGGGCGGGCGTCGAGATCATGAGCCGGAGGCGGGCGAGCAGGAACCGCTCGTCCGCCGTCGGGCCGTCCCCCTGGGCGCCGCCGCCGGTCAGGGTCGTCGCCGACTCGACGAGCGCGTTGCCGATCCGGCGGACCAGGGGCTGCGCGGCGGACGAGGCAGCGATCCGCTCGCCGACGATCCTGCCGTTCTGGTCGAAGAGGACGAGGTCCTCCTTGGTGGGGAAGTGCCGGTAGACGGTCATGGGCGAGACGCCCGCGGCCTCGGCGACGTCGGTCACGGCCGTGGCGTCGTAACCGCGCTCGGTGAACAGCCGTACCGCGTGCGCCTGAATCACGCGCTGTGTCTCGGATCGTCGCTGCGCCCGCAAGGTTGAGTGCTGATCGGTCATATGGTAGACACTACCGCAGTGTTAGTTACTACCGCAGTGTTAGTTACTACCGGAGCGGTAGTCGCTACCGGAATGGGGTGGTTGTCATGAGTGATGATCTGGCCGGCAGGACAGCTCTGGTGACGGGGGCGTCGCGCGGTATCGGGCAGGCGATAGCGACCCGCCTGGCGGCGAAGGGCGCGACGGTCGTCGTGCACTACGGCACGGACAGGGACGGCGCCGGGGCGACGGTCGAAGCGATCGAACGCGATGGCGGCACCGCGTTCGCCGTGCGGGCGGAGCTGGGCACGGACGACGACGTCGAGACGCTCTTCGCGGGAGTCGAGGCGGGCCTCGCCGGGCGACCGCTCGACATCCTCGTGAACAACGCGGCGGCCGTCCCCGCCGGCCGTCTCGGAGTCACGACACGGGCGGAGTTCGACCATCTCTTCGCCGTGAACGTACGGGCGCCGTACTTCATCATCCAGCGAGCGCTGCCGCTGCTCCCCGACGGCGGCCGCGTCATCACGCTCTCGTCGGTGGCGACCCGGATGGCCAACGCCACTCAGACGTCCTTCGCCATGACGAAGGGAGCGGTCGAGACGATGAGCATGACCTTGGCCAACGAGCTGGGAGTCCGGGGGATCACGGTGAACGCGGTCGCTCCCGGCGCCACCCTGACGGCGACCAACGGGGCGTCCTTCGAGGGGCCGGGCGTACCCGAACTCATCACGGGCCTGACGGCGCTCGACCGGCTGGGCGGGCCCGGCGACGTGGCCGACGTGGTCGCGTTCCTCGCCTCCGACGCCGCGCGCTGGATCACCGGCCAGGTCATCGACGCGACCGGTGGCCTCTTCCTCGGCCCGCGCGTCTGATCACGGACCACCGGACGGACCGCGCCGGGGACGGCGCTGCGCGGTCACGGTCAACTCCCGCTCCGCGAAGGCGCGGAAGGTACCCGGCGGGCGGCCGGTCAGACGGTGGACCGTGTCGGTGGTGCGGTCCTCGGACCCCTCGGCGATCGAGCGGTCCAGGCCGGCGAGCATCGCGGCGAACTCGGCGGGCATCGCGGCCGCCAGACGGTCGCGCATCTGCGCGTACGTCAGCCGCCGGTGGGTGACCGCCCGGCCCGTGACCTCGGTGACGGCGGCGGCGATGTCGTCGTAACTCAGCGCCTGCGGACCGGTGATGACCAGATCGGTGTTCGGGGCCCGGTCGTCGGTCAGCGCGTGTACGGCCACGGCGGCGATGTCGTCCGCGTCGACGAATCCCACCCGGCCCTCACCGGTGGCCGTCGACACGGTTCCGTCCGCCCGGATGCTCCGCGCGTGCGGGTGGTCGCCGGTGAAGTTCTGCATGAACCACGAGGGTCGCAGCACCGCCCATTCACCGAACAGGCCGGGCAGGGCCTCGTGGATCCGTCCCGTGGCCGGGCCCCCGGCGGGGATCGCCGATGAGCTGAGCAGCACCGCGCGGCGCACACCGGCCGTACGGGCCTGGTCGAGGAAGGGGAGCATGACGTCGGCGGGCTCCGTGGAGCCGATCGGCGGTACGAGATAGACGCGGTCCGTGCCGCTCAGGGCCTCGCCGAACGTCGTGGGGTCGGCCCAGTCGAAGCGGACGGACCGCGCGCCGGACACGGGGCCGGCGCGCCGGCCGGCGGCCTTGACGAGGTGCCCGCCCGCGGCGAGTTGGGAGACGATGCGGCTGCCGGTGGTGCCGGTGGCCCCGATGACCAGGGTAGTGCCGGGAGTGGTCATCGGTGCTTCAGCCCTTCCTGGTGAAGTCGCTCGCGGGGTCCTGGAGGGCGAGGGGGTTCCAGTAGTCGCGGTAGTGGGTGATGAGGCCGTTCTTGACGGTCACCACGGCGATGTAGGTCATGTCGAAGGGCCCGCCGGTCTCCACCAGACGGCCCACCCCGCGCATCTCGACCACGATCGTCTCCGCGGCGGTGGTCCGGTGGATCTCCACGGAGGGGAAGTCGTGGAGATCGATGCGGTCGGGATAGCCGCGCATGTAGTCCGCGACCGCGGCTTTGCCCTCCAGCCGCTTCGGCCAACCCGCGGGAGCGAACGGGAACTCGAAGACTCCGTCGTCGTCCCAGAGGTCGACCCAGGCGGGGATGTCCTTGTCCAGCAGCAGTCGCAGACCGTGGCGGTACAGGTCTGCCGGGGCCGTGTCCTTGCTCGTGTTCGTGGGCATGAGCGCTCCGTCCAGTAAGATGCGGACCATGGGTCCGTTTCCATTCGAACGATACGGACCCGGGGTCCGTTTCGCAACCGGAGGAACCTCATGACCGAGCGCAAGCCCCGCAAGGACGCGGAGCGCAACCGGGCCGCGGTCCTCGCGGCGGCCGACGACCTCTTCGCCCGTGGCGCGAACCCCGAGTCCGTCACCATGGCCGACATCGCCGTGGCGGCAGGCGTCGGCAAGGCGACCCTCTTCCGCGCCTTCGGCGACCGCACCGGTCTGATCCAGACGCTGTACCAAGCGCGGCTCGATCCGATCAAGGAGGCTGTCGAGGAGGGCCCGCCGCCGCTGGGGCCCGGCACCCCGCCGCTGCGGCGCGTACCGGCCCTGCTCGACGCCGTCCTCTGTTTCAAGCTCGACAACCGCCATCTCGCCCTGGCGCTGGAGGAAACCGGCAGCGACAGCCCTTACCGGGCGGAGCACTACCGGCGGTGGCACGGCACGCTCCAGGCCGTACTGGAGCAGATCCCCGGTCTCGCCGACAGCGGCTTCACCGCCCACGCGCTGCTCGCCGCCACCCGTGCCGACCTCGTCGAACACCTCATCGGCGAGCACACGCCGCGCGAGCAGATGAGGGCGGACCTGGCGGCCTTCACCGCCCGAGTCCTGAGCGGCGACGGCCGGGCGACCGGCTGAGCGCCGGTTCGAACCGGTGGCCCCGCGTCCCTCTGTCAGGACCGGCCGCCGCCGAGGAGCCGTTCCATGGCGGAGGTGTCCTCGCTGAAGGAGTCACGCCGGCGGTGGGAGCCGCACCCCCGTACCAGCCGGGCGTAGTCGGACGCCGCTCGCGCGATGCGTTCGCCCAGGACCGCGCCGTCCGTCTGCGGGCCGAAGTCGTCGGTGGCGGCGTAGACACCGCGCGACGACACGATGGCGTGCAGATACGAGAACATCGGCCGCAACGCGTGTTCGAGCACGAGGGAGTGCCGTTCGGTGCCGCCGGTGGCGCCCATGAGGACCGGCATGTCCGACAGCGTCTCCTCGGGGAGCACGTCGAAGAACGACTTGAACAGCCCGCTGAACGAGGCGTTGAACGCGGGGGTCACCGCGATGACCCCGTCGGCGTCCGCGACCGTCTCGAACGCCTCCTCCAGGGGCGGGGCCGGGAAGCCGCTGAACATCGCGTCGACGACCGCGTGTCCCAGGGGGCGGAGTTCGACGAACGAGGACTCGACCGT
The DNA here is from genome assembly GCF_022695985.1 of Streptomyces sp. NP-1717. Taxonomy (GTDB): domain Bacteria; phylum Actinomycetota; class Actinomycetes; order Streptomycetales; family Streptomycetaceae; genus Streptomyces. Next base: position 125,865 of record NZ_JAAPBF010000001.1, on the reverse strand, counting down.
GACACCTGCGGCGGCGAGTTCCGTACGGACCGACGCTTCGAGGCGATTGGCGAGCATGCGCGTCGACGACGGCTCCCGCAACCCGCCGGAGATGATCGTGAGTTTGGTCGTCACCGCATCCAACTCCCCACTCCGCTCGGCACTCCTGTCAGCCTTCCGCCGGTCGCGGCTTCGCCGCCGCCGCCCTCCTGTCGCGTTCCCGCAGGAGCGACTGATGGGTGGGGGCGTCCGGCGCTTCGGGGGACCTGCCGACGGCGAACTCCTTACGGAGGATGGGCACCACCTCTTCGCCGAGCAGGTCCAGTTGTTCCAGCACCGTCTTGAGCGGCAGTCCCGCGTGGTCCAGGAGGAACAACTGGCGCTGGTAGTCGCCCGCGTACTCACGGAAGCCCAGCGTCCGGTCGATCACCTGCTGGGGGGAGCCGACCGTCAGGGGTGTGAGCGAGCTGAACTCCTCCAGGGACGGCCCGTGCCCGTACACCGGCGCGTTGTCGAAGTAGGGCCGGAACTCGCGGACCGCGTCCTGGCTGTTGGGGCGCATGAACACCTGCCCGCCGAGGCCGACGACGGCGGACTCCGGCGAGCCGTGCCCGTAGTGCGCGAAGCGCTGCCGGTACGTCTCCACCATCTTCCGGGTGTGCGACGCGGGCCAGAAGATGTGGTTCGCGAAGAACCCGTCTCCGTAGAAGGCGGCCAACTCCGCGATCTCGGGCGTGCGGATGGAGCCGTGCCAGACGAACGGCGGGATGCCGTCCAGGGGGCGGGGGGCGAGGGTGAAGCCCTGGAGGGGCGAACGGAGTTTGCCCTCCCAGTCGACCACCTCCTCACGCCACAGGCGCCGCAGCAGGCCGTAGTGCTCGACGGTCAGGGGGATGGCCTGGCGGATGTCCTGGCCGAACCACGGATAGACGGGCCCGGTGTTCCCGCGCCCCAGCATCACGTCGGTCCGCCCGCCGGACAGGTGCTGCAGGACGCTGAAATCCTCCGCGATCTTGACGGGATCGTTGGTGGTGATGAGCGTGGTCGACGTCGACAGGATGATCCGCTCGGTCCGCGCGGCGATGTAGCCGAGCAGGGTCGTGGGCGAGGACGGCACGAAGGGGGGATTGTGGTGCTCACCCGTCGCGAAGACGTCGAGCCCGACCTCCTCCGCCTTGCGCGCGATGGTCACGGTGGCCTGGATACGTTCCGCCTCCGTAGGAGCACCACCGGTGGTCGGATCTGGGGTCACGTCACCCACGGTGAAGATCCCGAACTGCATCCCGGTCATCTCGCTGACACCTCCCTGCTCGCGCGGGGCGCCGCCCTGGGCTTCGCCGACGTCCGGGCGCTCTCAGGCGACAATCATCTACGTAACGGCATAAACCACCTGATTTCTACCCTCTCGCGTTCCCCTTGAATCCGGACGCGAAGGGGGTGGCCGGGGAGGCTCTACTCCGCCTGGTGATGCCGTCAGTCCGGCGGGGCGGGGGTGTATCGGGCGAGCATCGTCTCGACGGCCTGTTCGACGGTGTCGTGGACGTCGGAGGCGGTGGGGCTCCAGTCGGTCAGCAGCAGGCGGGGCCACAGGACGTAGTTGGAGATCATGCCGAGGAACTGGGTCGCGGCGCTCTCGGCGTCGGGGACATCGGCGTTGCCCGCCTCGCGCTCGGATTCCAAGTAGTGCTGGACGGAGGCGAAGTAGGGCAGCTTGCCGAGCTGGAACTGCATCCGTCCCAGTTCGGGGAAACGGGGCAGTTCGGCGATGACGATCCGGAACAGGGCTGCCATGCCGGGCCGGCCGATCAGGTCGGCGTAGCGGTGGCCGACGGCTGTCAGCCCGGCGCGCAGATCGCCGGCCTGTGGTGGCGTGGAGTCGCCGGCGTCGCGCTGCCATGACTCCGTGACGATGGCCTCGAAAAGGGCTGCCTTGGTGGGGAACTGCTTGAACAGGGTGGACTTCGAGACCTCGGCCGTTTCGGCGATCCGGGCCAGTGAGGTGCCGTCGTAGCCGCGGTGCAGGAACAGTTCTGTGGCCGCTGAGGTGATCGCCGCACGCTTCTGCTGGGCGAGTCTGCGGTGGTGCGCGGAGAGTTCGGCTGCCATGCGGACAGTATGCCGCAGACCCGAGGCGAGTCACTTGACTCGCCTCTACGCGTCTGCTTACGCTGCGAATGTAAGGCGAGTCGCTTGACTCGCATCCGAGGCGCGGAACGCGGAGTACTCCGTTGACCGCACGGTGGAGGAACAGCTCATGGCAATCGACAGGATCGCGTTGGTGACGGGTGCGAATCGCGGCCTCGGACGGAGCGCGGCCGTCGCCCTGGCCGCACGCGGGGCGCGGATCGTGATCACCCACCGTGGTGACGCGGCGGGAGCCGATAAGACCGCGGAACAGGTGCGGGCCGTCGGTGGGAAGGCCGCCGTCCTCCGCCTCGACATCAGCGACGTCTCCTCCTTCGCGTCCTTCACCTCCGCACTGGGTGACCAACTGGAACGCTGGGGTGCGTCGCGGCTCGACATCCTGGTCAACAACGCGGGCGTGGGGATCTTCGGGCCGCTGGAGGCAGTCACGATCGACGACTTCGACACGGTGATGGGCACCAACGTCCGGGGCACGTTCTTCCTCACCCAGTCACTCGCGCCGCTGCTGGCCCAGGGCGGCCGGGTCATCAACGTCTCGACGTCACTGACCCGCCACACCAGCCCCGCCACCTCGGTCTACTCCGCCTCGAAGGCCGCCGTCGAAGCCCTGAGCCGCACCCTCGCCGCGGAACTCGGCCCCCGCGGTATCCGGGTCAACTCCATCGCCCCCGGACCGACCGCCACCGATTTCAACGGTGGGGCGATGCGCGACGACGCCGAGACGCGCCGGGGCCTGGCCGGACAGACCGCGCTCGGCCGCGTCGGCGAACCCGAGGAGGTCGGCGACGCCGTCGCCGCGCTGGCCTCCGACGACCTGCGCTGGGTCACCGCCCAGCGCGTCGAGGTCTCCGGCGGCGCCCTCCTCTGACCGGGCCGGGTGACGCCCCGGGGGGACGCGGCGGCCCGGGGCCGCCCCCGCGGGCGCTACGGCCCCGCGACCACCGGGCTCTTTCCGTGGGCCGTTCCTGTAGGGTGCGCGACGTGGAATTGCGGCGACTGGAATACTTTCTGGTGCTTGCGCGTGTCCTTCATTTCGGTCGGGCGGCCGAGGAACTGCACATTTCCCAGCCGGGATTGTCGCAGCAGATCAAAGTTCTGGAACACGAACTGGGCACCCCTTTGATTCACCGGGGGGCCAGGGCGATCACCCTCACCGCGGCCGGTGAGGTATTGCGTGAGTACGGCGAGCGGGTCCTGGACGAGGCCCGCCTGTGCGTCGAACGTGTGCGGGCCGCCGCCGAGCGGCCGGCCGGGTCGCTGCGGGTCGCCTACACCCGCTCCGGCGCCGATCTGAACATGCACGAACTCGTGGAACGGTTCCGTGTGCGCCACCCCGCGGTCCGCCTCTCCCTGACCGCGGCCTGGACGAGCCGGAACCTGGAACTGCTCGAAGCGGGCGAGGTCGACGTGGCGTTCGTGCGCTCGACCGTGCGCCACCGAGCGGTGGAGTCGCTGGTCGTGGCCGTGGAGGAACTGGTGATCGCGATGCCCGACGACCACCCGCTGGCGGCCCGGGAGCGACTCACCCCCGCCGACGTCGTCGAAGAGCCAGTGGTCCACTGGCCCCGAGAGCAGGGCCCCGGGTATCACGACGAGATCCGGCGGCAGATCTGGGGCGACCGGCCCCAGCGGGTGGCGCTGGAACAGCCCGATGCCGAGCACATCCTGCGCGAGGTCGCCAACCGTGTCGGGATCGCCGTCCTGGACGAGCACCGTGCCCGCAGGTTCTGCCCGCCCGGGGTGTGCGTCCGGCGGTTCGCCGATCCCGCACCGACGACCACCCTGGTCGTCGCCTGGGGGCGGCATGCGGCGCGAGCACCCGTGGACCGGTTCGTGGAGCTGTGCCGGGAGCACGTGGACGACGGCCGGCCGAACCGATAACGAACACTTATCGACCCGGGTGAAAACGTCTATTAGACCCCTCCCAGTTCTCCGTGCTGGAATCTCCGGCATTGCCGGAGAAGTTCGACGGAGGAGCGAAAATGGGGAATACGGTCGCTGAAAGTCTGGCGGCGGCGTTGCGGCGTCACGGGGTCCGCGATGTGTTCGGGCAAAGCCTGCCTTCGTTGTTTTTCCTGGCGACCCCGGAGCAGTCGATACGGCAGGTCGTCTACCGCGCGGAGAACGCCGGTGGCGCGATGGCCGACGGCTACGCGAGGGTGACCGGCCGGGTCGGGGTGGTCGCGGCGCAGAACGGCCCCGCCGCGACGCTCCTGGTGCCCCCGCTCGCCGAGGCGTTCAAGGCATCGGTTCCGGTGCTCGCCATCGTCCAGGAGGTACCGAGGCCCGCCCGCGACCGCAACGCCTTCCAGGAGCTGGACCATGTGAAGCTGTTCAGCGCCTGCGCCAAGGCGGTCCACCGGATCGACGATCCGGCCAGGGTCGACGACCACGTCGACATGGCGATGACCGAAGCGGCCTCCGGGCGCCCCGGCCCGGTCGTCCTGCTGGTGCCCAAGGACGTCCTGGCCGAACCCGTCCCGGAAGCCACCACGCGGCGCGCCGCCTACGGCCACTTCCCGCTCGACCGGTACGTGCCGGGACCGGATCGGATCAAGCGGGTGGCCGGACTGCTCGCGGCGGCGCGGCGGCCGCTGATCGTCGCCGGGGGAGGCGTGCACGGTTCGGGAGCGGCGCCCGAACTGGCCGAGTTGCAGGAGCTGGCCTCACTGGCGGTGGCGACCACCGCGATGGGCAAGGGCGCGGTGGACGAGACCCACCCGTTGTCGGTGGGCGTGATCGGCTACGCGATGGGGGTCAACGGATCGACCCGCCACGCCCGCCCCCTGGTGCGCGACGCCGACCTGGTGCTCTTCGTGGGAACCAGGACCAACGAGAACGCCACCGACGGCTGGCGGCTTTTCCCGCCCTCGGCGACGTACGTCCATCTCGACGTGGACCCCGTCGAGGTGGGGCGCAACTACGAGGCGGTGCGGCTGGTCGGCGACGCGAAGCTGACCCTGCGGGCGCTGCTGGACGAGCTGAGCACCCACTCGCCGGCCGCCCGCACGGCCGGCCGCGAGGAACTGGCCGCGCTCATCGAGGCGGGACGGGAGGCGCATCGGGCACAGATCCTCCCCCTGGCCGGATCGGACGCCTCCCCGATCCGGCCCGAGCGGATCATGCGGGACCTGGACGCCCAGCTGACCCCCGACACGATCGTCGTGGCCGACGCCAGCTACAGCTCGGTCTGGATGAGCAACCACCTGCGCGCCCGGCGCGCCGGGCAGCGCTTCCTGTCGCCGCGCGGCCTGGCGGGCCTCGGCTGGGGGATGCCCATGGCGCTGGGCGCGAAGGCCGCGCACCCGGACAGCCCGGTGGTCGCCGTGGTCGGCGACGGCGGGTTCGGCCACTGCTGGGCGGAGATAGAGACGGCCGTCCGGATGGATCTGCCGATCACCGTCATCGTGCTGAACAACGCGATCCTCGGCTACCAGAAGCACTCCGAACTGCACCAGTTCGCGACACACACCGACGCCGTCGACTTCGCACCAGTCGACCACGCGGCCATCGCCCGGGCGTGCGGGGCACGGGGCGTACGCGTCGACACCGCCGCCGAGCTGGCCGGCACCCTGCGTACGGCCCTCGCCGCGCCGGTGGTCACGGTGATCGACGTGATCACCGACCCGGACGCCTATCCGCCGATCACCGCCTGGGACGGCGACACCACGCTGGGCGAACCGACCGGAGGAACACACCGATGACCGAGAAGGCGTTCGCGCGGTCGCTGCGCCACATGGACCGGGCGCGGCAGGTCGTTCCGCGAGGAGTGACCTCCGCCAAACGGGCCGGGCTCCGCCCCACACCGCTGGCCTTCACCGGTGCCCGCGGCAGCCGGATCACCGACGCGGACGGCAACGAGTACATCGACTACGTGGCCGGATACGGCCCCATGCTGCTCGGCCACCAGCCGCCGCCGGTGATCGACGCGGTGCGCGGGCAGCTCGCCGCCGGCGTTCTCTACGGCGGCCAGCACGAGGCCGAGGCCGAGCTCGCCGAACGCCTCGTCCGGCTGGTGCCCAGCGCCGAACGAGTCCTGCTCAACGTGACCGGAAGCGAGGCGGTACAGGCGGCGCTGCGCATCGCCCGTGCGGCCACCGGGCGCAAGGGGATCGTCAAGTTCGAGGGCCACTACCACGGTTGGCTCGACCCGGTCACCGCCAACGGACCGGGCAGCCCCGCGGGATCGGGCGCCGTGCCCCGCCCGGTGATCGCCGAGGACCACAGCGAGGTCGGGCCCCATCTGCTGGTGTGCCCGTGGAACGACACGGCGGCGCTGGCCGATCTGCTGGCGCGGCACGGCGCCGAGGTGGGCGCGGTGATCATGGAGCCCGTGGCGGTGAACGGCGGCAACCTGTTCGCCGATGACGGATACCTGGCCGAGGCACGCCGATTGTGCGACCGGTACGGGTGCCTGCTGGTGTTCGACGAGGTCGTGACCGGTTTCCGGCTGGGACCCGGCGGAGCCCAGCAACGGCTCGGAGTGGTCCCCGACCTGACCGTCCTCGCCAAGGCCCTGGGTTCGGGGTTCCCGATCAGCGCCGTCGTGGGACGGGCCGAGGTCATGCGGGTCGCGGAAGGGCCGGTCGCGCACGCCGGGACGTACAACGGCAACGCGCTGTCGGTGGTCGCCGCCAACGCGACCCTCGGCGTACTGGAGACGGAGCGCGACACCCTCTACCCGCGCCTGGAGCGCCTGTCCGGTGAACTCGCGACGGGCATCGACGAGTGCGCCGACCGGCGCGGGGTGCCCCTGCGGGCCTCCCGGGCGGGCGCGGTGATCCGGCTGCACTGGGGCGCGCCCCACCCCGTCCGCACCTATGCCGATGTGCTCGCGGGCCGTAAGGCGCCACTGCGCGAGCTGTCCGAGAACCTCGTACGCGACGGCGTGCACGCCAGGGAGAGCGGGCTCTGGTACGTCTCCGCCGCCCACTCGGAGGACGACGTGGCCCGCACACTGAGCGCTCTCGATCGGGCGCTGGCCGGGACGGCGGCCGAGTAACCGGTCCGGCGACGGCGTCGCGCCCGTCCCCGCTGTCCGCCGGCGCCGGGCATCCACCGGAGCGCCGGCGCTCCCGCACCACCTCTCTCATCCCTCGCTTCGGCTCCGACCGGAAGGACCCGGCTCATGAGAAAGACCTCGCCACCACCCCCCGTGACAGTGGACCCCGACGTCCGCGAGGCGCCGGCCGAGGGGCCGGGACGCCCCGTCGCACGCGGCCTGTGGAACATGGCCTTCACCGAGCTGTGGGAGCGCTACTCCTTCTACGGTCTCCAGGGCATCCTCTCCTTCTACCTGCTGTACGAGGTGGCCGACGGCGGCCTGGAGCTGGCCCCCGCCGTCGCCGCGGGCCTCGTCGGCGCGTACGGCGGTGTGGTGTACGTGTCCCAGATCGTCGGTGCGTGGCTGGGGGACCGGCTGGTCAGCCCGCGTGACATGGTGCTGTACGGCGCCGTCGTCATCACCGCCGGACACGTCGTGCTCGCCTTCGTTCCCGGCACGGTCGGCCTGGGCGCCGGACTCGGGTGCATCGTCCTGGGCACCGGTGCGCTGAAGACGAACATCACCTCGATCGTCGGCTTCGTCCTGGACCAGAACGACGACGAGCGCTACCGGGACGTCGGTTTCTCCTACTTCTACCTGGCCATCAACGTCGGCGCGGTGCTCGGCCCGCTCACCACCGGACTCACCCAGAACGAACTCGGCTTCCACTACGGATTCGGTCTCGCGGCCATCGGCATGGCCGCCGCGCTGATCCAGTACATCCGCTCGATGAGGAAGCTTCCCGAGCGTGCCGGGGTCGTCAACAACCCGCTCCCGGCGGGCCGTCGGCCACTGGTCGCCGTCGCCGCCCTGATGTGTGCGGCGGTGGTCGGCGCCGCCGTCGCCACAGGGCTGGTACGGGCGGAGAACCTGTCCACCGTGGTGACGGTCACGGCCCTGGTGGCCGCGGCCGCGTACTTCCTCACCATGACCACGTCGAAGTCGGTCAGCCGCGACGAACGCCGGCGCGTCCTCGGCTATCTGCCGCTCTTCCTGGCGTCCGGGGTGTACTTCGGCTTCCTGTTCCAGAAGTTCACCGCGATATCGATCCTCATCACCGAGCGCGTCGACCTGAACATAGGCGGCTGGACGTTCCCGGTCGCCTGGATCACCACCGTCAGCCCGCTGGCGCTCGTGCTCGTCATCCCGCTCGTCGCCCGGGTGTGCAACCGCCTGGGGGAGCGCCAGCCGGGTCCGGTGACCAAGGTCGCCGTCGGACTGACCCAGATCGGCTGCGCCTACCTGTTCCTGCTGATCATCTCCGAAGCCACGGGCGACGCCGACATCCCGCTCGTACTGATTCTCCTGTTCATGATGGCGGCCGGTTCCTCCGAGGTCTTCGTCGGACCGATCGGCCTGTCTCTCGCCACGAGGATCGGTCCCGAGAAGTTCCGCTCCCAGATGGTCGGCCTCAACTTCCTCACGCTCGCCCTGGGTTCGTCCCTGGCGGGTCTGCTCGGCCAGCTGTTCACCCTGATCGACAACTCCTCCTACTTCACCGTCGTCGCCGCGTGCGGCATCGGTATCGGCCTGGCCCTGTTCGCCGGCCGCAGACCGGTGGCACGGCTGCTGGGCGCGGGCAGCGCGGGGTCGGGAGGCTGACCATTCCCCGGGCGAGGGTCACTCGACCACCCTCGCCCGAGGAGTGGCTGCGGGTGGCGGAAGGCTGCGCTTCGGTGCGCGCCTACCGGTTCACGGTGGACATACCCGCCTCGTCGTACCGCTGTCCGGCGGCCTCGGGGACTTCGGCGTCGATGCGGGCGAGGTCGTCCGCCGTCAGCTCCACGTCCAGCGCGCCGGCGTTCTGTTCGAGGTAGGTCCGGCGCTTGGTGCCCGGGATCGGGACCAGGTCCTCGCCCTGCGCCAGCACCCACGCGATGGCGAGCTGAGCGGGCGTGACGCCCTTCTCGGTGGCGATCTCCTTCACCTTCGCCGCGAGCCGGAGGTTGGCGTCGAGGTTGTCGCCGGTGAAGCGCGGACCGCTGCGCCGGAAGTCGTCCTTGTCGAGTTCCTCGGGGGAGGAGAACCTGCCCGCGAGGAATCCGCGGCCCAGCGGCGAGTACGGCACGAACCCGATGCCCAGCTCGCGGCAGACGGGCAGGATCTCGGCCTCGGGGTCCCGGCTCCACAACGAGTACTCCGTCTGTACCGCCGCGATCGGGTGCACGGCGTGGGCGCGCCGGATCGTCTCCGCGCTCGCCTCGCTCAGGCCGATGTGGCGCACCTTTCCGGCGGCGACCAGTTCGGCCATCGCCCCGACGGTCTCCTCGATGGGCACCTGCGGATCGACGCGGTGCTGGTAGTACAGGTCCACGTGGTCGGTGCCCAGCCGCTTCAGGGACCCGTCGATCGAGCTGCGTACGTGCTCGGCCGAACCGTCCTGCCGTCCGACCGTGCCCGGATCGCCGGGGACGGCACCGTCCATGCGGAGATTGAACTTCGTGGCGATCACGTACTCGTCGCGATGGCCCTTCACCGCGCGGCCGACCAGCGACTCGTTGGTGAGCGGCCCGTACACCTGGGCGGTGTCCAGGAAGGTCACTCCCAGTTCGAGAGCACGCTGGATCGTCCTGATGCCCTCGGCCTCGTCGGTGGTGCCGTAGAAGGCCGACATCCCCATGCAGCCGAGACCGAGCGGTGAGACCTTCAGATCGCCGAGTGTGCGTGTGCGCTGCTTCATTTCGTGTGGCCCTTCAACCTGTGGTGTCGTGGCGCCCCGAAGGACGTCTCCGGGGCCGGGCGGCGCCCGTCGTCGCACGGCCGCCGCGATCCGGTCGCCGAACCGGCTACCTCTCATGAGACGGCCGCGGCGGCGTTCCGGCATCCCGGCATCCCGGTATCCGGCGTCTCCGCGCGGACGCTCCGGACGCTCCGGACGTTAGGACTTCGAGCGCACGCGAAGTCAAGGACCACGTTCATCACGGGTATCCGGAGGAACGGCGCCGTATCCAGCGGCAGCCGTTCCTCCGGTCGGTGCTGGCGTCCCGGTGCTGCGTCGAAGCCGTTCGCCCGCCTCTACACGGTGAATCCGTCGAGGGTGCTGTACTGACCGGACAGCTTGGTCACCACGATGGTGTGTCTGCCAGGGGAGAGCGCACCGGACGTGTACACCGCGACGTTCGCATGCCGCACGCCGTCGCCCGGCACGGTGCTGACGACCTGCTGCGGTCCGCCGTCGATGCTGACGCCGATGTTTCCCTGGTCGGTGTGCAGCTCGCCGTGCACCGTGACCTTGGTGCCCGTGAAGGTGAGCGACGCGGTCGACCCGTTCGCCGTCGCGTAGTGGACGTCGTTCCGGTAGTCGCCGTACGAGCGGCCGTCCGCGTAGGAGAATCCGCTGTACGCGATACCGCCGTCGTCGTCGTTGAGCCGGATGGAGCCCGGGACCTGCGGAGTGACCGAGATCGACCCGGCCGAGGTGCCGGCCGGGATCGGGACGATCATGAATCCGCTGGACAGACGGGTCACACCGGTCACCTGGGTGGTGCCGATGTAGACCGGCGTCGCCGGGCCGAAGCCCTCGCCGGCGACGAGGACCTCCCTCGCGTTGGCCGTGGGCGACACGTAGAAGATCTTCGCGGCGACGGAGAGGGGCGGTGTGTACGAGCCCGAGCCGGCGCCCGCGCCGCGCAGCAGCGCCTGGGGGATGTCGGACGGTCCGGGGGTCGCCGGGATCGCCGTGTTCCCGCTCGCGTGGGTGTCGACGGGCTGGGCGCACGGGTACGACTGGATGCCGGCGGAGAAGTAGTTGCCGGTGATCCAGAAGTGGCCCGTCGGGCTGCAGCCGCCGTGTGACTTGTCCCCGGCGCGGAAGGCCACGTTGCCCTTCCAGTTGATCCACTCCGAGCCGGCGTCGTTGTAGTAGGTGAAGTTGGTCGTGGGGCCGTTGTAGGCGACGTTCCCGGTGACCTGAAGGCCCTTGGCCAGGGTCTGCACCGGGTCGATCGTCGTCCCGTCCGCCTGGTACACGTACTGCGCCTGGTGTCCCTCGACGTAGACGGCGCCGCCGTCGCTGCGTTCGGACAGGTAGTCGTGGAGGATGTTGTTGCTGATGGTGTTCGAGCTGTTGATGTTCGTGGTGTTCCGCGGGGTGCTCGCCTGGTTGACGTGACCCTGGATGACTCCGGCGGTGATGCCCGTGTAGGGCAGGTCGTACAGGTTGTTCCGGGTGATGGTGGTGTGCCGGGAGAACAGCAGGGTGATGCCGCTGGCCGAGGGGTAGTCGGTGCCGATGTGATGGATGACGTTGTCCGCCACGGTGGTACCGGTCAGGATCTCGTTGGTGCCGATCACGGCGGTTTCCCGAGCTCCGTTGGGTGTGCAGTTCTGCTTGATCCCCGCGGCGTCGGACGGGTTCGTCGGCAGCGGGTCGTAGGTGCAGCCGAGCAGGAGCGCGGTGGAGGCGATGTCGGTGAACTCGTTGCCCTGGATGAGGGTGTTGGCCGCCCCGTACATCACGCCCAGTCCGGCTCCGCCGAGTCCGGTGAACCGGTTGCCGGTGAGTGTGACGTTCTCGGAGGCGGTGAACGAGACGTTCGCCAGGGGCTGGGTCAGCGCTCCCCAGGGGCAGCTTCCCGGGGGATTGGAGAACCCGCACATGCCCTGGTTGTTGGCTCCGGTCATCCGCAGATTGCTCTGCACGTCGGCGAATCCGGCGCCGGTCGAGGGGGCGTTCCAGGTCGCGTACGAGAACTGCAGACCGCTGAAGGTGATGTCGTGGAGGGGCGCGGCGAGCGTACCGGCGCCCTGGACCAGGGTTTCGAGGCGCGGCAGTTCCACCTTGAGGGCGGACATCTGCTGGCCCGCGGAAGGCCGGTAGTACAGCGTGCCGCCGGGGCCGTCCAGGAACCACTGCCCGGAGCCGAGCAGCGCCTGCGCGTTCTCGATGCCCGCGGGCATCGTGCCGGGCGACATGGACGGCAGGCCACCGCTGGCCTGCGCGTAGGCCGCGCGGGCGGTCACATTGGTCCAGCACGGCTGGCTCATCCGCAGCGTTCCGGCCGCCGCCGAGAAGCTCGCCACGCGGCATCTCGACTCGGTCCACGGCCCGTTGCCACCGGGGTAGCGGAACTCGACCCCCGCCACCTGGCTCGCGCTCAGCGAGCCGAACCACGCCATCGCCGCCTGGTCGCCGGAGATCGTGTAGCCCGTCGACGTCCCGGTCCACGCGCCCCGGAATCCCAGGCTCGCCGGGGTCGCCTGCGCTATCGGGACCATACGGCCGTCGATGTAGAGCTGGCGGCTGTTACTGGTGACGGGTACCGGGGCGGACCACACCCCGCTCGACCCGCGCTGCGTCCATCCGGTGACCGGCGAGGCCCCCGAGATCACCGGGCGTGCCCCCGGCGCGGCCCTCCACACAACAGGGTGACCTTGCGTGCCCGAGTCCGCGGGGCCGAGGGACCAGGTGTCCGACAGGCGGTACACACCGTCGGTCAGCAGGACGGTGACGTCCGCGGAACCGTCCCCGGCGAGATGGGTGCGAACCGCCTGCTGGGCACCGGACAGCGAGCACGGGGCGGAGGAGGAACAGGACGAACCCGTCCCGGACGGCGACGCGTAGAGCGTCACGGAGGCCGCGGCGGTGGCGGATTGGACGACGGGTGTCGTCAGGATCAGACCGAGGGCCGCTGCGATCGGGCCGACGCGGCGCAGCAGCCTCCGGGTGATCGAACCTTGTGATGACACGGGCGGGTCCTTCCCATGTACGGAGACGGGGCGGTCATGAGTGACCGAGGGGTGGCGAGGAGGGCCGGGCGGCGCGGAGCTTCGTCAAGGGCGTTCCAGCGCCGGCGACTCCGGCCCGGGTGGTGAAGGACGAACGGGTACTGCGTCCGCTGGACGACTCGCGTGCGTCCGTGAAGGTGCCTCCGGCGAGCTGAGGGCCAGGACCGCACACTTACATCCTATGTTTGCTGAATGGTCGAGGCGCCCGTCCCTCGTGTCAAGGGTCTGCGCAAACGTGCTGTATCAACGGTTCTTCAGCAGAGGGTGCGGCTTTCACCGTATGCTGACAGGGTCATCTGAATGGGCCTCAGGCGGCGGATTCGTCGGGTGTCTGGCTCATGGGTCGAAACCGTGACGCGCACCTGGACAGCCTTCACCGCGGCGGTATGTTGTCCCGTTGACGGTCGGTGGAGACGGTGGCACACCCGGGCACGACCGAGAACACCACGCACGGACGTCCCGCGACCGCTCACCGCCGCTCCGGAAAAGAGACATGACCAGCACCGCGCCCACCGGCAGGACGGCCTCCATACCCGACCCCGCCCGGGTCCAGGTCCAGGCCCAGACCCGGATCCTGCGTGTCCTGGTCGCCTCCCAGATTTTCAGCGGAGCGGGCCTCGCCGCCGGCGTCACCGTCGGCGCCCTCCTGGCCCGGGACATGCTCGGCTCCACCGGCCTCGCCGGACTGCCCAGCGCCCTGTTCACCGCCGGCTCCGCGCTCGCCGCCATCGGTGTCGGCCGGATCTCCCAGGCCCGCGGACGCCGCCCCGGCCTCGCGAGCGGCTACCTCACCGGAGCCATCGGCTCGGCCGGCGTCATCACCGCCGCCGTCCTCGACAACCCCGTCCTGCTGTTCACCGCCCTGTTCGTCTACGGCGCCGGCAGCGCGACCAACCTCCAGGCCCGCTACGCCGGAGCCGACCTCGCCGCGCCCGGCCACCGCGCCCGCTCCGTCTCCACCGTCCTGGTCGCCACCACCCTCGGCGGCGTAGCCGGGCCCAACCTCGCCGTCCCCACCGGCAACCTCGCCGAAAGCCTCGGCATCCCCCATCTCGCCGGCCTCTTCCTGCTCTCCGGCCTCGCTTACGCCCTGGCCGCGCTCGTCCTCGCTCTCTGGCTGCGCCCCGACCCGCTGCTCCTGGCCCGCACTCTCGCCGAGACGGAAAAGGCCGAAGCCACCGTCGGCACGACCACCACCGGCACCACCGGCACCACCGGCACCACCGGCACCACCGGCACCACCGGCACCGCCGACACCGCCGACACCGCCGACACCGCCGACACCGCCGACACCGCCGAGCATCGCGGGGGAGTGGTCCTCGGCGCGCTCGTCATGGTCCTCACCCAGGTGGTCATGGTCGCGATCATGACGATGACGCCGGTCCACATGCACGACCACGGCCACGGCACCGCCGCCTCCGGCCTCGTCATCGCCATCCACGTCGGCGCCATGTACCTGCCCTCACCGCTCACCGGCCGGCTCGTCGACCGCTACGGCGGCATGAAGATCGCCGCGGCCTCCGGCGCCACCCTCCTGGCGGCCGGCGTCCTCGCGGCGGCGGCACCCGGCGACTCCGTCCCGCTCCTCGCCCTCGCCCTGGCCCTGCTCGGCCTCGGCTGGAACTTCGGCCTCGTGGCCGGCACCGCGATCATCACCGACACCGTCCCGCTGGCCACCCGCGCCAGGACCCAGGGGCTGGTCGACGTCTCCATCGCCATCGCCGGTGCCACGGGCGGTATCACCTCCGGCGTCATGGTCGCCGCCACCAGCTACCCAGCCCTCGCCCTCACCGGCGGCGTCCTCTCCCTCGCCCTCCTGCCCGCCGTCGCCGCCACCGCCTACCGACGATGAGCCCCCGGCCGAAAGAAATCTCGCGGGCGCTGTAGAGAAGGTGTCATCGGCTCCGACGTTCTCTGTGACAGGGAATCGCGGCCCCGCACCCGCAGGGCCGAACAGAAGGAGACGGACATGACCACCGCCGGTTTCGACTACACCATCACCCGCACCCTGGAGGCTCCGGTCGAGCAGGTCTGGGCCGCCTGGACCCGCGCCGACCAGTACGCGCAGTGGGCCGGCGCCGAGGATGTCGTCCTCGATGTCCGGCCCGGCGGCGCCTGGAGCTCAGTCATGGTCATCCCCGGCGGCACGCGCGTCCCGCTGTCCGGCCGCTACACCGAGGTCGTGGAGAACAAGCGACTGGTGGTCGGCATGAGCGTCCCGGGCCGCGAGGAGCTCGCCCTGATGACCGTCGACCTGGCCGCCGACGGCGACCGCACCCGCATCACCGTGTCCCAGACCCTCGGGAGCACCGAGGAGCGCGACCAGTCCGAGTTCGGCAGCAATATGCTCCTGGACGGCCTCACCGCCTTCCTGTCAGCGGTCTGAGCAGCCGTCCTCCGCAGGCGTTGACCCGGTGCCGCGCCGCACGGGTCAACGCACCGGGCCCGGGGTCAGGTGGTCGCCGGGGATGCCCGCCTTCTCGGGGCGGTAGTAGTCCCTGATCCCCTCCGCCCAGGTGGCGACCGGAATCCGGTCGCCGTCCACGGGACCGAAGGCGTCGAACAGCGCCTCGATACGCGGCCGTTCGAAGCCGATGGCGATCATCAGGGCCACGAAGGCGGGCCGGGTGACGAGGCCGTCGCCCTCGGGGGCGCCCAGCGCGGCGAGCGCTTCGGCGAACTCGTCGATCGTCGCCTCGAACCGCTCCGGGGTCAGGACGCAGGCGGTGAACTCCTGCAGGCTGATCAGCCCGTCGCCGTTCGCGTCCAGCTCGGTGACCAGCGTCCGCCAGTACCGGCGCGACGCTTCGACCATCGCGCTTCTCGCGGCGTCATCGGCCCACGGCGCCACCTCGACCACCCGGCTCCCCAGCAGCTCGAAGTCCTCGGCGTCCAGAACGCCGTTCCCGTTGCTGTCCAGCAGGGAGAACACGAGCTCGACACGGTCGGTCGCCTCGACGGTACGCATGGCGGTCACTCCTTCTTTCCGGCCTTCCTGCGGTCGCCCCGACGGGGGACCGGGCCAGATCCACTATCCGGCCGGCGCGCAGGCCGCGGCGCGGAAAGAGGGCCGGGTGCACACGAAGGAGGGCATTCCGGCGGCCGGCGCATGAACCATCGCGATCGGGAAATCGAAGGCACCGCCCGCCCAGGGGTGTCTTCCGCCCAGGACCGGGCCTCCTACATTCCATTTACGACGTTTTGCCGAGATAAGGAGGAAAATAACAGGAGTAGAGCTCATGGAGGCGAGTGATGACACGAACCCGCTACACACAGGACCGCGGCCTGACCACACGCATGGTGACCACCATGTTCCTGATCGGTCTGCTGTACGTGGTCCTGGTCGGTGTGCTGCTGGCCGTACTGGGAAAGTTCTGGCCGATCATCCTGATCCTCGTCGTGGGGATGTTCGTCGCGCAGTTCTGGTTCAGCGACAAGATCGCGGCCTTCGGCATGGGCGCGCGCGAGGTCACCCCCGAGCAGGCACCCGAACTGCACGGCGCCGTCGACCGCATCTGCGCACTGGCCGACATGCCCAAACCCAAGGTGGCCATCTCGAACAGCGACATACCCAACGCCTTCGCCACCGGCCGGAGCGAACGCAGCGCACTGGTCTGTGCCACCACCGGGCTGCTGCGCAGGCTGGAACCGGAGGAGTTGGAGGGCGTACTCGCCCACGAGATGTCGCACGTCGCGCACCGCGACGTCGCCGTGATGACCATCGCCTCCTTCCTGGGCGTGCTCGCGGGTCTGCTGACCCGCATCGCGCTCTACAGCGGGCTGTCGAGAAGCGCCAGGGACTCCGGACCGGCCGGTCTGGTGATCCTGCTGATTCCCCTGGTCAGCGCGGTGGTCTACGCGATCGGCTTCCTGCTGACCCGGCTGCTGTCCCGCTACCGCGAACTCTCCGCGGACCGGACCGCCGCGCTGCTCACCGGACGGCCCTCGGCGCTCGCGTCGGCGCTGACCAAGGTGGACGGCCAGATGGCGCGGATCCCCACGGAGGACCTGCGGAAGGCGGAGCCGTACAACGCCTTCTTCTTCGTTCCCGCCTTCGCCTCCAAGGGAAGCCTCGGCCGGCTGCTCGCCTCCCACCCCACCCTCGAACAGCGCCTGGACCAGCTGGCCCGGATGTCCGCCGAACTCGGCCGCCCGTGACCCCGGCACCGACCCCGTCCGACCGTCAACGTGAGGAGCTGGTCCCGTGGGCCTTCTCGACACCATCCTCGGCAGGAGCAAACCGGTCCGCCCCGACCTCGACCAGCTGTTCGCCCTCCCGTCCGCCGCGCTCACCCTCCAGGCCGGGGCCGGATACACCCCCACCGGCCTCGGCTCGGTCTGTTTCGCCGGCGTCGAGGGCGGTGGCTTCGCCCGCGTCAGACAGGACGTACAGGAACTGCTCGACGCGGACACCGGACACGACGGCCACCCCGTGGAGTTCAGCCAGGACTCGTACGGGTACACCTGGCTGCTCTCGCGACAGGCGCCCGACGACACGGCCACGCTGGTCAACGACCTGCACGCGGTCAACACACTGCTCCAGGACGGCGGCTTCGGCCCGCAGCTCCTCTGCTCACTGATGAGTTTCCGCGACGCCGAACAGCGCCCACTCGCCCTCGTCTACCTCTACAAGCGCGGCACCTTCTACCCCTTCGCGCCCCGGCCCGGCGACGCAGAGAAACGCGACAACCAGCGGGAACTCCAGGTCAGAGCCGTTCTGGAGGACGATCTGCGGATCGAGAAGGATCTCGCCCGCTGGTTTCCCGTCTGGGGCGCGCCCGGACTCTGACCGGCCCCGTTCCCGGCCCGGTTCCGGGCCGCCCGCCCGAAAGGGTGAATCGGTCCGCGAACACGGCGTGTTCCGCCACCCGACGCAGCACTGTGCGGGTACGGGCTGACCAGCGCCGTCGAAGGAGAGAGCGGGTGGGAGTGGCACGAATGACGGGGCGCCGGCCGGATTCGCCGCGGGACCGGGCGCGTTACCTGTTCGACCGTACGCTGGCCCGCAGCACCGGCACCCTGATGGGCTGGCTGGTGATCACCTGCCTGGCCGTCGTCGTCCCGGTGAGCGCGGTGCTGGTGTGGACGGACCCCGGCTCGCCGCCGTCGCTCTCGGGCCGGCTCACCGCGGCGTGGCGGACCAGCGCGGAGACGCTGCGCCTGGGCGCGCTCACCGGTACGCCGCTGCGCATGGTGCTCTCCGCGGTGCTCGGGCTGGTCGCCCTGCTGTGCGTCTCGACACTCATCGGAGTGATCACGACGAGTCTGGCCGAGCGGATGGCCGAGTTGAGCCGTGGACGGTCCACGGTCCTGGAGCGGGGCCATGTCGTGGTGCTCGGCTGGTCGGACCAGGTCTCGGCAGTGGTCGGTGAGCTGGTCGCCGCCCACGCCGGGCACCGGCCGCGGGCGATCGTCCTGCTCGCCGACCGGGACAAGACCGAGATGGAGCGTGCGCTGGCCGCTCGGATCGGCCCGGCCGGGCGCACCCGGCTCATCTGCCGCAGCGGTCCCGCGAGCGACCCCGCCGTACTCGCGCTGGTCAGCCCTCGCGAGGCGAGCACCGTGCTGGTGCTGCCGTCCGTGGAGCCGGCGGGTGACGCCGAGATCCTCCGGATCCTGCTGGCGCTGCGGGCGGTCGTCGGCGAGGGAACGGGCGGACCGCCCGTGCTGGCCGCGGTGCACGACGACCGTTACCGCGCGCCGGCCAGGCTGGCCGCAGGTCCGCGCGGCACGGTCCTGGAGACCGACACGGTCACAGCACGGCTGATCGCGCAGTGCGTCGGCCGCCCCGGTCTCTCCCTCGTACTGCGCGATCTGCTCGACTTCGCGGGAGACGAGTTCCACCTCGCCGACGCGACCGCGTTCCACGGCGGCCCCTTCGGCGCGACACTCCTGGGACACGCCGACTCGTGCGTGGTGGGACTGCTCAGCCCCCTGGGCCGTGCGTCGCTGAACCCGCCCGCCGACACCGTCGTCGCGTCGGGAAGCCGGCTGATCGTCCTCGCCCGCGACGACGGCACGACACGGCCGTCGGACTGCCGGCACCTCGTCGACCGGTCGGTGATCGCCGTCGGTCCGCCGCCGGCGGATGCCGCCGTACGTCTGCTGGTGCTCGGCTGGAACCGGCGGGCGCCCCTCGTCCTGGAGCACTTGCGGCGCACGGCCCCACCGGGTTCCGCGCTGGATGTGATCACGGACAGGGCCGTACCCGGTCCGAGGGAGCCCGAGCCCGACCACACCCCGCAGTCCGACCACACCCGGCAGCCCGACCGCACCCCGGAGCCCGACGCCGCCCGGCCCGTCGTACGGTTCAGGACCGCCGCCCTGTCACGGCCCGAGACGCTGCTCGGGCTCGACCTCACCCCGTACGACGGACTGGTCGTCCTCGGCCCCGATCCGGCGGACGGCCCCGACCACCCCGACGACTGGACACTGGTCGCCCTGCTGGCCCTGCGGCTGCTGGAGGAGCGGACCGGACGGGAGCTTCGTGTCGTCGGCGAACTCACCGACGACCGCAACCGGCCCCTGGCCGCCGTCAACCCCGGCTCGGACGTCGTCGTCAGCGGAGAGCTGACCGGACTGCTCATGGCACAGATCGCGCAGAACCGTCATCTGGCCGCCGTGTTCGACGAGTTGTTCTCCGCCGGGGGCAGCACGGTCTGCCTTCGTCCGGCCGGGACGTACGTCCGCCCGGGCAGCGACGCCACCTTCGCCACGGTCGTGGCCGCGGCGCGCGACCGCGGCGAGTGCGCCATCGGCTACCGCCGACACGACCTGCGGACGGTGCCGCCGGACCACGGGGTCCGGCTCAACCCCCACAAGGGCGAGCGGCGCGCGTGGAGCGCGGAGGACCAGGTGGTCGTGGTCGCGACGGACCCGGTCCACCCGACCGAAGCGGCCGGACAACCTGCCGAAGAGACCGAAGCCGCCGGACCGCCCGACCCGGGTGGGAAGCACCGGCCGCAGCGGCGACCGGGACGCACGGACACCGAACCCGACGACACGGCGGGCTCACCCCTGGCGCACCCGTGACTCACCCGCCCGCCGTCGCCCCGCCCAGCCGCAGCATCACCTTGCTGCTCCCGCTCGCCGCCGCGACGCCCAGGGCCTCGTCCGCCCGCTCCAGGTCGAAGCGGTGACTGATGACGGGGGACACGTCGAGCCCGTCCCGCATCGCGAGCAGCGCGTCGTCGATCTCCCCGACGAAGCGGTACGAGCCGACCCAGGTGATCTCCCTGGTCACGAGGTCTCCGAGCACCGCGGGTACGGCCGTGCCGGGGAGGTTCCCGACCTGGACGAGGGTGCCGCCGCGCGCCGTCGCCCGCAGGACCGGCCCCAGCGCGGCCGGGGCGCCCGAGGCGTCGAAGGACAGCTCGACGTCCTCGGGCAGCCCGGCTCCCGTGGAGACGTCGACCGTCCGGTCCGCGCCCATGGCGCGGGCGACGGCGAGCGACGACTCGGAGATGTCCGAGGCGATCACGGAGGCGGCCCCGCGATGCTTCGCCGCCGCCACGACCAGCGCTCCGATCGGGCCCGCGCCATTGACCAGAACGGTCTTCCCTCGCAGGTCCCCGGCGCGGTGCACGGCGTGCAGGGCCACGGCGAGAGGTTCGGCGAGGGCGCCGTGCTCGGTGGTGACCCCCTCGGGCAGCGGTCGTATCTGCGCCGCGCGGACCACCCGGTACTCACTGAACCCGCCGTCGGTGTGCGGGTCGAAGGCGGCCGACCCGAAGTACCGGACGCGCCGGTGGAGATTGGTGCGACCGGCGATCCGGTCGGGCAGCCGCTCGTCGCCGACCGGCTCCGCCGGATGGACCGTCACCGGCCGGCCCTCCGTCAGACCGGCGACACCCGGGCCGGTTCCGGCGATCCGCCCGGCCATCTCATGGCCGAGTACCAGCGGATGGGCGAGCGAGGCGGTCCCGGAGGCACCGTGCTTCCAGTACGCGACGTCGGAGCCGCAGATCCCGCCCCACTCCATGGCGACAAGGACTTCCCCGGGACCGGGGACCGGCCGCGGGCGCTCGTCGATCCGCAGATCGCGTGCCCCGTGGACGACGACCGCCCTCATGCCGCGTCCTCCAGCCGTACCAGATCCCGCCCGCGCGTCTCGGGTGCGAGCAGGGCGGACGTCAGGGTGATGAGCGAGTAGACGACGAGCATCGCGGCGATCGGCCACCAACTGCCGGTGACCGCGGTGAGTGACGCGGCGATGACCGGGCCGATGGCGGTGGCGAGGATGCCGCCGATCTCCTTGGACAGGGCGAGCTGGGTGAACCGGGTGCGGGAGCCGAACAGTTCGGCCATCGTCACGCTCTCCAGCGAGAACAGCCCGAGGACACCGATGTTGAGTGCCAGGACCATCCCCAGCATCAGGGCGGCGGTGTTGCCGGAGGTGATCATGAGCATCATCGGGAAGGCGAGGACCATGGTCAGCAGCGTGAGCGCGACGTACATCGGCCGGCGGCCGAAGCGGTCGCCGAGCAGACCCACCACGGGCACGGTGACGAAGCCCAGCAGCGAGCCGTAGAGGATCGCGTCGGTGGGGACCGCCCGGCCGGCGTCCAGGTTGGTGGCGATGTAGCCGACGAGGAACGTCTGGATGAGGCCCGAGTTGCCCGCCTGGCCGAACCGCAGCCCGAGGGAGAGGAAGAACGCCTTGCCCTTGCGCTGCCGGATCCCGGCCTCCAGCACGCCCTCGCGCTTCTCCTCCAAAGAGGCGTTGTCGAGGGCCGATTCGACCTCTTCACGTGACATGGCGACGCCGTCCACGACGTCCGCCCGCTCCTCGAAGACCGGGCTCTCCTTGAGGTTGCCGCGCAGCCAGACCGCGAAGATCATCAGGGCGAAGCTCAGCAGGAACGGCAACCGCCAGCCCCACGACAGCAGTTGTTCCTCGCTGAGCACGGCGAGCAGGATCGCCCACAGGCCCGAGGCCGCCAGCGTGCCGGAGTTGGTGCCGAGCGACACCAGCGACGAGATGAGCCCCCGGCGCTTGGCGGGGGCGTACTCGGCGAGCATGACGGTGGCCCCGGCGATCTCGGCGCCCGCTCCGAAGCCCTGGACGAGCCGCAGAACGACCAGCAGGATGGGCGCGAGGATGCCGATGGTCGCGTACGTGGGCAGTGCGCCGATCAGTGTGGTCGACGCACCCATCAGCAGGATGGTCAGGTACAGCACCTTCTTGCGGCCGATCCGGTCGCCCATGCGCCCGAAGTAGACGGCTCCGGCGAGCCTGGCCACGTATCCGACGCCGTAGGTCGCCATCGCGGCGATCAGGCCGATGGCGGGGCTGACGTCGGGGAAGAAGATCTTGTTGAAGACGATGGCGGCTGCCAGCGAGTAGAGCTGGAAGTCCATGAACTCCATCGCCGTGCCGAGCCAGCCGGATACGGCGGCTCTGGTGAGATCGCGTGTGGTGCGCTTCGCGGAGCCTGCGGGCTCGGCCCGCGTGGTGTCCGTCATGGTGAACTCCGTTGTTCAGGGCTGTGCTTGTACGGCGTGGCCTTGGGCGGATGGGGTCAGAAATCGATGTGGCCGGCGTGCAGTGCGGGGATCCGGGCGGCGATGTTGGAGACGAGGGCGTCGTCCTCGGCCAGGTCCACCGCTCCGACGGCGCGTAGCAGCCGTCGGACCGTGTCGGGGAGATTTGTCGTGCCGTGCCAGCAGCCGGCCAGGGTCGCCGAGGCGGGGTCCGTCGTACCGAACAGCTGGCCGCCGCCCTCGGCGGCGCGGGTGGCGTTCACCCACGCGGCCAGGGCGAGTTCGAGGACCGGGGCGGGCGACGGGGACGCGCGAAGGACCCGCAGGGCGTCGAACCACCGCTCGGGAATCTTCAACGACCCGTCGGATCCGATCTGCTGGAGCAGATGCCGGACAGCGGGGTTCCGGAACCGCTCGACGAGATCGTCCGCGTAGCCCAGGGGATCGGGGCCGCCGGCCGGCAGTGTCGGCCCGGCCTCCGCGCAGAAGGCCCGGACGAACCGCTCGCCCCAGCCGGTCGCCAGGGCGTCGGCGACCGTCACGCATCCCGCCGCCGCGCCGAGATACGCGAGGGCGGAGTGCGCCCCGTTGAGCAGCCGCAACTTCGTGAGCTGGTACGGGACGACATCGGGGACGAACAGCGCGCCGTCCAGCTCCCACGGCGGTCGCGGTCCGGCGAAGGAGTCCTCCAGGACCCACTGCCGGTAGGGCTCGCCGACGACGGGCACGGCGTCGCGCACGCCCAGTGCCGAGTCGGCGGTCCGCCGGTCCTGGTCCGTCGTCGCGGGCACGATGCGGTCGACGACCGTCGCGGGAAAGGCGACCGAGGCCGCCATCCAGTCGAGTACGGCGCGGCGGTCGGGCCAGGACGACGCTTCGACGAAGCCCCGGACGACCGTGGCGAGCGCGGAGCCGTTCCCGGCCATGTTGTCGCAGGACAGGAGGGTGACCGGGGCTCCGCCGGAGCGCATCCGCAGGGTGAGTCCGGCGGCGATCCGCCCGACGACCGTGGTGAGGTCACCGGTGTCCCGCGCCGCCAGATCCGCGGCGATCTCCGGTGCCAGGGTGTCGAGTTCGCCGCTGCCCGGCCGCCGGTGGTGGCCCTTCTCGGTGATGGTCGACGTCAGCACGGTGACCTCCGGGGAGGCGAGCAGGGCGTCGACGCGTCCGGCGTCCGGACGCATGCCGAGCGCGTCGGTGACCGATCCGATCACCCGGGCGGCGGGTCCCTCGGGGCGGAGTTCGGTCAGCGAGTAGAGACAGTCCTGCGCGCGCATCGCCGCCACCACGGGCAGCGACCGAGGGGCGACTGCGACGATCCCCCACGGTTCACCGGAGAGGGCCGAGGCACGCTCGGTGTAGAGGGCCTGATGCGCCCGGTGGAAGGCCCCGAGTCCGAAGTGGACGATTCTCGGGCGCAGTTCACGGGGATCGACGGCCGGGCGCCGTCCGGGCGCGATCCGGCCGAGCGTGGCACGTCCCAGCGGCGGCGGGTCCGTGCCCGCGGGCGGGGTCGGGGTCATGGCGTTCACCAGTCGTGCACCGACCCGTCGAGACGCCGCGCGACCGGCAGATAGCGTGCCTGGTACGGGAAACGCTCCGCCGCCTTCTCGTCGTACGTGACCCCGAGCCCGGGCTCCTGCGACGGGTGCAGCATCCCGTCCGCGAAGGTCACGCCGCTGTGGAAGACCTCGGCGGCCTCGTCGGGGTGCCCCATGTACTCCTGGATGCCGAAGTTCGGTACGGCGATGTCGACGTGCACCGCGGCGGCCATGGAGACGGGGGAGAGGTCCGTCGCCCCGTGGGAGCCGGTGCGCACCTGGTAGAGGGCGGCCAGGTCGAAGATTCGGCGCAGATGGGTGATGCCGCCGGCGTGCACGACGGTGGTGCGTACGTAGTCGATGAGCTGCTCGGTGATCAGGTGCTGTACGTCCCAGATCGAGTTCAGCACCTCTCCCACCGCGATCGGCGTGGTCGTGTGTCGGCGGATGAGCCGGAACGCCTCCTGGTTCTCGGCGGGCGTCGGATCCTCCATCCAGTACAACTGGCTGTCCTCGACGCTCTTGCCGAAGCGGGCCGCCTCGATGGGGGTGAGCCGGTGGTGCACGTCGTGGAGCAGATGGAAGCCGAAGCCGAAACGCTCCCGGACGGCCTCCAGCGCGGTCGGCGCGAATCGCAGGTACGCCTCGGTGTCCCAGGGCTGCTCGTCGGGCAGCGAGGTCGCGGCGGGTTCGTACACCTTGCCCTTGCGGACTCCGTAGCTGCCGCCGACACCGGGTACGGCGGCCTGCGCGCGCACCGCTCTGTAGCCGAGGTCGAGGAACCGGTCGACATCGTCGAGCAGGGACGGGATGTCCGTACCGCTGGCGTGCGAGTAGACCGTGACGCCGTCGCGTGAGCGTCCGCCGAGCAGCTGGTAGACGGGCAGACCGGCGGTCTTGCCCTTGATGTCCCACAGGGCGGTGTCGACGGCGGCGATCGCGGTCATGGTGACCGGGCCGCGCCGCCAGTACGCGCCCCGGTACAGGTACTGCCACATGTCCTCGATACGGGCGGGGTCCTTGCCGATGAGCAGGGGGACGAGGTGGTCCCGCAGATAGCTCGCGACGGCCAGTTCACGGCCGTTCAGCGTGGCGTCCCCGAGGCCGGTGACCCCGTCCGACGTGGTGATGCGCAGGGTGACGAAGGTCCGCCCGGGGGAGGCGACGAACACCTCCACGCGTTCGATCTTGCTCACAGGTCCACTCCGGTCCACCAGGTCCACTTCGGTTGCCTCGGTTCACTTCTTCGGACGATCCGTACGGTGCCTGACAGAGCGGAAGCGAACCCTCCACTGGTCGACACGACTGGTATACAAGCATCGGTCGCGAAGGGATGCAATACTTGTGCGGTGTCGACTCCGGTGAGGTCGGCGCAGCCGTCGAACGGGAGGCATCGATGGGCACGGCGCCCCGATACGATGAGCGCATGGCTCAATCGAACCGGCAGCGGACCAGTCGCCGTTCCGTCTACGCGACGCTGCGTCGCAAGGTTCTGACGCTTGAGTTTCCCCCGGGCGCCGCGCTGTCGGAGAACGAACTCGCCGCCTCCCTCGGGGTGAGCCGCACGCCGATCCGGGAGAGTCTGATCCTGCTGTCCGAGGAGGGCCTCGTGCAGGTCTTCCCGCAGGTGGGGTCCTTCGTCTCGCGCGTCGACCCGGCCAAGGTGGCGGACGCCCAATTCCTCCGAGAGGCCGTGGAGTTGGCCTCCCTCGAAGACCTGCCCGCCGAGCCGGACCCCGATCTGGTCGACGAGCTGCGCCGCAATCTGGAGGAGCAGCGCCGGCCGGGTCTCGGCCTGGAGGACTTCTTCGAGCTGGACGAGGCGTTCCATCAGGGACTTCTGCGGCTGAGCGGCCACGGCAACGCCTGGGCGACCGTCGTCTCGGCCAAGGGCCATCTCGACCGCGCGCGGCGGCTCGGCCTCTACGACACCGCGTCGTCGTCCGGCTTCGCCGACCAGCACGTCGACATCCTCGACGCGGTCCTCGCGGGCGACGTCTCCCTGGCCCGCTCCGCCATGCGCGCCCATCTGCGGGCGGTGTTCGACGACGTCGAGCGCATCAGGGAGCGCTCACCGGAGCTGTTCGCCTCGGACTCCGGAGCGGTCCCGGTGCGGCGCAACATCGTCGTCTGGGAGTGAGCGCCGTGGGGCCCGGAGCGCCCCACCGACGGTGTCCGTGCCGGTGGGGCGACCTGGTGCCGCGGGGATCGGGCGTCAGTTCAGCGGGGCGGGCGGCGGGGTGCCGTAGAACGTGACGGGGGGCCAGCCGCGCGCCTCGGCGAGTTCCGAGAGCGCTTCAGCGACCTCCAGGGCGGTGATCCTGTTGGCCGCGGGCGCCTCGTCGATCCGGAGGCTGAACGTCAGCGTCATGGAAGCGTCCACGGGACCGATGCTGGTCCTGCCGGTGAATTCGGTGCCGTTGTCGAACGCGACCGCCGCGGCGCCGGTTTCCGCCGCCTGAGCCGACGCGGCGTCGCTGCCCGCGGCCTGGGCCGTCGCGGACGAGGCGAGTACCGCCCCCGCCGCGGCCGTACCCGAGTACCCCAGCAGCGAGCGTCTGGAAATCTTGGACATCGTCCCCTCCTTGTCGTTCCGGCCTCCCCCCGGAGACCGAGGTCGAGAGTATGGGGCGATTCGCTCGATCGGGGCTGAACGGGATCTTCCGGAACGGGCCGGGCCGGCCGACGGGCCGGACGTGGTCCGGAAGCGGATCAGGCCGTGGTGCGCAGGTGCGCCCGCGCCCATTCCTCGAAGCGGGTGAGCGGGATACCGAGATCCCTCGCGAACTCGGGACGGGCCGGCTGCCCGACCACGTTCATCCACTCGTGCGTGGCGCCCATCGGCGGCATTCCGGCGGCGAGGGCCTCCTCCTCCGTCATGTCCGGCGCCGCCAGGTGTGTGCCCAGGGCGCGGGACAGGACCCCGGCGATCTCCGTCATCGACAGGTGGTCGCCCGCCAGCTCCAGTTCGACGCGGTCGAACCGCTCCGGCGCGTCGACGGCCGCGGCCGCCGCCCTGCCGATGTCGTCCACCGCCACCAGGGACAGCCGGGTCTCCGGCTTCAGGACGCTCACCAGGCCGCCCTCGACACCGCGAGGGAGCAGGAACTTCATGGACGGGAGGAAGTTCTCCATGAACGTGCCCGGCTTGAGCAGTGTCCAGCGGGGGAAGCCGGCCTCGCGGACCCGGTCCTGGATCGCGCTCTTGGCGCCCAGGGTGGGCTCCATCGAGGCCCAGCGGCCTTCGGCCCAGCCGGGCGCCCGTGTGTGCTGCCCGGCGCCGGTGACCGAGGTGTGCACGAACTGCCGTACTCCGGCCGCCTTCGCGCCCTCGACGAGGTTGACGCCCTGGGCCACCTCCCCCTCGAAGTCGAAGCCGTCCCCGGTCATGGCCGGCATCTGTACGGAGAAGACGGCGCGAGCGCCTTTGGCGGCCCGCACCACGGAGTCGCGGTCGTGCAGATCGCCGGTGACCAGTTCGGCGCCGAGCGCTTCGACGGCCCTGGCCCGTTCGGTGGCCCGGTCGCGCACCAGGGCGCGGACGGGGACCCCCGCCGAGATCAGGGCCCGGGCGGTGGCGCCGCCCTGCCTGCCGGTGGCGCCTGTGACCAGGACGGGTGCGGAATCTGTGGACATGCTGATCCTCCGGGGGACGCCGGGAAACGAAACGGCGGGGCCCGCCGTTTCCATTCCGGTACGATACGGCGGGGCCCGCCGTTTAACAAAGCCTGAGGTGACGCCAGTCATGCCCGACCATCAGCGCGCCGACGCCCGGCGCAACTACACGCGCATCCTCGCCGTGGCCGAGGAGGAGGTCGCCACCCACGGGGCGGACGCGTCCCTGGAACAGATCGCCCGCACCGCGGGGGTCGGCTCTGCCACCGTGCGCCGGCACTTTCCCACCCGCCGCGCCCTGCTGGAGGCGGTGTCACGGAAACGGATCGAGGCCCTGAGCGACCGCGCCCGCGATCTGACCGGGGCGGACGACAGCAGGGCCGCGCTGCTGGAGTGGCTGGGCGACGTCGTCGCCTACTGCGCGTCCGCCCGCGGGCTGGCGGCCACGCTCGCCTACGACGGGCCCCCGCCGGACCCCGTGCACGACAACGCCTGCTCGGCGGCGCTGGAGGAGGCGGGTGTCCCCCTGCTGCGACGCGCCGCGCGGGACGGCGCGGTGGCGGCGGACGTCACCGTCGCCGACCTGATCACACTCGCCGTCGGCATCGCGCTGGCCACCGAACACCACCCCGACCCGGCGGCCCGTGCGGACCGGCTCTTCCGGCTGACCGTGGCGGGACTCAGTCCGCAGAGGTGACCGGGCGCCGGCCGGGCGGCCGGCGCCATGTGCCGGTACGAGGCCGACCACCGGCTCGGGCCGGGCGCCGATCCCGTCGGCTTCGGGCCGGGCCCTCATCGCCGATCCCGATAGGGGCCGAGCGGCTGCGGGGCGGACCGCCGGTCGCCCCGGTCGACGAGGCGGCCTTCCACCAGGGCGGTGACCAGGGCTGTCCGACCCACTCACCCCACGCGTACGCGTCCCGACACCGGGCCGGCCGCCGGACGGGGCACCGGCCGGCCCGGCAGACTCAGCCGGACGTGACCGCCTCCCACAGCAGCTGGACCGGGTGCCACGCGTCGCGCGCCGTACCGTGGAAGATCTGCTGACGGCACGACACCCCGGTGGCGACCACGACCGTCTCCGGCGGCTCGGCCTCGATCGCCGGGAAGAGCCGGTCCCCGCCGACCGTCATCGACACGTCGTAGTGCTCCGACTCGAAGCCGAACGACCCCGCCATCCCGCAGCAACCGGCGTCGAGTTCGACCACCGAGACACCCGGGATACGGCTCAGCAGCGCGACCGTCGCGCCCGTGCCCACCTCCGCCTTCTGGTGGCAGTGGCCGTGGTAGACGAGCGTGCGCCCGGCGAGCCAGGAGTCCTCACGCGGTCGCAGCCGCCCGTCGTCGATCGCCTCGACGAGCAGCTCCTCGACCTGGCGCACCCTCCCGGCGATGTCCTTGACCGCGGGATCGTCCGGCAGCAGGGACAGATGCTCGTCGCGCAGTGTCATCAGACACGAGGGCTCGCAGCCCACGACCGGCGAACCGGCCTCGGTCGACGTGCTCAGCGTGTCCGCGAGACGGCGGGCCTTGTCCTTCGCGTCGTCCACCAGGCCCTTGGAGAGGCTGGACCGGCCGCAGCAGACGCCGCTCTCCAGCCGTACATCCCAACCCGCCTGCTCCAGAAGGCGGATGGCGGCCCGGCCGATGTCCGGCTCGGTGAACGTGGTGAAGGAGTCGGCGAGATAGGTGACGGTGCCCTGGGTGACCGCGTGGCCGGCGGCGGGCCTGCGGCGCCGGAACCAGCGCGACAGGTTGTGGCGTACGAAGACCGGCAGCGGCCGCGCAGGGGCGATGCCCACCGTACGGTCCATCAGCCGGCGCAGCAGCGCGCTGCGCCCCGGCAGGTTGGACAGCGGCGCGGTCGCGGAGCCCAGCCGGTTCAGCAGCCGGATCGAACCGAAGAGGCGGGAGCGCAGCGGCACTCCGTGGCGGTCGTGGTGGTGCGAGAGCGCCTCGCTCTTGAGGGTGGCCATGTCGACACCGAGCGGGCATTCGCTCTTGCACGCCTTGCACATCAGACACAGGTCGAGGACCTCGTGCAGGCGCTCGTCGCCCAGCGCGGCGCGCGGGTCGGGTTCGGACAGCGCCTTGACGAGGGCGGCGGCCCGGCCGCGGGTGGAATCCTCCTCCTTGCGAGTGGCCATGTACGAGGGGCACATGGTGCCGCTGCCGGACTTGCGGCACAGCCCGATGTTCATGCACCGGTCCGCCGCCGCGCGCATCGCGCCGGTGCCGTCGGCGGAGGCCGGGCCCGATCCCGCGCCCTTGCCGATGACCTCGAAGGAGAGCCGGGTCCGCAGGGGTCCGGCGGGCGGCAGCGCCGCGTCCCGAAGGTTCTCCGTCATCGGCTGCGCGTCCACGATCTTGCCGGGGTTGAGCACGTTGCCGGGGTCGAACAGCTTCTTGACCTGGCGCATCGCCTCGTACAGCCGGTCACCGAAGATCTCCCGGTTGAACTCGCTGCGTGCCAGCCCGTCGCCGTGTTCGCTGGAGTTCACCCCGCCGTACTCGGCGACCAGATCCTTGATCTCGACGGCGACGCCGCGCATCTTCACCACGTCCGCCGGGTCGGCCAGGTCGAGGAACGGCCGGATGTGCAGACAGCCGACCGAGCAGTGGCCGTAGAAGCCGGCCGTCATCCCGTGCCGGTCGAGGACTTCCTTGAACCTCCGTGTGTAGTCGCCGAGATGGACGGGGTCGACCGCGGTGTCCTCGACGAACGCCAGCGGGCGCCGGGTGCCCTCGCTGGCCGCCATCAGCAGACCGAGACCTGCCTTGCGGACCTTCAGCAGGGACGACTGCTGGGCCGGGGTGACCGCGCGCAGGGTGTGGTAGCCGTGCCCGTGCCGGGACCACAGCGTGGTGAGCCGCTTCAACCGTGCCAGCAGGTCGTCCTCGTCGTCACCGCTGAAGGAGACGAAGAGCAGCGCCTCGGGCTCTCCGTTCAGCAGGTCGCCGAGCGCCGCGTACTCGATCTTGCGGCGGGACAGGTCGAGGATCGTCCGGTCCATCAGCTCCACGGCCGCCGGATCGCAGGCCAGCGCGTCCTGTGTCGCGTCGATCGCTCCGGCCACGGAGGTGAAGTGGCCGACGGCGATGACCGTACGGCTCGGCCTGGGCACCAGATCGACCAGCGCGCTGGTGGCGACGGCCAGCGTCCCCTCCGAGCCGACGACGAACTTGGCCAGGTCGAAGAAGCTGTCCTCGCGCGCCAGCCGGTCGAGCCGGTAGCCGCAGGCCCGGCGCCAGTGGGCGGGGAAGCCCTCCGCGATGGCGGTCGCGTTGGCCCGTACGATCTCCGGCAGTTCGCGGTGGAGCGCGCCCTCCAGCGTGGGCCGGGTGGCCCGGCGCGCGCGTTCGGCCTCGTCGACGCGGTCCAGCCGGATCCGGCTCGCGTCGGAGAGCACCACGTCGAGTTCGCGCACGTGGTCGATGGTCATGCCGTGACGCACCGATCCGCTGCCGGCCGAGTTGTTGCCGATCATCCCGCCGATGGTGGCCCGGTTGCTGGTTGAGGTGTCCGGGCCGAACATCAGCCCCCACGGGCTCGCGGCACGGTTGAGCTGGTCCTGTACGACTCCGGGCTCGACCAGCGCCGTACCGCTGCCGGCGTCCAGCTCCACGATGCGGTTCATGTGCCGGGACAGATCCAGGACCAGGCCGGGGCCCACCGTCTGGCCGGCCAGACTCGTCCCGGCGCCGCGCGGTACCACGGACACCCCGTGGGCAGCGGCGGCGGCGACCGCTGCGGCGACGTCGTCGGCGTGCCGGGGGAAGACGACCCCGAGCGGGGTGATGGCGTACATGCTCGCGTCCCGGGCGAACAACTGCCGTGTGTAGTCGTCGAACTGAACCTCCCCGTCGAGATCCTTCGCCAGGTCCCGCTGGAGACCGCGGGCCAGCTCCTGGCTCCGCGCGCTGTCGTGGGTGGGGCGCCCGGCCCCGGTGACGGTCATGCTCGGCAACCTCCTCGGTGATCCGTGTTCACTCCGCGCCCAGGACGTCCAGCGCCGCTGTCAGTCCGCCGGGATCCACCCGTACGCCCGCCAGCCGAAGGCCCATCTGCACCCCGGCGAGGGTGCCCGCGAGCGTCAGGTCGTTGAAGTGCCCGAGGTGGCCGATCCGGAAGATCCGTCCCGCGAGCCTGCCGAGCCCGGCGCCCAGGGACATGTCGAACCGGTCGAGGATGATCCGCCGGACCTTGTCGGCGTCGACACCCTCGGGTACGAGGACCGCCGTCAGCGCGGACGAATGCTCCCGTTCGTCGACGCACAGCACCTCAAGTCCCCAGCCGCGCACGGCCGTTCGGGTGGCGGCGGCATGCCGGTCGTGCCGCGCGAACACCGCGGGCAGTCCCTCGTCCGCGAGCATCCGCAGTGCCTCGTCGAGCCCGTAGAGGAGATTGGTGGCGGGGGTGTACGGGAAGAAGCCACGGCTGTTGGCCTCGATGACCGGCCCCCAGTCCCAGTACGAGGTGCGCAGCCGCGAGGTGCGGGAGGCGGCGAGGGCCTTCGCGCTGACCGCGTTGAAGCTCAGGCCCGGTGGCAGCATCAGCCCCTTCTGGGAGCCGGCCACCGTGACGTCGACGCCCCATTCGTCGTGCCGGTAGTCGATCGAGCCGAGCGAGGAGATGGTGTCGACGAGGAGCAGCGCCGGGTGTCCCGTCGCGTCCATCGCCCGCCTGATCTCGGCGACCCGGCTGGTGACACCGGTCGATGTCTCGTTGTGCACGACACAGACGGCCTTGACCGTATGGGCGGTGTCGGCCGCCAGGTGTCCGGCGACGGCCTCCGGGTCGGCGCCGTGCCGCCAGTCGCCCGGCAGGAAGTCGACGTGGAGACCGAGTTCGGTGGCCATGCGCTGCCAGAGCGTGGCGAAGTGGCCGGTCTCCACGTGCAGGACCCGGTCACCGGCGCTGAGGGTGTTGACGAGTGCGGCCTCCCAGGCGCCGGTGCCGGAGCCGGGGAAGACCACGACGGGTCCGGTGGTGCCGAAGACCGGTCCGAGGCGGGTGAGCAAGTCCGTGGTGAACGCGGCGAATTCGGGGCCCCGATGGTCCATCGTCGGCGCCGACATGGCGCGGAGCACCTGGTCGGGGACGTTGGTCGGGCCCGGGATCTGCAAGAAGTGCCGCCCGGTGCGAGTGGTCACAAGGGTCAACCCCCTTGGAATCTGTGCCACAATGTGGCACGATGTGTCGTCTGATGGCACACGGACTATAGGAGCCGACCACTCGGGAGTCAACGGATGCAGAGCGTTCTCAACGCGCTTCGGGTGCTGGAAGAGGTCGCCGCACGTCAGCCGGTGGGTGTCGCCGACCTCGCCCGCGCCCTCGACCTGCCCAAGAGTTCCGCGCAGCGGGCACTGCGCACGCTGCACACCGCGGGCTGGATCCGCCCGGCCGCGGGTGAGGTCACCCGCTGGGTCCTGACCATCAAGGCCCTCCAGGTCGGCCGGCGCGCCACCGGTGAGCTGAGCCTGCGCGACGTGGCCGTGCCGCTCATGGAGGACCTGCGCAGACGCACCGACGAGACGGTCCATCTGACCGTCCCGGACGGTGACAATGTGGTGCTGATTGAGCGGCTGGAGACCTCGAAGGCGGTACGGATCATCCTGCCCCTGGGCATCCATCTGCCCATCCACGCCTCGGCGAACGGCAAGGCCGTGCTCGCCGCCAGCCCGCCGGAGGTGATTGAGCGTCAACTCGCCGGTGGGCTGGAGGAGTTCACCGACGCCACCGTCACCGACCGGGAGGTGCTGCGCGCCGAACTGGCGCGGATCCGGGAGCGCGGGTACGCCACCAACACCGGCGAATGGCGCTCCGACGTCTCCGCCGTCGCGGCCCCGGTCCTCGGCGAGTCGGGCACGCCGGTCGCGAGCATCAGCGTCAACATGCCGACCAGCCGGATGACCCCGGAGTCGACCGCCGTGCACGGCGCGCTCGTGAGCGAGACGGCGCGGCAGGTCAGCGCGGCGCTGGGCCACTCACGCGAGAGGTGAACGGGCCCGTCCGGCAGCGGACTTGGCCGACCCGAGACGGTCCGTGCGACGAGGGCCGGACCGTCCGTGCCGCGCCGTACAGCGAGAGGGTCCGGCCGCCTCGCCGCCGCATTGTCCGTCCGGAGGGATTCCGGCAGGACCCTTGACGCCGCCGGAAAACCCCTTCAATACTCCCCACTGCGGAAATCGATTTCCGTCTGGCGGAATGATTCACCCATTCCTGGGCTTCTCCGGGACCCGGTCCGGGACCTGGGCGGACCGTTCGCGCGCCGCCTCGCACTCCGGCATCTCCGGTGCCGCGCGCACCTCCCGTGCCGCGCCGACGCGCCCTGATGCAACGCGACATGCCCTTCGGCCGACGGCAAGGGAGCCCTCGTGTCAGATCAAGTCATCTCCATCATCGCCCTGGTACTGATCTTCGCCCTCGCGACCTTCTCCTCGGTCCACCTCGGCGTGCTCGCCATCGTGGCGGCGTTCATCGTCGGCTCCACGGTGGTGGACGAGTCCACGGACGACATCTTCTCCGGCTTCCCCGGCGACCTCTTCGTCGTGCTGGTCGGCGTGACCCTGCTGTTCGGGATCGCGAAGAGCAACGGCACGGTCGACTGGCTCGTCAACGCGGCCGTGAAGGCGGTACGCGGCCGGATCGCCCTCATCCCCTGGGTCATGTTCCTGGTCACCGCGGTCCTCACGGCGGTCGGCGCGGTCACGCCGGCGGCGGTCGGGATCGTGGCGCCGATCGGGCTCGGCTTCGCCGCGTCGCACGGCATAAGCCCCGTGCTCATGGGGCTGTTCATCGCCAACGGGGCCAGTGCCGGGGGCTTCTCGCCGATCGGCGTGTTCGGCGGCATCACCAACAACGTGGTCGAACGCAACGACCTCCCCGGCAACCCCGCGCTGCTGTTCACGGCGTCGTTCCTCTTCAATGTCGGCCTATGCGTCATCATCTTCCTGATCTTCGGCGGCCGGCAGTTGCTCGGGCGAATCGCGACGACGGACGGGGACGGCGCCGGCGACGGTGTGGCTGAGCGGGGCGGCGGCACGGAAGCGAGCGGCGGGACCCCCTCGCCGGAGCCCCCGGGCCTCGACCTTCCGCGCGCGCTGACCCTACTCGGGATCCTCGGCCTGGTCGCCGGAGCGCTCTTCTTCGACCTGGACGTGGGCCTGATGGCGCTCACCGTCGCGGTCGTCCTGTCCCTGGTCGCCCCGCAGTCGGCCAAGGGCGCCGTGGACCGCTGCGCGTGGTCCACCGTGCTGCTGGTCTGCGGCATCGTCACCTACGTCAGCCAGATGGAGCGCATGGGCACCATCGACTACCTCGGCGAACGGGTGGCGGACATCCAGGCCCCGCTCCTCGGCGCCCTGCTGATCTGCCTCATCGGCGCCGTGGTGTCGGCCTTCGCCTCGACCACCGGCATGCTCGGGGCCCTGATCCCCCTGGCCGTGCCGTTCCTGCTCACCGGCCAGGTGGGAGCCGTGGGTCTCATCACCGCGCTGGCCATATCCGCGTCGGTGGTGGACGCGTCGCCCTTCTCCACCAGCGGCGCGCTGATCACCGCGAACACCCCGACCGATCAGCGGGACTTGGTCTTCCGCCGGCTCATGACCTGGGGTCTCGGGATCGCCGTGGTGGGCCCCCTGGTCACCTGGTGCCTGTTCGTCGTCCCCGGCTCGCTCTGAGACCGGCCGGGGGAGAGGGCCGGTGGCCGGTCCCCACGGACGTCCACCGGCCCCTCGCGGATCACCACGAGAGGCCGGCTACATACGAGAAGTCTTAGAACTGGTTGCCGAAGACGATGATGGTGTTGAAGCTGTCCTCGATCCAGGTGTTGACGATCTCGCTGTTCACGATGTTGGTGCCGTCGTGCTCCTCGCCCCGCTCGCCGGCTGAGGCGGCACTCGCGCTGCCCAGAAGGGTGAGAGCGGCGAGCGCGGTGGCGGCGACTGTCGTACGGAGACGCATGGGTCTTCCCTTTCTGCAGGGGTACTTCGGACTCTGCGTCTATACACATCGGGTGCCCCTCGATAACGGGACGGCGGGAGAGACCACTCCGTTAGCCGGGCGATGAACTGCCGAATACGCCGTTCGCGTCCGCGTCGAGGTTAAGTCAGTCGCTTGCATGAGAAGACGGGGCGCGGTTCACTGATCACGTACGCCGGAGCCGGCCATCAGGAGGCGCGATGGATCCCCCTCCCGCGCGAAGTGCCGGCTCGTGCCCGTGACGGGGAAGACCGGCCGCGGCGAACGGGCCGACGCGACGCGCGAGTTGATCCTCGTCACAGCGGAGCGGCTGTTCGCCGAGCACGGAGTGTTCGCGGTTTCCAACCGCCAGGTCAGTGAAGCGGCAGGCCAGGGAAACAACGCGGCGGTCGGCTACCACTTCGGTACGAAGACGGACCTCGTACGGGCCATCGTCCGCAAGCACGCGCTGCCGGTCGAGCAGCTCCGGCTGCGGATGGTGATCGAGGCCGGGGACTCCTCCGACGTACGGGACTGGGTGGCCTGTCTGGTGCGCCCGATCACCGATCACCTCGCGGAGCTCGGGAGCCCCACGTGGTACGCGCGGTTCGCCGCGCAGGCCATGACCGACCCGGGCCTGCGCGCGGTCGTGGTCACCGATACGCTCGACTCGACCTCGCTGCACCGGATCATCCAGGGACTCGACGAGTGCCTGCCCTACTTGTCCTCCGAAGTACAGGCGGAGCGCGGTGACATGGCCCGTCAGCTGATGGTCCACATGTGCGCCGAGCGGGAACGGGCGCTCGCGCTCGGCGCCGCCACTCCCCGGTCGAGCTGGCGCGACGCCGGGACCGGCCTGATCGACGCCATCGTCGGGCTGTGGCTGGCACCCGTCACCCGTCCCTGATCACGACTTCCACCTGACCCGCACCCCCGCCTGATCACCACGCACCCCTGGGCCTGGACGTCACCGTCGTGGGGCCCCAGCACGCCCTCATGGCGAACCAACTGGGCCACCGCGCAGCCGAGTTGCTGACCGAGCTGCACATCGGGCGCGGAGTCCGCCTGGTCCGCGACTCCCGTTGCCGGGCGGCCGAGGGCGTGTACGCCGTGGGTAGTGGCGCGGTGGCACCACCAACAGCTCGGCGCTCCAATGCAGTTGGAGAACCGCACCACCCCCGCCACGCCGCCTCCGTCTGTCCGGCGCTCACCATCCACATCCAGGAGTGACTCTCCGTGAGAGTCCGGAAGCGTGTCGTGACAGCGGGTCCGTGCCGTCGCGCCGTCCCGGTCCGTGACCGTTCACCCGAACGGACCAGTCCGGGTGGTCGTGGGGGCGCGGGCGGCGGATTGTCGGCCCCATGCCGGTGTGGTCCGGAGAGCGGGCCACGCACTCGGCCGAGGAGGCTCTGATGGCACAGACCGCGTCCCCTTCGGGGGCACATCACACACGGTCCGGAAAGGGACACAGTACGTGGGCGACCGGCGGCGCGATGTTCGCCGGAGTGCTGCTGTTCGTGGACGGCGTCCTGGCCGTTCTGAACGGTGTCGTCAGCATCGCGCGCGACAACGTGTACACGCTCAACGGCAGCTACACGTACCAGTTCACCCTGACCTCGTGGGGCTGGATCCATCTGGTGGTGGGCGTGCTCCTGGTCCTCACCGGGCTGGGCATCATGAGCGGCGCGTCGTGGGCGCGGGTGCTCGGAGTGGGCATGGCGGCCGTGAGCATCGTCGCGAACTTCATGTGGCTGCCCTACCAGCCCGTGTGGGCGGTGATCGCCATCGCGATCGGTGTCTTCGTGATCTGGTCCCTGCTGACGGACCGCACCAGGCCGGTCGCCCGGTAGGCCCCCGTGCCGGGCGGCCGGGTCCGCCCGCCCGGCCGTGCCGCCGTCCCGCCGCCGGTCAGGCGCGCGGGCGGCGGGCCTGGTCGGCGCGCTCGGCGTTCTTCTCCTTGATGCGTGCCGCTTCCTTGCGGACCTCGGCCTGCGTGGCGCGCTCACGCCGCAGCCACGCGGGAAGCTCCGCCTTGAGCGCCTCGATCTGCTCCGTCGTGAGGGCCTCGGTCACACCGCCGCGGGCGAGACCCGCGATGGAGACACCCAGCTTGGCCGCGACCACCGGCCGGGGATGCGGGCCCTCGCGCCGCAGCTCCACCAGCCACTCGGGCGGATCGCTCTGCAGCGCGTTCAACTCGCCGCGCGAGACGACGCCTTCCTGGAATTCGGCGGGGGTGGCCTCGAGGTACACACCCAGTTTCTTCGCCGCCGTGGCGGGCTTCATGGTCTGGGTGGTCTGGTGCGACGTCATGGTGCCAAGAGTATCGAGCCGATACGGGGCTCCCGACCACGGCCGGTAGCCTTGCGGCGTGACAGGCTCGGAGGTACCCCTCGCGTCCCCCATGTTCCGCCTCGCGTACGTCCCGGGAGTGATCCCCGGCAAGTGGGTGCGGATCTGGAACGAGCGGCTGCCCGACATCCCGCTGACCCTCACCCCGGTGGCGGCGGGGGAAGCGGCCGACACGCTGCGCGCGGGCGGCGCGGACGCGGGATTCCTGCGCCTGCCGGTCGACCGGACCGATCTCAGCGCGATCCCGCTCTACACCGAGACGACCGTGGTCGTCGTCCCGAAGGACCACCTGGTGGCCGCGGCCGACGAGGTGTCCGTCGCGGATCTCGCCGACGACATCGTGCTGCACCCGCTCGACGACACCCTCGACTGGGAGGGGCGGCTGCCCGGACGGCCCGCGAACGAGCGCCCCGCCACGACGGCGGACGCCGTCGAACTGGTCGCGGCGGGCATCGGCCTCCTCGTCGTCCCGCAGTCGCTCGCCCGGCTGCACCACCGCAAGGA
Source organism: Streptomyces sp. NP-1717 (assembly GCF_022695985.1). Lineage (GTDB taxonomy): Bacteria > Actinomycetota > Actinomycetes > Streptomycetales > Streptomycetaceae > Streptomyces. The sequence continues at coordinate 87,512 of NZ_JAAPBF010000001.1, read as the reverse complement.
CCTCACCTACCGGCCGGTCTCCGGCGCCCCCGAGTCGCGTGTCGCCCTGTCGTGGCCGGAGGAGCGGACCACCGACCTGGTCGAGGAGTTCATCGGGATCGTCCGGGGGCGCACCGTCAACAGCTCACGGGGCCGCCGCCCGGCCCCGGCGCAGGAGCAGCAGGCGTCGAAGGCGAAGTCAGGGCGTTCCGACGCGGGCGGCGCGCGGCGCAAGCCCGCGGCCGGCAAGCCGACGGGGAAGAACTCCCGCGGTGGCGGTACGGGCGGGGCGAAGAGCGGCAGGCGCGGCAAACCCGGCCGCCGCTCGTAGCGTGTGGCCGCCACCGTGAGCCGTTCGCGTACCGCCGCGGTTCAACCGGGCCGGCCGCTAGGGCCTGTCTTTCGGATCTTGCCGGGCTCGCGGTCCCTGGCACGCACGCTCGCCGCGATGTCGTCGGTCGGCATGGCTCCGCCATGCCTCCCTCCTCCGCCTTGCGATCGCACGCACCAGACCCCGCTCCCTGATCCGGCCTGATCCAAAAGACAGGCCCTAGGTCCTGTCTTCAAAGTCCCGCCTGGCCCGCGACGCCTGGCACGGCACCTCGCCGCGTTGTCGGACGCGGCCGAGTACGGCCCGGTACGAGGCCGGTCCTCCGCCTTGCGATGCACCGCACCAGACGCCCAGGCCCCGCCCTACGGGCGGACGGCGCTACTCTGAAGACAGGCCCTGGCCCCCTTCGACGAGCCGGGCGAGATTGTCCAGTGCCATGCGCTGACCGGTCTCGTTGTCCGCGGTCGGCACGGTGTCCGGGACCCCCTCGTGCAGCAGGACCACCTCCGTACCGCCGTCCACGTCGTTGAGCGTGGTCGTGATCATCATGCTGCCGCGCATCGCGGGATCGGGAGTCTCGAACTCAAGGACCTCCACGACCCGTTCGTCCGGTACGAGGCGTTCGAAGTGCCCGTGGTACGTGTCGGTGTTCGGCGCCGACTTCCCGGTGCCCGTCGGCGCGTCGTAGGTGAGCGAGACACGGAACCGCCCGCCCTCCCGGCCGTCGAACTCATGCACCTGACTGCTCATACCGGCGGGCACGCGCCATTTTGCGACCGCGTCGCCGTCCAGCAGGGCTCGGTAGACAACCGCTCGCGGGGCCCGTACACGCCGGGAGACCTGGGTGGAGTACATGGGTGCCAACCTAGCGCGCCCTCACGGGCGTCGTACGCTTCCGGACGGGCTGTCCCAGGTCAGGGTGTTGCTCCGGTGGAGTTCGACGAGGAGCCAGCCGAGCGAGACCGCGGCCAGGAGGAAGTACGCGGCGCGCCCGGTGACACCGTCCCACAGCGCGTGCAGGGCGACCGCGAACACAAAGGTGATCACGAGTCGTACGGTGGCGGCGAGCGACCACCGCGCCGCCACGGCCGCCCACAGCGCTCCGCAGATGAGCCCGGTCCACGCCATGTGGGCGGCGGGTGAGGTCAGCCCGCGCAGGAACAGGGTCTCCTCGACGTCCCCGATGTTCCCCTGGGACGCCAGCAGCGCCGTGAAGGCGTACCCCATCGTCTCCAGCGCGGCGAACCCCATCCCCGCCGCGACCCCGATGAGCAGCCCGTCCGCGACGTGCACGGTGCCGCGCCGCCACTGCCACACCAGGATCAGTACCGGCACGATGAGCTTGCACGACTCCTCGATCAGGCCGATGCCGATCAGGGTCGAGGTGCCCAGGCCGCGGAGTGTGTCGAACTCCAGCCGTCCGGCGGTCACGATCCCGACCACGCCGCCGAACAGCGCCGCGATCGCCAGCACGAACGGCCCGATCCGCCACTCGCCCGTACGCCCGGCGACGAAGGTCAGGAAGGCGAGGGGGACGACGACCGCGCCCAACAGGATCATGGACGGTACGTAGTTGACATTGCCGGTGTCGATGAGGGTGCCCTGTACGAGGAAGTAGAGCCCGAGCCCAAGGACCAGGACGGGCAGCCATGCCCACTTGCGCATGGTCGTCGGCATCCCACAGCACCTCGTTCCCGCTGGACGGCAGTGGAGCCACCGCAGCGTAAGCCGCACCGGGCCGCGCGAGAGTGCAGCGACCCGGACGCGTCGCCGCCGCGCACGAGCCGCCGGTTACGCGAATCGCGTTACGGGACGCGGGCCACGCCCGCGTAGATGCCGCTCATCTCCTCGGCGGGAGCGTCCGTGTCCTTGAACCACGAGGGCGCCGTCACCAGTCCGGGGTCGACCAGTTCGAGACCGTCGAAGAAGCGGCCGACCCCGGCGTGGGTACGGAATCCCAGCCTGATGCCGCCCTTCGCGTACTCGGCGACGACCTTGTCCGACAGCTCAGGGACGATGTCGGACGCGGCGTGCGACAGCACCAGATAGCTGCCCGACGGCAGGACGTCGACCAGGCTGGAGACGATGTCGTACGGGCCCTGGTCGTCCGGGACGAAGTGCATGAGCGCGATCAGCGACAGCGCGATCGGCCGGTCGAAGTCCAGGGTGGCGCGGGCGTGTCGCAGTATGTCCTGCGGCTTGCGCACATCGGCCTGGATGTAGTCGGTCGAGCCCTGGGGCGTGCTCACGAGCAGGGCCTCGGCGTGACGCAGGACGATGGGGTCGTTGTCGGCGTAGACGACGCGCGCGGCCGGCGTGGACGCCTGGACGATCTGGTGCAGGTTGGGCTCGGTGGGGATGCCGGTGCCGATGTCGAGGAACTGTGTGACTCCGGCGCCGGACAGCCAGGCGGCGGCGCGGTGCATGAACGCCCGGTTCTGGCGGGCGCCGTCCTTGGACTCGGGCGGCAGTCTCTCGCCCACCAGACGGTCGACCTCGTAGTGGTCCTTGCCGCCGAGCAGCCAGTCGTAGACCCGCGCCGGGTGCGGCTTGCCGGTGTCCACCTGAGGTTTGGGCGTCCCTGCCGTCATGCGGCAAGTCTCCCACAGCGGCGGTGAGTTGATCACTGCACGGTGACCGGTCAACGATGATGAGGCCACCGTGACCGGTCCACGCGAATCGCCGCTCACGCCATCGACAGACCCAGCCCGTAGTACGTCACGCGGTACTCGCCCACGTCCCCGGCCTCGGTGCCGATCAGCAGGTCCTCGGGAGACTCCACGCCCATCGCCCGGGCGGTCGCCACGATCGTCCCGGCCAGCGCCTCGCCGGAGGGCTCGCCGGGACCGCCCGCGTCGATGCGCAGCCGCGGGTGGCGGGCGTCGGGCCAGGGACGGCCGGTCGTCGGGTACTCGGCCGCCGTGCCCCAGCCCAGCGACGCCGGATCGATCTCCTCGTCCGCGAAGGAGGCGATCATCAGCCGGTCCCCGCAGTCGATGTCGAACAGGATCGGTGCGCCCTTCCCCTTGATGCGGCCGTAGATCGGCATCCACATCGGGGTCCGGAGCGCGGTCGTCTCCGCCGGCAGCGTGGTCAGGAAGGCGGCGAGCGCCCTGGTCACCGACTCCCAGCTGTGGGCCCGCCAGCCGCCGGGGAAGGTCAGACCCCCGTTCGACGGGTCGGACCGGAAGCCGAAGAAGCCGGTTATCCCGTGCTCCTCGCCGTTCCCCTGGCGTACGAACCAGCTCTCCGCCGGATCGGTCGGCTGAAGGACCAGTTCGGGCCCCGTCCGCCCCGCGCGCAGTTCGAGCGTGTCCGACTCACCGCGCCAGCGCAGGTACGGCGAGCCCCAGCTCCCCACGGTGCCGAGGAACGGCGCGAGCCTGCCGTGCACACCCATGATCGACGGTTCGCCCAGCGCGCCGGTCAGCTCGTCCTTCGCGATCCGGAACGCCTCCGCCTGGGAGGCGGCGTCCGGCTCGGCGTGCCGTACGGGGACGGCCAGTTCGACGTACGCCTCCCCGCTCACGTGACGCTCCTCGTACTTCCCGACCGGGCGCAGCCGCGCGTCACCGGTGGAGCGGCCGGTGGCCACGACGGGACTGTCGCTCCAGCCCCAGCCGAGCCGGACGACCAGCGCCCGGGTGGCGTCCCGCGTCCAGCCGCCGGTGTCCGACGCGCGGAGGCGGACAGCCAGAGCCGCGAGGGTCTCGTCCGTGGCGCTCTGTGGTGGTGCGCTGCCCCGTTGTTCGGTCATGCGACAGATTTTGCCGTATGCGCGGACCGATCTCCGACCACGGTTGCGGAGTTGGAACATCGGTCATGGACCGGGCAGGGGGCCGGGCGTCAGCCGTTCATGAGGTCGGGGTCGGGGCCGGTGCGCTCGTTCCGGTTCAGGGCCGAGATGTCGGCCATGTCGGCCTCGCCCAGCTCGAAGTCGAACAGGGCGAAGTTCTCCTCGACCCGCTTGCGGGTCACCGACTTCGGGAAGACGATGTCGCCGCGCTGGATGTGCCAGCGGAGCGCGACCTGCGCGGGTGTGCGGCCGGCCTCGTTCGCGATACGGGCGATGATCGGGTCCTCCAGCACCCTGCCCTTGGCGATGGGGGACCAGGCCTCGGTCGCGATGCCCTGTTCGGCGTTGAACGCCCTGACCTCGTCCTGGGTCAGATACGGGTGCGCCTCGATCTGGTTGACGGCGGGAACCACCACGGAGCCGGCCATGAGGCGGCGGAGGTGGTTCGGCTGGAAGTTGGAGACACCGATGGCGCGCACCCGGCCGGAGCGGTAGATCTCCTCCAGCGCCTTCCAGGTCTCCACGAAGTCCCCGACGCCGGGCAGCGGCCAGTGGATCAGGAAGAGATCGAGATGTTCCAGCCCGAGGTCCTCAAGGCTCTGGTCGAACGCGGCGTGCGCGGCGTCGGGGGCGTGGAAGGGGTTGTTCAGCTTGCTGGTGACGAAGATGTCGCCCCGGTCGAGCCCGGAGTCGCGTACCGCCTGGCCGACCTCCTTCTCGTTGCCGTACATCTGCGCGGTGTCGATGTGCCGGTAGCCGACCTCCAGCGCCGCCAGCGTCGCCTCCCGGGTGTCGGCCGAGGGGATCTGGAAGGTGCCGAAGCCGAGCTGGGGGATCTCCACCCCGTTGTTCAGCGTGATGTCGGGTACCGCGGTCATGGTCGCTCCTTCTCGTGCTGCCTCGACAGCAGTGCGGGGTCGGTCCACAGGGCCGCCTTCCCGATCATATTGCCGGTAAAACAGCGTAATGCGGCAAATGCTCCGGCGGTCTCGCGCATGGTCCGCATCCGACGGCGCGTCAGCCGGCCCGGTCACGGCGAGGCGCCTTTCTTCTTACCAAGGGGTTACGCGAGCAACCTTCATCGGGCGCAACCCGTCATGCACGGCATGAAGATCTCATTTCTTATACACAACGCGTATGGGATAGGAGGGACGATCACGACCACGTTCAACTTGGCTCGCGCGCTGGCTGATCGGCACGACGTGGAGATCATCTCGGCTCTCCGGCACCGGGAGCGGCCGAACCTCACACCCGACCCGCGCGTGCGGCTGCGTCCGCTGGTGGATCTGCGGCACGAGAAGAACGACCCGCGGCATCTGACACCGGCGAAGATCTTCCCCTCGTCCGAGTACCGCTACCGCCAGTACAGCGCGCTCACCGACGAGCGCATCGGCGAAGCGCTGGCATCGCTCGACGCCGACGTCGTCGTGGGCACCCGCCCCGGGCTCAACGTGCACCTCGCCCTCCAGGCCCCCGAGCGGACGGTACGCGTCGGACAGGAACACCTCACGCTCAACAACCACCCGCCGCGCCTGCGCAACGCGCTGCGCCGGGTCTACCCGCGCCTGGACGCGATCACCCCCGTGACGGAGGCCGACGCCGCCGCCTACCGGCGCAAGATGCGGCTGCCGGGCGTACACGTGCGGGCGCTGCCCAACAGTGTCCCCGCCCCGACCCTCCCGCCGGCCGACGGCCGCGAGCGCGTCGTGATGGCCGCCGGACGGCTGGTGCCCGTGAAGCGGTTCGACCTGCTGATCGAAGCCTTCGCCGCGGTCGCCGCCGAGCACCCCGACTGGCAACTGCGCATCTACGGCAAGGGCGAGGAGCGGGAGAGGCTGCGCGGGCTCATCGACCGGCTCGGCCTGCACAACAACGTATTTCTGATGGGCGCCGTGACACCGATGGAAGCCGAGTGGGTCAAGGGCTCGATCGGAGCGGCCACCTCCAACTTCGAGCCGTTCGGCATGACCATCGTCGAGGCGATGCGCTGCGGGCTGCCCGTCGTGAGCACCGACTGCGAGTACGGCCCCGGCGAGATCATCACCCCCGGTGAGGACGGCCGGCTGGTCCCGGTCGGCGACCGGGACGCGCTGGCCGGCGCCCTGCTGGACCTCGTACGCGACGACGAACTGCGCCGCCGGATGGGGCGCACCGCGCTGGAGAACTCCCGCCGTTACGCCCCCGGCCCCGTCGTGGCCCAGGCCGAGCGGCTGTTCGAGGAACTGCTGGCGGCCCGGCGCGACGGCCGGCAACCGGCGCGCGGCACGGACCACGCGCTGGTGAGCGGGGGCTACGCGGCGAAGGACACCGCGCTCGTCGCGGCCAGCAGCGTCGTGCGGACCGTACGGAAGGCCCGGCGATGAACGGCGGTACGAACGGCGGTACGAAAGACGGACCGAACGGGCCGGTGGACAAGCCGCGCGCGGACGCGACCGTCGACGCCGAGGGGCGGTTCGTCGTGAGCGTGACGATGCCGCTGCCCGACACCGCGCGGCCCCGGCTGCTGCTCCGACCGCGCCCGCCGAAGGGGCGGTCGGAGCAGGAGACCGGCCGCGTCGTCGCGCTGGAGCCCGCGGGCCAGGACCGGTGGCGGGCCGTCCTGGACGTGGCACCCGCACTTGAGGAGGGCCGCTGGGACATGTACGTCCTGGGCGCGCCGGGGGAGGAGCGCCTACCGCTGCTGCCCGGCCTGCGCGATCTGCGCGCGCTGGTGTCCGGCGCCGGCGACGGCCGGGCGTCGCCGCTGGCCGTCCGGATCCCGTACGTCACCAAGGACGGCCGTCTCGCCGTACGGGCCTGGCTGCGTGCCACGCACGCGGAGGCCGGGCGCATCGACTTCTCGGGCGACTCGATGACCGTGACGGCGCGGCTGTTCGGCGCCCGGCTGGGGGAGGGCGCGGCGGCGTCGCTGCACCGGCGGGGCCGTGACGGCGCCGAGCGGCGGATCACGCTCCGGCCCGAGGGGGACCAGGACTTCGCGTTCACCGTCGACTACCGGGACCTGTCGGCGGACGGCGGACAGGGCGGGGCCGGAGCGGCACCGGCGATCTGGGACGTCTACGTCCGCCCGGCCGCCGACGCGCCGCGAATCCGGGTGGCCCGCCTGCTGGACGACGTCGCGGACCGCAAGACGGTCTTCGTCTACCCGGCCGCCACGCTCGGCGGGGTGACGGTGCGTCCGTACTACACGGTCGACAACGACCTCGCGGTGGAGGTCGCCCCGGCCGGTCGGTGACTGAACACCACTGCATGACAACGATGTTGATGGTTCGTCAGGGAGCGGGCGCGGGGGGAGTACGTTCCACGGCCCTGGGCCGCACCCGACAGGCAGCTCCGTCCGCCCGCAGGCCAGGGCGGTCGACATCGCCGGCGCGCGGACGCCGGGCGTCCGGGAAGTCCACTGACGCGCCCGAGCCCGTGTCGACGATGTCGACCGTCGAGAGCGGTACCAGCAGCCCGGCGGGGCCGGCGCCCGTCATGGAGTGACTGGTCTGGTGCCGTGCACCGCGAGGCGGAGGGCCGGGCTCGGACTGGGCCTACGGTGCCGTCCGACGACAACGCGGTGCGCTGCCGTGCCAGGCGTCGCCGACCGGCCGGGATTGTCGGACACGGCCCAGGGGTGAGAGGCGTCGCGGGCCGGGCCGATACTTCGTGGGCCCGCCCCCGCGGGCGGCCTCGCGTCAGGCCGTCGCGCGCAGGGCCGTGGACACCAGCGTCTTCGCCTCCTCCTGCACCTCAGCGAGGTGCTCGGGGCCGCGGAAGCTCTCCGCGTACACCTTGTACACGTCCTCGGTGCCCGACGGACGCGCCGCGAACCAGGCGCTGTCGGTGCACACCTTCAGGCCGCCGATCGCCGCCCCGTTGCCCGGCGCCTCGGTGAGGACGGCGGTGATGGGCTCGCCCGCCAGGGTGTCGGCGGTGACCTGGTCGGCCGACAGCTTCGCGAGGACCGCCTTCTCCTGCCGCGTCGCGGGGGCGTCCACGCGGGCATAGGCCGGGGCGCCGAAGCGGTCGGCGAGCGCCGCGTAGTGCTGAGAGGGGGTGGAGCCCGTGACCGCGGTGATCTCGGAGGCCAGCAGGGCGAGCAGGATGCCGTCCTTGTCGGTCGTCCACACGCTCCCGTCACGGCGCAGGAACGACGCGCCGGCGCTCTCCTCGCCGCCGAAGCCCAGACTCCCGTCGTACAGACCGTCGACAAACCACTTGAATCCCACGGGCACTTCGACGAGCGTCCGGCCGAGGTCGGCGGCGACCCGGTCGATCATCGAGGAGGAGACCAGGGTCTTGCCGATGCCCGTACCGGCCGGCCAGCTGTCACGGTGCGCGTAGAGGTACTGGATGGCGACGGCCAGATAGTGGTTGGGATTCATCAGACCGCCGTCCGGCGTGACGATGCCGTGCCGGTCGGAGTCGGCGTCGTTGCCGGTGGCGATGGTGTACTTGTCGCGCTGCGCGATCAGCGAGGCCATCGCGTGCGGCGACGAGCAGTCCATCCGGATCTTGCCGTCCCAGTCCAGCGTCATGAACCGCCAGGTCGGGTCGGCGAGCGGGTTCACCACCGTGAGGTCGAGCCGGTGCCGCTCCGCGATACGGCCCCAGTACGCAACGGACGCGCCCCCCAGCGGATCCGCGCCGATCCGGATCCCGGCCGCGCGGACCGCGTCCAGGTCCAGGACCGACGGCAGGTCGTCGACGTACCGGCCCAGGAAGTCGTGCCGCCCCGTGGTGTCGGCGGCCAGCGCCCGCGCGTACGGGATCCGGCGGACCTCCTTGAGGCCCGCCTCGATCAGGGCGTTGGCGCGGTCCTGGATCCAGGAGGTGGCGTCCGAGCCGGCCGGGCCGCCGTTGGGCGGGTTGTACTTGAACCCGCCGTCGGCCGGCGGGTTGTGCGACGGCGTGACGACGATGCCGTCGGCGAGGCCCCCGGTGCGGCCCCGGTTGTACGTCAGGATCGCGTGCGACACGGCGGGGGTGGGCGTGTAGCCGTCGTCGGAGTCGATCAGGACGGTCGCGCCGTTGGCTGCCAGTACCTCCAGCGCCGTGACCCGGGCCGGCTCGGACAGGGCGTGGGTGTCGGCGCCCAGGAACAGCGGCCCGTCCGTCCCCTGCCGGGTCCGGTAGTCGCAGATGGCCTGGGTGGTGGCCGCGATGTGGTCCTCGTTGAACGCCGCCACCAGGGCGGAGCCGCGGTGCCCCGACGTACCGAATGTGACCCGCTGCGCGGGCTCGGCAGGATCCGGATGCAGCGCGTAATAGGCCGTCACCAGCCGTGCCACGTCCACCAGATCTTCGGGCTGCGCCGGCTGCCCGGCCCTGTCGTGCACCATCGGCGAACTCCAAATCGTGTCGGTCGACCGGGCCCTACGTAACCCTATGAGGTGAGGCCGCGCCAGTGGGCGCCGTGGCCGCCGCACGCGGCCAGTGCTCCAGCAGGACATGGAGCGCTTCGACGGTCCGCTCCCAGGACGCCTGGACGTCACGGTCGGCCGCGAATCCGCCGTTGACCTCCAGCGTGCTGAAGCCGTGGAAGGTGCTGCGCAGCAGCCGTACGGCGTCGGTCAGGTCCGGCTCCGAGAGGCCGTACGCCCGGAGCATCCCGTACGTCAGCTCGATGGTGCGGAGATACGCCGGGGGAGGGGGCGAGGGCACCGGCTCGATCCGCAGCTGGGTGGCCGTGTAGAGGCCGGGGCGTTCCAGCGCGAACGCCCGGTAGGCGTCGGCGAACGCGACGAGGCACTCCTTGCCCGCCCGGCCCGCCACCGCCGTGCCGACTCGCTCCGCGAACTCGTCCACGGCCACCAGCGCGATCCTGAGCCGCAGCTCCGCCGCGTTCTTGAGGTGGGCGTAGAGGCTCGCGTCCTTCACGCCGAAGCGCCGGGCGAGCGCGGCCACGGTGACGTTCTCGAAGCCCACCTCGTCCGCCAGATCGGCCGCCGCCTCGGTCAGCCGCTCGACCGTCAGTCCCGCGCGCGCCATGGGCGCCACCTCCCGCTGTTCCGCTGTGCTCGCCCCGTCGGCTCCGCCCCAGCATACCTAGGAGAAATAATTGTTTGCCTAATATGATTAGGAACTGTTAGCTTCGGGGCCATGAAAGCCGTGACCGAGCAGGACATCCGCAGATCGTTCGTCAATTGCTCCAAGGGCGAGGCGGCGCGGCTTCCGCTGCCGCGCGACCTCGACCAGCGGCCCTGGGGCGATCTGGACTTCCTGGGCTGGCTCGACCTCTCGGCGCCCGACCGCGGCTATCTCGTCGCCGAAAGAGAAGGCGCGCTCGTGGGTGTGACGCTGCGCTATCCGGCACGCCGCCGCGCTTATCTGCATCGCAGCATGTGCTCTCTCTGTCTGACCACGCACCCGGGCGGCGGAGTGTCGCTGATGACCGCGCGCAAGCGGGGAAAGGCGGGCCGGGAAGGGAATTCGGTCGGGCTGTACATGTGCACCGATCTCGCGTGTTCCCTCTATCTGCGCGGAAAGAAAGCCGCCGCGCCCGGCGGTCGTATGGAGGAGAGCCTGACCGTGGAGCAGCAGATCGAGCGCACTCGGGCGAATCTCCACGCCTTCCTCGACCAGCTCGGTTCCTGAAGGGGGCGCCGCGCGCCGGAGGGATACGCTCGGGCGCGTCCGGACGCCGAAACGCGCACCCCGCAGGGGTGGGGACCGCGGCGTCGTACGCAGAGGAAGAAGCCCGACGTGACCGCTTCGACGACCGGTGACGACTCCTTCGACGTGGACCGCGCCCTTCAGGACGCCCTGGACCGGCTGACCCTTGTGGCCAACGCGTCCGAGGCGCTCTCCAGCACGCTCGACCTCGAACAGGGGCTCCGGCGACTGTGCAGGGTGCTGGTCCCCGCCCTCGCCGACTGGTGCGCGATCGACCTGGTCGAGAACGAGGTGCGATTGCGCCGCGCGGTGGTGGAGCACCGGGAGCCGGACGTGCTGCCCTCCGGGTTCCTGGAGGCGCTGCTGCCGCCGGCCGAGGAAACCTCCGAGGCCCCGCTGGCGCGGGCCCTGCGGGGCGCCGGACCGCTGCGTCTGGAGGAGTTCCCCGACCCGGACGAGGGCGCCGACGCACTGCACCGCGTCGAACTGCGGACCTTCGAGCAACTGGGCGCGCACCGCGCCGTCCTGGTCCCCCTGCGCGCCCGCCACCAGGTGCTGGGCGTACTGACCCTGGTGCGCACCGACCCGGACAGGCTCGACGACGACGACCGGCTGCCGCTCATCGAGGACCTGGCCCACCGCGTCGCCATGGCCGTGGACAGCGCACGCCTGCACGGCCAGATCGCCCACACGGCCGAACGGCTCCAGCGTTCTCTGCTGCCCGACCTCCCCCACGGGGGCCCGCTGGAGGTCGCGGCACGGTACGACCCCGCGCGGGCGAGCGCCGAGGTCGGCGGCGACTGGTACGACGCGTTCCTGCTCCCCGACGGTGCCCTCAGCCTGATCATCGGCGACGTCACCGGACACGACCTCAAGGCCGCGGTGGCCATGAGCCAGATGCGCAACATGCTGCGCGGCATCGCCTGCGACCGCAAGGAACCGCCGGGCAAGATCCTCGCCCGGCTGGACGCCGCGAACGAGATCCTCTACCCGGGGCAGACCCTCACCTGCCTCTACGGCCTGCTCGCCAAACCCGAACCGGACAGCCCCTGGGTCTTCGAGTACGCCGTCGCCGGGCACCCCGCCCCGCTGCTGATCACCCGCGACGGCGACACCCGCTTCCTGGAGGACGGCCGGAGCATCCTGCTGGGCGTCGTGCCCGACACGATCCGCCCCGACGCGACAGAATCCCTGCCGCCGGGATCGACGGTCCTGCTGTACACGGACGGGCTGATCGAGCGCCGCAGCGAGACGTTCGACGACGGCATGACGCGGCTGCGAAGACACGCCGCCGCACTGGCCCGCGAATCGCTGGAGACCTTCTGCGACGAACTCGTCGTGGCACTGGGGGACGCAGGCACGGACGACATCGCGATGATCGCCGTACGTATCCCGCCCGGCATCGAGCCGTACACCGCGACCGCCGAATGAGCGAAGGGCCGTCGGCCCGCCGGGGGAATTCCCCGCGATTTTCCTGATGTGCCCTCCCGGACTTTCCTCCGGGAATCCCGCGGGATCATCCGGTCCTTTACCCGCGTGACCAAGGCCGCGCGGCGAATGTTCACAAGGACCGGTCCGGCCGGCCGCCCTACGATTACCGGGAACGCAGCTCCCTTCCACGCAGAAGGTGCCCCGCATGACGAAACTCGGCCTCCCGGACAGAATCCAGGCCTGTCTCTTCGACCTCGACGGTGTCATCACCAAGACGGCCGTCGTCCACGCGGCCGCCTGGAAGGAGACATTCGACGAGTTCCTGCGGGAGCGCGGTGACGGGGAATTCCGCCCGTTCGACGCCGTCGCGGACTACAACCGGTACGTCGACGGCCTTCCCCGCGCCGACGGCGTGCGCACCTTCCTCGCCTCGCGCGGTATCGAACTGCCCGAAGGCACACCGGACGACCCGCCCGACCGTGCCACCGTCCAGGGGCTGGGCAACCGCAAGAACGAGCGGCTGCTGAAGCGGATCAAGGCCGGCGGCGTCGACGCGTACGGCGGTTCGCTGCGCTACATCAAGGCCGTCCGGGCGGGCGGGCTGCGTACCGCCGTGGTCTCCTCCAGCACCAACTGCCGTGACATCCTCCGGGCGATCGACGCCGAGGACCTCTTCGACACCCGTGTCGACGGAGTCGTCGCGGCGCAGCGCGGACTGCCCGGCAAACCCGACCCCGCTCCCTTCCTCGCGGCGGCCGGTGACCTCGGGGTCGAGGCGTCGGCCGCCGCCGTGTTCGAGGACGCGCTGGCGGGCATGGAGGCGGGCCGGTCCGGACACTTCGGGTACGTCGTGGGCGTCGACCGGGTGGGCCAGGCCGACGCCCTGCGGTCCCACGGCGCCGACACGGTCGTCACCGATCTGGCCGACCTGGCCGACCGGGAGCCGCCGGCATGATCACCGACTCGATGTACGCGGTGGAGCCCTGGTCGCTGCGGGAGACGGAGCTCAACCTCGACGTGCTCCCGCAGAGCGAGTCGGTCTTCGCCCTCTCCAACGGCCACATCGGCTGGCGCGGCAACCTGGACGAGGGCGAACCCCACGGTCTGCCGGGCTCCTACCTCAACGGTGTCCACGAACTGCACCCCCTGCCCTACGCCGAGGCCGGCTACGGCTACCCGGAGTCCGGCCAGACCGTCATCAACGTCACCAACGGCAAGATCATCCGTCTGCTCGTCGACGACGAGCCCTTCGACCTGCGCTACGGGCAACTGCGCTCCCACGAGCGGGTCCTCGACCTGCGTACCGGTCTGCTGCACCGCACCTGCGAGTGGACCTCACCGGCGGGAAGCACCGTACGGGTGCGCTCCACCCGGCTCGTGTCCTTCACCCAGCGCTCGGTCGCCGCCGTCTCCTACCAGGTCGAGGCGGTCGACACCGAGGTGCGCATCGTCATCCAGTCGGAGCTGGTGGCCAACGAACAACTGCCCGGCGCGGCGGCCGACCCCCGCGCCGCCGTCGCGCTGGAGTCGCCGCTCGAAGCGGAGGAGACGTTCGCCTCCGGAAGCCGGCTGCGGCTGGTGCACCGCACACGCCGCAGCGGCCTGCGCGTCGGCGCGGCGGCCGACCACGTCGTGACCGGACCCGAGCCGACCACGACGGAATGCGAGTCCGACGACGACATCGCCCGGCTGACCGTCACCTCCGTCCTGGCCCCGGGGAAGAGCCTGCGCCTGGACAAACTCGTCGCGTACGGCTGGTCCAGCACCCGGTCGCTGCCCGCCGTCGCCGACCAGGTGGACGCGGCGCTCGCCGGAGCCGCGAGCGTCGGCTGGCAGGGACTCGCCGACGAACAGCGCGCCTACCTCGGCGACTTCTGGCAGTGCGGCGACGTACAGGTGGACGGTGACGAGAAGATCCAGCAGGCCGTACGGTTCGCCCTCTTCCATGTGCTCCAGGCCGGCGCCCGCGCCGAGCAACGGGGCATCCCCGCCAAGGGGTTGACGGGTTCCGGCTACGACGGGCACGCCTTCTGGGACACGGAGGCGTTCGTCCTGCCGCTGCTCACCTACACCTCGCCCGACGCGGTGGCACAGGCGCTGCGCTGGCGCCAGAGCACCCTGCCGGCCGCGCGAGAGCGCGCGGAGCAACTCGGGCTGCGGGGAGCCGCGTTCCCCTGGCGGACCATCGAGGGTTCGGAGTGCTCGGCTTACTGGCCCGCCGGCGCCGCCGCCTTCCATGTGAACGCCGGGATCGCCGACGCGGCCCTGGGGTACCTGTCCGCCACGCACGACGAGGAGTTCGAGCGCGACTGCGCCGTCGAACTGCTGGTGGAGACGGCGCGCCTGTGGAGATCGCTCGGACACCACGACCACCACGGCGCCTTCCACATCGACGGCGTCACCGGCCCCGACGAGTACAGCGCCGTCGTGGACGACAACACGTACACGAATCTGATGGCCCGGACGAATCTGACGGCGGCGGCGGACATCGTGGAGCGCAACGCCGACGTCGCGGCCCGGCTCGGCGTGGACGACGAGGAGAGCGCGACATGGCGCGACGCGGCCGACGCCATGAGCATCCCCTACAACAGTGAGCTGCGGGTCCATGAGCAGGACGCCGGATTCACCCGGCACCAGGTGTGGGACTTCGAGAACACCCGCCCCGACCAGTACCCGCTCCTGCTCCACTTCCCGTACTTCGACATCTACCGCAAGCAGGTCGTCAAACAGGCCGACCTGGTCCTCGCGATGGTCAAGTGCAGCTCGTACTTCGACGCCGATCACAAGGCGCGCAACTTCGCCTACTACGAACCCCTCACCGTCCGCGACTCCTCCCTGTCGGCCTGCTGCCAGGCGGTCATGGCCGTGGAGACGGGACACCTGCGACTGGCCTACGACTATCTGACCGAGGCCGCCCTGATGGACCTGGAGGATCTGGAGCACAACACCCGCGACGGACTCCACATCGCCTCGCTCGCCGGTGCCTGGATGGTGCTGGTGGTCGGCTTCGGCGGGATGCGGCACGGCTGGAACAGGCTCGACTTCGCTCCGAGGCTCCCCGAGGAGATCAGCCGGCTCGCGTTCACGGTGCAGTTCCAGGACCGCCACCTCCGTGTCGAGATCACCCCGACCACCGCCACGTACACCCTCCCCACCGGTGACCCGCTGCGGATCCACCACTACGGCGACCCCCTCACCGTCCACGGCGGAGTCGCCGAGGCCCGCGCCATCCCCGCCGTCGTGGCTCCGCCCACGCCGGAGTACCCGCCGGGGCGCCGGCCCAACGCGCCCCGGCACCGCCGCTGACCTCACACGACGCGCACCTTTCGCATGCCATGGCAAATGATGTGAAACTGGACGGCAGTGATGGCATGCGCCGGCCACCGGGCGCACAGCCGGCGGGGCGAGGAGGACGAGGCCCCGACGTGTGACGGCCTCGTCGACGCGGTGTGGTCCACCGGGCCCGGCCCCGCCGTCGCGGCGGACCCCACGCCGGCGGCCGAGCGCCTGGGAGCGGCAGTTGTGAGGAGTTCTTCCATGGCCAGGGCAGTAGGAATCGATCTCGGTACCACCAACTCGGTGATCGCCGCGTGGGAGGGCGGCGAGGCGAACGTGCTCCCGAACGCGGAGGGCACCCGCACCACACCCTCCGTCGTCGGATACACCGACACGGGGGAGCGCCTGATCGGGCAACTCGCCCGACGCCAGGCGATCCTCAACCCGAAGGGCACCATCTACTCGGCCAAGCGCTTCATCGGCCGCCACTACGACGAGATATCCGACGAGGCCAAGGCCGTCGCGTACGACGTGGTCGAGGGTGACGGCGGCGTCGCCCGTATCGACGTACGGGGCAAGCTGTACGCCCCCGAGGAGATCAGCGCGCTCGTGCTGCGCAAACTCGCCGACGACGCCGGGAAGTCCATGGGCGAACGGGTCACCGAAGCCGTCATCACCGTGCCCGCCTACTTCAACGACGCGCAGCGCACCGCCACCAAGGACGCCGGCCGGATCGCCGGCCTCGAAGTGCTGCGCATCATCAACGAGCCGACGGCCGCCGCGCTCGCGTACGGGATGGACAAGAAGCAGCACGAGACCGTGCTCGTCTTCGACCTCGGCGGCGGCACCTTCGACGTGAGCGTCCTGGACGTCGGGGACGGAGTGGTCGAGGTGCGTTCCACCGCCGGTGACAGCCACCTCGGCGGCGACGACTTCGACCGCCGTCTCGTGGATCACCTCGCGGACACCTTCCAGCGGGAGAACGGCATCGACCTGCGCCAGGACCCGCAGGCCCTGCAACGGCTCTTCGAAGCCGCCGAGAAGGCCAAGACCGAACTCAGCTCGGTCAGTCAGACACAGGTCAGTCTCCCCTTCGTCACCGCCGACGCCTCCGGCCCCAAGCATCTGACCGAGACGGTCATGCGGTCCACGTTCGAGCAGATCACCGCCGATCTCGTGGAGCGGTGTCTCGACCCCGTCCAGCAGGCGCTCGCCGACGCCAAGGTGAGCGACCAGGACATCGACGAGGTCATCCTGGTCGGCGGCTCCACCCGGATGCCCGCCGTACAGGCCCTGGTCCGCCGGCTCACCGGCGGCAAGGACCCCAATATGAGCGTCAACCCCGACGAGGTCGTGGCGCTCGGCGCCGCGATCCAGGCAGGTGTCCTCAAGGGCGAGGTCAAGGACGTCCTGCTGCTCGACGTCACACCGCTCTCCCTCGGCGTCGAGACGCGCGGCGGAGTCATGACGAAGATCATCGAACGGAACACCACGATCCCCGTCCGCCGCTCCGAGACGTTCTCCACCGCCGAGGACGAACAGCCCGCGGTGGACGTCGTGGTGGTGCAGGGCGAACGTGAACGCGCCGCCGACAACCGGGTGCTGGGCCGCTTCCAGCTCACCGACATCCGCCCCGCGCCCCGGGGCGAGCCACAGATCGACGTCACCTTCGACATCGACGCCAACGGCATACTCGACGTCACCGCGAAGGACAGGGCCACCGGCAAGGAACAGTCCATCACCATCAGCGAGGGCTCCAACCTCGACCCCTCCGAGGTCGAGCGGATGGTCGGCGAGGCCGAGGCCAACCGGGGCGAGGACCAGGCGCTGCGCGAGGCCGTCGACGCGCGCAACGAACTCGACACCGCCGCCTACCAGGTGGAGCGGAGCCTCACCGAACTCGGCGACTCCGCGCCCGAACACGAGAAGGCCCGTGCGCGGATGCTGGTCACCGACGCCCGTCAGGCCGTCAAGGACGAGGCCGACCCGGCCAGGGCCAGGTCGCTGACCTCCGAACTCCAGCAGGTGTACGCGGCGCTGGCGGCCCGTCAGGCCGGACCGGCGCCGGGCACGGGTGACGGAGGAGGCGACGGACAGAAGTCCGGGACCGAGGACGACGCCCGATCCCGCGACGCCGACGACGACGTCATCGACGCCGAATTCGACAAGAGCTGAAGCCGCCGCCATGACCAACTCCCCGGAACCGGTGGGCGAACCGCCGCCCGAAGGCGAGCCGCCGAACGAACCCGGCGCGACCGGCCCGACCGGCTCGTCCACCGAAACCACCGAGACCAGCGAGCCCGCCGCGGCCGAGCCCACCGAAACGCCGGAGCCGTCCGAGCAGTCCGAACCGCCCGGGTCCACGGAACTGCGGGACCGCTGGCGGCGCGCCCTCGCCGACCTGGACAACCTCCGCAAACGCCATGCGAAGGAGCTGTCACGCGAACGCGAGGCGGAACGCGCCCGCGTCTGCACCGACTGGCTGCCCGTGCTGGACAACCTCGAACTCGCCCTGACACACGCCGGGTCGGACACCGGCTCCGTCGTCCAGGGGGTCCGGGCAGTACGCGACCAGGCCGTCGACGTCCTCCACCGCCTCGGCTACCCGAGGGACGACGAAACCGGAGTCCCCTTCGACCCGCTCAGACACGAAGTCGTCACCGTCGTGGACGAACCCGGCACCGAGCCGGGCACGGTCGTCCAGTGCCTGCGCCCCGGCTACGGCACCCCCGGCCACCAGCTGCGCCCGATGGCCGCCGTCGTCAGCAAGCGGCAGGAGTGACGAGCCCATGGCAGTCGACCTCTACGAGGCCCTCGGCGTGCCGCGCACCGCGAGCACCGAGGAGATCCAGCAGGCGTACCGCGCCCGTGCCCGGAAGTACCACCCGGACATCAACAAGGACCCCGGCGCCGAGGAACGCTTCAAGGAACTCAACGAGGCGTACAGCGTGCTGTCCGACCCGAAGACCCGCGCGCGCTACGACCGGTTCGGCGCCGACTTCCGGCAGATACCGGAAGGCTACGAGGAGTACGGCGCCTACGGCGGGCGCGTGGCGGCCGGAGCGGGCGCGGGCGGCGGAGGCAGGCCCGGCGGCGGGGGACGGGCACGTTACGTCCGGGGGTACGGCGACGGCGGCGGTCCCTTCGGCGGCGCCGAGGGGCCTGGCGGAATCGACTTCGAAGACCTCTTCGGCGGGATGTTCGGCGCGCGGGGAGCGCGAGGCGGGATGCCCGGCGCCGACCAGGAGGCCGAACTGCGCCTCACCGTCGAGGAGGCGTACCGCGGCGGCCACCGCGGCGTCACCCTCGGCGGGCCCGGGGGGCAGCGGACGTACGACGTCAACATCCCGCGCGGCGTCACCGACGGGCAGCGGATCCGCCTCGCCGGACAGGGCGGCCGGGGCAGCGGCGACGGACCCGCGGGCGACCTCTATCTGAGGGTGCGCCTCGCGCCCCACGACACCTTCCGCGTCCAGGGCCGCGACCTCTCCGTCCAACTCCCGCTCACCCCCTGGGAAGCCGCGCTCGGAGCGACCCTGCCCGTCCCCACACCGCAGGGCACCGCCAAGGTCACCGTCCCGGCCGGTTCCTCCAGCGGACGCCGGCTCCGGCTGCGCGGCCAGGGCCTGCCCAACCCGCGCGGACCGGACGGCGACCTCTACGCCGAACTGCGGATCACCGTGCCGCCGCACCCCACCGACCGTGAGCGCGACCTCTTCGAACAGCTCGCCGGAGCCTCCGACTTCGACCCGAGGAGGACATCGTGACCACCCGACGGCGCACCGTCTACGCGCTGGTGCCGCTCCCCGGGCTCTCGCTGGAGACCGTCGCCCGCCGATCGGGGCTGCACCCCGACACCGTGCGCAAGTTCGTCGCCCTCGGACTGCTCGACGCCCGCCGGGAGGCGTCCGGGCGGCTCCGGTTCGCCGAGAGCGCCCCGCTCGACCTCGCCCGTCTGGAACGGCTCAGGGTCGGCCTCTGCCTCAACTACGCCTCGCTCGGCGTGGTGGTCGACCTCCTCGACCGCATCAGCCGCCTCGAAACAGCGCTGCGCCGCAGCGGTACCGGGAGTGATCAGCAGCCATGGACATGAACCGGCTCACCCAGAAGTCCCAGGAAGCCCTCCAGGACGCCCAGACCGTGGCCCTGCGGCTCGGGCAGAACGAGACCGACGGCGACCATCTGCTGCTCGCCCTCCTGGACCAGCGGGACGGACTCGTACCCCGGCTGCTGGACCAGGCGGGCGCCGACACCGCAGCGCTGCGCACCGACGTGGAGGCCGAACTCGCCCGCAGGCCCCGGAGCACCGGCCCCGGAACGACGCCCGGACAGGTCTTCGTCACCCAGCGCCTCAGCCGGCTGCTGGACACCGCCGAACAGGAGGCGCACCGGCTCAAGGACGAGTACGTCTCCGTCGAACACCTCGTGCTCGCCCTCGCCGGCGAGGGCTCCGCCACCCCCGCCGGCCGCCTCCTCAAGGAGCACGGCGTCACCACGGACGCCTTCCTGGCCGCGCTCACCCGGGTCCGCGGCAACCAGCGCGTGACCTCCGCGACTCCCGAAGGGGCGTACGAGGCACTGGAGAAGTACGGCCGTGACCTGGTCGCCGAGGCCCGTGAGGGCACACTCGACCCGGTCATCGGCCGCGACGCCGAGATCCGCCGCGTCACCCAGATCCTCAGCCGCAAACGGAAGAACAACCCCGTCCTCATCGGTGACCCCGGAGTCGGCAAGACGGCCGTCGTGGAAGGACTCGCCCAGCGCATCGTGCGCGGCGACGTCCCCGAAGGGCTCCGCGACAAGACCGTCTTCTCCCTCGACATGGGGTCCCTGGTCGCGGGCGCCAAATACCGCGGGGAGTTCGAGGAACGCCTCAAGGCCGTACTGAACGAGGTCAAGGCAGCCGCCGGGCGCATCCTGCTCTTCGTGGACGAACTGCACACCGTGGTCGGCGCCGGAGGCGGCCCCGAAGGAGCGATGGACGCGGGCAACATGCTCAAGCCCATGCTCGCCCGGGGCGAACTCCATATGATCGGCGCCACCACCCTGGACGAGTACCGTCGGCACATTGAGTCCGACGGCGCCCTCGAACGGCGCTTCCAGCAGGTGCTCGTGGACGAACCGAGCGTCGAGGACACCGTCTCCATCCTCCGCGGCCTGCGCGAGCGGCTGGAGGTCTTCCACGGCGTACGGATCCAGGACACCGCGCTGGTCGCGGCGGCCACCCTCAGCCACCGCTACATCTCCGACCGCTTCCTCCCGGACAAGGCCATCGACCTCGTGGACGAGGCCTGTGCCCGGCTGCGTACCGAGATCGACTCCATGCCCGCCGCACTGGACGAGATCACCCGCCGGGTGACCCGACTGGAGATCGAGGAGGCCGCGCTCTCCAAGGAGCCGGACGCCGCGAGCCAGGTCCGGCTCGGTGAACTGCGCCGCGAGCTCGCCGATCTGCGCGGCGAGGCCGATGCCGCGCACGCGCAGTGGGAAGCCGAGCGCCAGGCCATCCGCCGGGTCCAGGACCTGCGCCAGGAGCTCGAACAGGTACGGCGCGAGGCGGCGGAGGCCGAACGGAACTACGACCTCGACCGGGCCGCCGAACTGCGCTACGGCAGGACAGCCGACCTGGAGCGCCGGCTCGCGGCCGAGGAGGAACAACTCGCCGTCAAGCAGGGCGAGACCAGCCTGCTCCGGGAGGTGGTCACCGAGGACGAGATCGCCGAGATCGTGGCCGCCTGGACCGGCATCCCCGTCACACGGCTCCAGGAGGGCGAGCGCGAGAAACTGCTGCGCCTGGACGAGATACTCCAGGAGCGCGTCATCGGCCAGGACGAGGCCGTCCGGCTGGTCGCCGACGCCATCATCCGGGCCCGCTCCGGCATCCGTGACCCGCGCAGGCCCATCGGGTCGTTCATCTTCCTGGGACCGACCGGAGTGGGGAAGACCGAACTCGCCAAGACGCTCGCCGCGGCCCTCTTCGACTCCGAGGAGAACATGGTCCGCCTGGACATGAGCGAGTACCAGGAGCGGCACACGGTCAGCAGGCTCGTCGGCGCGCCTCCCGGCTACGTCGGATACGAGGAGGGCGGCCAGCTCACCGAGGCGGTGCGCCGCAAGCCGTACTCCGTCGTCCTGTTCGACGAGATCGAGAAGGCCCACGCCGACGTCTTCAACACCCTGCTTCAGATCCTGGACGACGGCCGCATCACCGACGCCCAGGGCAGGACGGTCGACTTCCGCAACACGGTGATCATCATGACGTCCAACATCGGTTCCTCCTATCTGCTGGACGGCGCCACCGCCGACGGTGAGATCAGGCCCGAGGCGCGCGAACTCGTGACGGCCGAGCTGCGCGGCCACTTCCGCCCCGAATTCCTCAACCGGGTGGACGACATCGTGCTCTTCAAGCCGCTGGGCCTCGACCGGATCGAGCGCATCGTGGAGCTCCAGTTCAACGAACTGCGCGAGCGCCTGGGGATACGCCGGATCGGCGTCGACCTCACCCCGCACGCCCGCGAACTCATCGCCCACCAGGGCTTCGACCCGGTCTACGGCGCCAGGCCGCTGCGCCGCTACATCTCCCACGAGGTCGAGACCCTCATCGGCCGGGCCCTGCTGCGCGGGGACGTCGAGGACGGCGAGACGATCCTGGTCGACGCCCAGAACGGCGAACTGGTCGTGACGTTCGCGGGGAGCCGGAAGCGCGAGACCGCCGGCGTCTGACGGCCGATGCCATGGGTACGGCCCGATCAGGTGCGCGTCGTCCCGCGCCACGACCTCCACGAGGAGGTCGTACGCGCCCGGCGGTGGCCACCCTCATACCGGGGTGGCCGCCGGTACGTCGATCGTCGCCGCGAGTCCCTTGACCACCTCGGACGCCATCACCGCCTGACCGGACGTCGAGAAGTGGATCCGGTCGGCGCTCAGCAGGTCCGGACGGGCGTTGAGCGGGTGGTCCCACATGTCGACGAGGACCACGTCGTGCTCCGCGGCCAGGGCCTCGGTGACGGCGTTGAGCGTCCGCACCCGTTGGGGGAAGTCGGGGAACGCCGGCACGTCGAAGGCCCTGCCGAGGGTGAACGTCGTCAGCCGCGCCCCGGTCCCCGCCGCCCGCTCGAAGACGCGCCGCGCCGTGCGCTCGATGACCGCGAAGTCGGGCCGCCGCCGGAACAAGTCGTTGGCACCGCAGGAGATATGGAGCAGGTCCGGGGCGAACGCGACGATCTCGTCCATCTGTTGGTCCAGCGTGTCGGACGTGGTGGCTCCGATCGTGCCGGTGTTCAGATACGCCAGCTCCGGACAGACGCGGCGCAGGGCGTCGGCGACCCGGCCGCACCAGGGCAGGCTCGCGTAGCCGGGGCTCGGGTCGCCGGTCCCGGCGGCCAGACTGTCGCCGGCCACCGCGAACCGCCGCCAGGGGGCCCCGGTGAGAAGCCCCGCGGCGCGCGCCGGTGAGAGGCAGAGGGGATCGGTCTCTTCGGTGAGGGGGTTCGCCGCTGTCGTCATGGCATAAAAGTACGATCGATCGTGCGTGCATTGCAAGGAGTCGGGATTTCCGAAATGTCGGCGTGTCGCGAGCCGGAAGGCTGCCGGGGTGCCGGAAGTCCCGCTATTGGTACGGACCTTGACGCGGTTCGCTGGTATCCCTACGGTGACGAGTCGGCTCCAGTGTTCACAAGCTCGTCCCCTGTTCGCATATGAGACCCCACGTTTCTCTCCGCAGGAAGGCGCTTGCGATGCGTACCCGAAGGCTGCTCCCCACCCTCCTCGCCGTCGCCACGACGGCCGGCGTGCTGTCCGTGGCCGCCGCACCCGCCCACGCGGCGGTCATCGACGTGAAGACCGCCGCCGAACTCAAGGCGGCGCTCACCGCCGCCCGTCCCGGCGACACGATCCAGCTCGCGGACGGCAACTACACCGGAAACTTCAAGGCGCTGGTCGCCGGGACCGCCAACTCCCGGATCACGCTCACCGGTTCGGAGAAGGCCGTACTCAACGCGGGCGGCGGGTACGTACTGCACCTCAACGGCGCCTCGTACTGGACCGTGAAGGGCATCACCCTCACCGGCGCGCAGAAGGGGATCATGGCGGACGGTGCCGCCGGCGTCGTCATCGACTCCGTCGTCGTGCACGACCTGGACATGGAAGGCGTCCACTTCCGCAACTCCAGCCGCGACGGCGTCATCAAGAACTCCCGTATCCACGACACCGGCAACGACGGCCGGGGCATGGGCGAAGGCGTGTACGTCGGCTCGGCCGGCGGCACCTCCGACAAGAGCGACAACACACAGATCATCGGCAACACGATCGGTCCCGACGTCGGCGGCGAGGCCATCGACATCAAGGAGGGCACCACCGGAGCGAAGATCATCGGGAACATCTTCGACGGCCGCGGGCTGACCGGTGCCAACTTCGACGACTCCTGGGTCGACGTGAAGGGCAACAACACGCTCGTCGAGAACAACACCGGGAAGAACACCACCAACAACGGCTTCGAGACCCACACCCAGCAGCCGGGCTGGGGCTGCGGCACCGTCTTCCGGGGCAACAGGTCGGATCTCACCGGCGCCACCGGCGACAAGCAGCTCGCCATCAACGTCACCGCCGACACCGCCGGCTGCCGCACCACGGTGCACTCGAACAACACGGTCACCGGCGGGCGCGGCCTGACGAACATCGCCATCACTCCCTGACGACCGGGTCCGTCCTCGGCCGCCGCACGAGCGGTGCTCGCGGTCCTTCCGGCGACCGAGGACGGACCGGCCACGGCCTCACCCTTCCGGCGACCTGCCGGGCGGCACATCGCACAGATCGTCCAGGACGAACGCCTTCGCCCGCTTCTGGAGCAGTCGCTCCGCCTCCAGCTGGGCGAGCAGACCGTCGAGCACCGCCTCGTCCCGCGGATTCTCCAGAAACTCCAGCACCGCCCGCTGGAAGGCACCCCGCAGCGTCGACGGCATGGCATCGGAGGCGTCGAGGCAGATCCGCTCCGCGTCGTTGAGTATCCGCAGGATCTCCCTCGACGCCGGGGTCGCGCCCTTCGCTCCCGCCGCACCGGACGGGAAGAACGGCTGCTCCTCCGGTTCCGCCGCCCTGACCCATTCGTTCCGGGCACTCTGCGAGGTGAGTTCGATCACCAACTCCCACGCCGCGTCGCTCGGTTTGAACACCGCCGCCATGTCACCCGACACCTCGAACGCGTTCTGGTCCGCGGGCAGCCCCTTGACGAAGTCGGAGGTCGGGGCAGGCATCACGTCGAGACCGTAATGGCGGCGGGCGAAGGAACCCTGATGCTCGCGTGTGCAGTAGCCGGGCTTGTTCAGCAGCCCGAACCGGTCCTTGCCGAGACTCTCGAACGGTCTGGTGATCGCCTCCTTGGCGTTGTCCACATCGGTGGTGAGCAGGGCGGCCCAGTCCTGCCACGCCCGTTTCACCCGCTTGTCGGTCCACGCCAGGGCGCCGGTGGCCCACCGCTCGTACGCGTCGGGGCCCTCCCGCTGCAGCAGCAGGTCCTCGATCCAGTCCGTGCCAGGCCACCCCGACGTCGCACCCGACGCCATGCCCAGGCACCACACGGCGTCCTCGTCCGCCGCCCTCTCCTCGCCCGCCCTGCTCCAGACGATGGACTTGAGATCCACCCGCACCGGCACCCAGTAGGCGCGCTCCTGCATGTCCCCGTGCTTGTCCGCGACACTGATACGCGGGGCCCACGGCTCTATGGCCCGGCCCACCACGTCCGAGGGGAGCGGCTGGGCGTCCCCCTCGAACGCGTACTCGGCCAACTCGCCGGGGCCGTTGAGGATCGCCACGTCGGGCGGCGACTCCGTCCGTAACTGCGCGACCAGCGTCTCCCGCAGCGAGCGCGTGCCCTCGTACACATAGTGCTTGCCGTTCTTCCTGCCCATCTCCTGGAGCATCTTCTTGAAAGGAGCCTCCTCGCCGCCGGTCCACGGACCGAGCACCACCAGCGTCGGCTTCTCCTCGGCCGCGCAGCCCGCGGACACGACGGCCACCCCGGCGAGCAGGGCACCCGCCAGCGCCGAGCGGACGATTCCGTAGCGTGCCCTCACGGCGCCCTCCAGAGGATCTGCAAGTGCTTGCGGCCGTAGTGGAACAGCGTGAATCCGGACGCCACCGCGCCCACCGCCCCGACGGCCAGGGCGAGTTCGGCGGCCAGCGTCCACGCCCCCGGGTGCGTGCCGCGCAGATCGACGGCCAATTCCTCCTCCAGTACCTCGATCCGGTTACCGGCCGCCGGCGTCGCGCTCACCGCGGCCAGTTCGACTCCCGCCGCCGCCACCTTCCGCTGAGCGTGCTGCTGACCGGCCGCCCCGAGCACCAGTACGCCCAGTGCCAGCAGGACCGGCAGCGCGTACAGCGTCAGCAACGGGCTGCGCACCCGTAGCTGCGCCAGGACGAAGTCGAGCGTCCCGACGACGGCGGACACGAAGACCAGCACGGCCAGCAGCGCGGCCCACGCCGTCACGGTGGAGAGCCCGGTCCAGCCCGACAGTTCCGACGCGTCCGCTCTCAACTCCCCTTCGAGAGCCCGGATGCGGTAGAGGACGGTGGTGTCATCGGATGACTTGGGCGGGGCGCCCAGCAGGCTCGCGGCGTAGTCCAGTCCCGCCGTACGCAGCACCTCGCTGTCGTGGTGGCTGCCGGCCCAGCCGATCCAGTCGTCGTAGGCCACCACCAGCCCCGACACCACACGGACCTCCTGTTCCTGTTCGGCGCGCAGCGCCTTCGTCTGGGCCGCGTTGTTGAGGCTCTGCGCCGCTTCGGTCAGCAGTGACGGGTACCTCTCCCCGAGCCCGACGAGATCGGTCTGGAGCAGCGGCTCTCCGTCGTCCCCGCGGAGGCGCAGCGACGCCTCCTTGTGCGCCAGATCCAACGACGTTCTGGCATGGGCCAGTTCGACCATCGCGGGGGCGTAGCGCTCACGCAACTGTTCCGTACGGCCGTCGAGGTCCAGATACGCCGTCCCGGCCAGCGCCAGGACCGTCAGGGCGAGCGCCGGGAGCAGCAGCATGCGGCTGAACAGGAACGGAGCCGTATGACGTCGCCGACCCGTGGGCGTACGGCCCGAGGACCTGCGCCACAACGGCAGCCACACCGACCGCCATACGGCGGACCCGGCCGACCTCCCGGCCGTCAGGGCGGACCGCAGCCACGAACGCACGGCGGACCGGCGGCCCATCAACGCTCCCCGGTGAAGGCGTTCCAGCGGTCGTCGCCCATGCCCCCGGTGTCCGGCACCTGCGACCGGTCCGCCCGGCCGCCCAGCAGGCCCCGCAGCCGGCCCGGCCGCCAGCCCCGCAGCCGGCCCTGACGCCGCTCACCCCGGTTGTGGCTGAACGCGAACGGGCGGGTGCGGTACGCGTTGTCGAGCAGGGCCCTCTCCAAATGGGTGTGCTCGCGCAGCGCGGTGCGCGGCACCTGCTCCGAGAGCCGCTCGTAACCGGCGCCCAACTGCTCCCGCAGATCGTGTTCGGTGAGGGGGATGGGGATGTCCTTGTCCAGCGACTCACGGAGCGCGCGCAGCGGGTCCGGCTCCGGGGCTGTCACGACCAGCCGGAGCAGCAGCTCCAACAGGTCGGTGCGCAGCCGCTCCTGGGCGTGACGGTCCGTCAGCCCCTCGTATCGGGCGAGCCGGTGGAGCGCAACGCACGCCTGCTTCGCGGCGTCCACGCTCGGCGGACCACCTTCGGCCGGCAGATCGGCGTGGATCCGCACCATGCCGGTGCGGGCGGCGGTGCGGTGCCGCGAGTCGGGGGGAACGGCTTCGAGCCGGGCGAGGGCCGGACCGCTGTCGCCGTCGGCCAGATGGATACGGGCCAGCCCGAAGGCCGCACTGCCGAGCGCGTGGTTGCGCTTCCACACCGCGCCGTAGAAGACCATCGCCTCCTCCGGCCGGTCGAGGATCTCGTAGCAGTAGCCGAGCGCGAGCTTGGGCGCGTACTCGCCGGGAATCGCCGCGTAGACCCCGTCGAAGGACCGGAGCGCCGACTCGACGTCGTCGGCGGCGAGCTGGAGCAACCCCCGGTGCCAGCGCAGCCGCCAGTCGTACTCGGCCAGTGGGCCGACGGCGGCCTCGGCCCGCCTCAGCTCGGCGGTGGCGGACGCCAGCCCCGTGCCCGCGCCGGCCGGCTGGTAGCGGGCGACCTCCAGATGGAGACGGCAGCGCAGGAGGGCCAGTTCGGGGGAGAGCTGCCAGTCGGCGCTGAGCTGGAGCAGACCTGCCGGATCGTCGTACGACGTGCGCTGAAGCTCCTTCCAGTTGGGGTCCTGTCTGCTCGGTCTCGGTACGGGCAGGCCGACGGCCACCTCGGCGGGGCGCGGCGGCCGTATCGTCAGCGGCCGTTTGTGGTTGCCCCCGTGCCGCCACTGTTCGAGCGGCGGTGCCTTGCCGAGTTCGCCGTCGAGCGCGGTGGGTGCGACCGAGAACAGCGGCGACGGCTCGAACGTCTCCTCGCCGAGGCGCAGCGAGCGCAGCTCGCGCAGCACACCGTGGAGTTGGACGGCCATCTCCCGCGCGTCGGCGAACCGGTCCCCGGGGCGCGCCGCCTGCGCCCTGTTCAGGACACGCTGGAGTGAGGTCGTACCGAGGTCGACGGGATGGGTGGGGACCCGGTCGAAGAGTTCCTGGAGGACGGCTCCGACCGCGAACAGGTCGGCCGCCACCGTCACTTCGGTGGATGTGCCGAGTTCGGGCGCCCGATAGGTGACGGGGCCCGCGTGCCCGATTCTCCGTACGCCCGCGACGTCGATGAGTTTGATGCCGTTGCCGCAGTGGATGACATTGGTGAGGGAGAGATCGCCGTAGACGAAGCCCTCCTCTTCGTGCAGATAGCTGAGCGCGTCCAGGATCCGCAGGCCGTAGGCGGCGATGAACTCATGGACGCGATAGCCGTCGAACGGTGCCTCGTCGCGCGCGATCTGCTCGGCGACCCACTGGAGAGGCGCGCCGTCGGCGAACTCCATCACGATGAACCGGGCGTTGTTCGCCGGGTGTCCGGGCCGGTCGGGGCGGCCGGGATGCCGGGCGTAGTTGAACACCTTGATGATGGACGGGTGGTTGAGACTGACCAGCCGCAGCAGTTCGAGGCGGGAGATCCGCCGGTCGGTCGCGTCGCCGGGGTCCCGTGCGCCCTTCAGGGCCACCGGGCGGTTCTCCAGCATCTGGTCACGGGCGAGATACACCTGCCCGAAACTCCCCTCCCCGAGCAGCCCGACGACCTTGTACTGCTGGTGCAGCTCCTGGCCGCGTACGAGGCCGGACTCGGAGTCCTTCGGCGCCTCCGCCTCGGGCTCGACGAACGTGTCGGGGTCCTCGACGGCGATGTGCGGCAGATCGGTGAGGCCGTCACCGGGCGGAGTCACCACGTACTCGCCCGGTGCGTAGGGGCGGTCGAGGAGACGTACGGCGGATCCCGTGCGCTGGATGGCGTCCTCGACGTCGATGTCGAGCAGGAACAGGTCGTGGGCGAGGGCGGCGCTCCGGCGCGGGATCTCGCCGTCCGTCCGCAACTCGGCCAGCCGCGCGGCCAGTCGGCGGTGGACCGGCCGCGGCGCGTCGGTGATGCGCGGGACACCGGGGTGCGCGCTGAGCCTGCGGAACCTCCGCTCCAGCTCGGCGAGCACGTCGAGCCGCGCGGCGGCGGCCGTCGTGCGGCGCTCGGCCCAGCCGTCGTCGAGCAGGGTGTCCACAACGCGTTCGAGCGACGGGGAGCCGGGGTCGCGGAAGACGAGCAGCAGCCGGGTCTGTCCGCTCGCCCGTAACGCCCTGAGCAGGGGTATCGCGGCCTCGCCGGTCGGGGCCGTCCGGTCGACGGAGAGGAACGCGGCGGCGATCGGCGGGCTGTCCCCGGCGATCCGGGCCAGGGCGCGGTCGTGGTCCTCGGGTCCGCCGGGTCTCTCTGATCCGGCCTGGCCGGCCGGGTCCGCGAGCCCGATGCGTTCGGCGGTGAGCGCGATGAGCTGACCGGCCGTCAGATCTGCTGTGTCCACGGCGATGTCGATCGAACCGGCGGGCGGTTCGGAGCCGCCGCCCGTACCCGTCGGGCGCGGATTGCGTTCGCGGTCGGCGAGGTTGAGGGTGGCGTGGATCGCCGCCATGTCGTCGTGCCGGTCGTCGCGGGCGAAGATCACCTCCACCGGCTCCGTGGTCGCGCGCCTGCCGCCCGCCGGGTCGGCCCCGGACACCGGATCCGAGACCGGGGCGGGGGTCGTGCCCGTCGTGCCCGTCGCCGGAACCGAGTCGATGAGCCAGTGGGTCACCTTGCGGCGCAGTCCGAGAGCGCGGGCCGAACCGCTTCCGGGCGGATCGCGCGGGATGGTGGGCGACAGGGCGGGAGCCCCCGTCACCCGCAACTTGGCCGACCGATCCGCCTGTGGGTGCCGCAGGACCGACAGATAGCGCAGGATGGTGTCGGTCGGGATCATGTACGCGTGGCTGACCGCGACCGGGTACTGCTCGGTCCCGAACTGGTGGACCAGGATGCCGAGTACGTCACCCGATCCGGTGACCACACCGCTGCCGCTGTACCCGTGGCGCACCGCGTACGACCCTCCGTCCGGATCGAGTTGGACCCACTCGGGGTAGCGCGCGGGGCCACCCAGCCCCATGAGGCGGGCGTCGATGCGCTCACCACCGGGCAGCCGGTCCGTGTAGCCGACCGCGTGCACCGATGTGCCGCGCGAGGGGACACGGCGGTGCAGTACGGCGGTCTCCACCGGTGGCACGGCGGCCAGCCGCAGCAGGGCGATGTCGCCGCTGAACCGCGAGGTCGGCGGGGCGAGATGCTCGGCCAGCACCTCGGCGCGCAGCCGCACGGGCGGGTGCGCCGGAGCGGCGGGGAACTCCGCGTAGAGGGTGTCGACCGGCCGCGGCGGACCACCGCGTCGGCCCGATCCCCCTGAACCGTCCGTCCCGCGCCGGGGTTTGGCCAGCACCACATGGGCACAGGTGAGCACCAGCCCACCCGGCAGCAGCACCCCGGCGCCGAGCGGTGAGGCGGTGCCGCTCTCGTCCTGGGCCAGCCGGACGCGCCAAGCGCCCTCCCACGAGCTGGAGTTGGAAGTGGCTTCGGGCTCCCTCATACTGCACAACAATAGCCACGGGGGGTGACAAGTCGCCCTCGCTGCGTAACGGGAGGATCGAAATGGGCGCGGGTGACGGGCGTGGCGCACGTGGTGGGCACGGCGGTGCGGAGACCGCCGGTCTCGCCGAGGTGATCGGCCGGATCCGCGAGGAGCTGGAAGAGGCGCAGCGCGACGGCCGCGAGAGCAGACTCCAGTTCCGGGTGGAGCGCGTGCACGTCGAATTCGCGGTGCAGGTAAGGCGCGAGGGCACCGGCAAGGCGGGGCTGAACATCGGCGTCATCACGGCCGAGGCGGGCGGGACGGCGTCGAGCGAGAACCTGCACCGGATCGAGATCGAGCTGATGCCGCACGACAGGGACGAGCGCCCGGAGGGCCCCGGGATCAGCATCGGTGGCCCGAGCTAGCTCGGGAGCGTGCCGTCGGGTTGTCGTACGGGCCGACGGCACGTACGACAACCCGGCGGCGACATCGGCCGAGAGGTCAGCCGACCGCGTCCGACTGCGACATCAGGGCCGGCGCCGGCAGGATCACTTCCCGTTCGATGCCGCCGCTCTCGTGGCCGCTCACCGACCAGGTGCCGAGGGCGAGTTCGGCGGTGATGCCGGGACCGAAGCCCGCGATCACCCCCCGGGCGCCGTGCTCGGCGCCGCCGTCCTCGAAGAAGCGGTCCAGGGCGTCGAAGATGACGCCGCTGGCGATGTTGCCCCGCTCGGTGAGGGTCGCCCTGCTGTAGCGGAACATCTCCGCCGGTACGTCGAGGTAGTGGCAGAGGTCGTCCAGGATCCTGGGCCCGCCGGCGTGCACGATGTAGAAGTCGAGTCCGGAGACGTCCCAGTCGTGCGGCTCGGCCATCTCCCGCATGGCGGGGGCGAGTACGGACATGGTGCCGGGCACGCGCTTGTCGAGCATGAAGTGGAAGCCGGTGTCGCGGACCGCGT
The DNA here is from genome assembly GCF_022695985.1 of Streptomyces sp. NP-1717. Taxonomy (GTDB): domain Bacteria; phylum Actinomycetota; class Actinomycetes; order Streptomycetales; family Streptomycetaceae; genus Streptomyces. Next base: position 56,056 of record NZ_JAAPBF010000001.1, on the reverse strand, counting down.
AGGAGATCCAGTCCTCCGTCTCCGGCACCAGATGGGACCCGTTGCGCTCCAGCCGCACGCCCGTGCCGCCCTCGCCCCGGACCACCGCGGCGGCGACGGCGTCGCCGAAGAGGCCGTTGGAGAGCAGATTGCCCACGGCGAGATCCGTCGGCTGGTAGCACAGCGAGCAGAACTCACAGGCCACGATCAGCACGTTCGACTCCGGGTACGCGGAGCAGAAGTCGTGCGCGCGGTTGATCGCCGCGCCGCCCGCGGCGCACCCCAGCTGAGCGATCGGCAGCTGCCGGGTGTTCGATCCGAAGCCCATCGTGTTGATGAGCCACGCGGTCATCGAGGGCATCATGAAGCCCGTGCACGACACGTAGACGATCATGTCGATGTCCCGCGGCGTGAGTTCGGCGTGGGCCAGGGCCCGCTCCGCGACCTCGGGCACCCTGGCCTTCGCCTCCACCTCGTAGGCGTCGTTCCGGGCGGTGAATCCGGGATGGCGGAGGGTCTCCTCGATGGGCCGCACCAGACGTCTGGTGCGCACGCCCGTGTTGCTGATCAGCCGTACGGCGAGGTCGAGTTGAGGGTGATCGGGATGCAGCGACCGCGCCAGCTCCACGGTCTGTTCCATGGTGATGACGTGGTCGGGGACGGCGATGGCGGGCCTGCACAGAGTTGCCATGATCAGCTCCTTACCAGGTGACCGGCAGGGCGAGCGGGTATCGCCAGATCGAGACGGTGTTCCACCGCACCTCCTCCGCCGGTACGGCCAGACGAAGGTCGGGGAAACGGTTGAGCAGTGTGCCGATGGAGACCTGGAGCACCATGCGTGCGAGATGGGCGCCCAGGCAGTGGTGGCTGCCCCACCCGAAGGTCATGTGCGGGGCGGGGTCCTCGCGGTCGAAGTCCAGCTCGTCCGGCCGCTCGTAGGCGAGTTCGTCGCGGTTGGCGGTCAGGTAGGACACGTGCACCGTGTCGCCCGCCCTGATGACCACACCGTCGAAGTCGACATCCTCCAGGGCCACACGGGGGATGCCGACTCCCTGGCGGAAGGGGATGTGACGCAGCAGCTCCTCGAGGGCCTGCGGCAGCACCTCGGGCCGGGCGCGCAGATCCGCCGCCAACTCGGGCCGGGTCAGCAGCGTGTAGACGATGTTGCTGATGTTGTACGTCGTGGTGTCGTGGCCGGTGATCACCAGGAGCATGGCCAGCACGGCCAACTCGTCCTCGTCGAGCATCTCGTCGCCGATGCGCGCGGTGGCGAGGGCGCTGATCAGGTCCTCGCCGGGCGCGCGCCGCCGCTCCGCCGTCAGCTCGGAGAAGTAGGCCCGCAGCCACGCCTTCGCTTCGACGGCCGTGTTCCGGTCGGCGGCGTTCATGGACATCATCTCCATGGCGCGCTGCCGCAGTTGGGGGCGGTCCGCCTCCGGCACGTCCAGCAGTTCGCAGATGGTCAGCAGCGGCAGCCGGTCCGCCAGGTGGTCCGCGATGTCGACCGTGGGGCCGCTCGCGGCCATGGCGTCCAGCAGCTCGTCCACGGCCCGCTGTGTCCACGGGCGCAGCGCCTCCACCTGTGGGGTGGTGAAGGCCTTGTTGATCAGCCTGCGCACCCTGTTGAGCGCGGGTGGGTCCATGAGGTTGATCGACTCGGACTGCGCGATGGGCGCCGGGGTGATCCGGGGGAAGTCCCGCCCGACCAGGGCGGCTCGGCTGAAGCGGCGGTCCGAGGTGACGGTCTTCACGTCCTCGTACCGGGTCACCAGCCAGCACTCGCCCTCGCCGTACGGCATGCGTACGCGGGTGACGGGTGCCTCGGTCCGCATCCGGGTCATGAAGGGGTCGGGTTCCAGGGCGTCGTCGTGACGGAAGGGGCAGGTCTGTACTGAGTCAACGCCGGTCATCACAGCACTCCCACAGCGAAGATGGTCACTTACGGTGACGTTGGGCAACCTTGAGTTCATTCCGCATCGGGGGAGCCGCCATGCGCGGAAAATGCCAAGCTCACCTGTACGGGTAACTGGTGGCCCGGGGCACACGTCGCCGTCGCCGTGCGCCCACCTCGAAGGGAGGTGGGCGCACGTTCGGCCATCTGCTTACGGCGCCTTTATGGCGCGCGAAGTCTCGCCCGGCGTGGCGCGAAGCCCGCCGAACGCGCCGGAGCGCGGTGTCGGGGCGCTGGTCAGCCCCCGCGCTCGCTCGTTCCGGTGGAGCGGCGGGCCGTCACGGTTCGGGAGGGCCCGCCGGGGCCAGAACCCCTGTGGTCGGGCGCGTGGGGCGCCCACAGGTCAGGGCCGCGACGTGACGCGTACTCTTCCGCACGCTGCCGGCGGCGCGGCCTGTCGTCCGTCAGCGGACGTCGACGAAGTCGCCCGTCGCCTTCTTCGGGGCCGTGGTGGTCGTTCCGGCGAAGTTCCACCGCCAGTAACCGTCGGTAGCGGCCTTGACCGTCGTACGGAGGTTGCCGGTCCCGTCGGTCTTGAGGGATTTGACGGTGGTGTAGGTGTCGCTGTTCTTCGGCCGGAACTGGAGCGTCACCGTCTGGCCGGTGTACCCGGCGTAGCGGTACGAGTCCCAGTTCGCGCGGGTCAGTTTGCCGGTGACCGTGATGGTGCGCCCCTTCGCGACCGGCTCGGGCGCGGCGTTGACGGTGAGCCTGGCGGCACGCTGGAGCCGGAAGCCACCGGCGTGTCTCACGTAGAGGGAGTCGCCGTCGACGGTGTCCACCAGCGTGTCGACGTACCAGGCACCCGCGTTGGCGTTGCTGAGATCGAAACCCTCGTTGTACACGTCACGGTGCGGATCCACGGTGAAGCGGGTGGTGCAGGCGGTGGCGCTCTCGCAGTAGGTGTCGGTCGTGTAGAAGCCGACGTTCGGCCCCAGCAGGTCGACGTCGGCGAAGTCGAGCCCGGGGACGTCGCTTCCGTGGACGGTGACGGTGAAGGTCTTGCGCTCGGTAGTGCCGACGACCACGTCCTTCCCGCCGTTGACGGTGACGCCCGTGACGACGGGGTCGGCGGGGAGGATGGAGGCGGAGGAGGGGACAGGGATGCTGTCGGCGAATGCGGTCGGTGCGGTGAGCCCGCCCACCGCCGCGGCGAGGGTCAGGGCGACAACGGCGTGTCTGGTCATATCAGGTATGACCGCCGAAAGCGGCAAAGGTTGCGGACGTCCCGGACGCCCGGGCCGTGTCCGACAGATCCGCCCGGCAGGCGGTCGGCGCCATGTGTCGGACACGGCCCGGCTCGCACACCTGCCCGAGGCGTTCAACGTATCCGTCGCACGGGGGGAGATGGGCCCCGGGGCGGATGACGGAAGCACCCGCCGGAGGCTCTATCGTGTCCGCCATGTCCACCCCTGAACTGATCCGCATCGTCTCCCGCGACTCGCCGATGGCGCTCGCCCAGGTGGAGCGTGTGCGCACCGAACTCACCGCGCTCCACCCGGGCATCGTGACCGAGGTCGTCCCGGTCAAGACGACCGGCGACAAGTGGATGGGCGACCTCTCCTTGGTCGAAGGGAAGGGCGCCTTCACCAAGGAGGTCGACGCCGCGCTCCTCGCCGGAGAGGCCGACCTCGCGGTGCACTGCGTCAAGGACGTGCCCGCGGACCGGCCGCTGCCCGCCGGTACGGTCTTCGCCGCCTTCCTCAAGCGCGACGACATCCGCGACGCCCTGATCCACCCCGCCGGACGCACCCTCGACGAGCTGCCCGCGGGCACCCGGGTCGGTACGTCGTCGGTCCGGCGCGTCGCGCAGCTCGCCGCGTCCCACCCGCAGCTCATCTGCGTACCGATGCGGGGGAACGCCAACCGCCGGCTGGAGAAGCTCGCGGCCGGCGAGGCCGACGCGCTGCTGCTGGCCGCGGCCGGCCTGGAGCGCATCGGGCGCAGCGACGTCATCACCGAGATCCTGCCGGTGGACCTCATGTGCCCGCCCATCGGAGCCGGGATCCTCGCGCTCCAGTGCCGCGAGGAGGACACCGACACCATCGACGCCGTCTCCGCGCTCGGCGACCGGGACACCTACAAGGAAGCGTCCGCCGAGCGGATGTTCCTGCACGTTCTCCAGGGGCACTGCAACAGCCCGATCGCCGGATTCGCGCACGCCGAGCGCAGCGGTGGGCTCTCCCTGCGCGCGAGGGTCTTCACCCCCGACGGCAAGACGGTCCTCAACGCACACGAATGGGCCGGTCCGCTCGACCCCGCCACCCTGGGCACGTCGGTCGCGGTGGCCCTGCTCCGCCAAGGGGCGCGCGAACTGATCGACTCCATCGCGCACTGAGGCCCGGCAGGCCCCGGGGAGCCCCCCGTCCCCCGGGGGCCGTGGCCGCCACAGTTGACACAGCTGTCACACACCATGGTCGGAATCCGTCGCGTCGCTCTCGCCGGCTGACGGCCGCTGCGCCGTCGGAAGGGACAAAACAGCTGTTCAGGACCCTGCCCGACGTTCGGGCAGGGGCGTTGTCAGTGGTGGGCGGCAAGATGAGACGCATGACGACACCCGCAGCCGTTCTTGTCGACGCAGCCGCCTACGCCGTCGCGGTGGAGACCGCGACGAAGGCCGCCGCTGCCTACTACGCGACGGGCGAGAGTGCCCTCGACGACGACGCCTACGACCGCATGGTGCGGGGCATAGCGGCCTACGAGGAAGCCCATCCCGACGAGATCTCCGCCGACTCGCCGAGCGGCAAGGTCGCGGGCGGCGCGGTGGTCGGGGACGTACCGCACACGGTGCCGATGCTGTCCCTGGACAACGTGTTCGGCGGCGACGAGTTCACCACCTGGGCCGCGTCCGTGGAGCGGCGGATCGGGCGGCCGGTCGAGCACTGGAGCGTGGAGCCGAAGCTGGACGGTCTGGCTGTCGCCGCCCGGTACGAGACCGGTCGGCTGGCCCGGCTGATCACGCGCGGGGACGGGCTCGCGGGCGAGGACGTCTCGCACGCGATCGGGATGATCGCGGGCCTGCCCGACCGGCTCACGGAGCCCGTCACGCTTGAGGTGCGGGGCGAAGTCCTCATGACCACCGAGCAGTTCGAGCGGGCCAACACGCTCCGTACGAGCCACGGCGGGACCCCGTTCGCCAACCCCCGCAGCGCCGCCGCCGGCAGCGTCCGGGCCAAGGACCGTCCGTACCAGGTGGAGATGACGTTCTTCGCGTACGCGGCCCTGCCCCTCGGCGAATCCGGTGACGGCCTCACCACCTCGCTCACCGAACTGCCGCACAGCGAGGTGCTCGCCCTCGTGGCGGGTCTGGGTGTGCTCACGACGGCGGGCACCACGGTTCCGCCCCGGACGGTGACCGACGCCGAGGCCGTGCGCGTGCGGGTGGAGGAGATCGGGGCGCTCCGCCCCGAGCTGCCGTTCGGCATCGACGGCATCGTCATCAAGGCCGACGCGGCGGCCGACCAACTGGCGGCGGGATCGGGCTCCCGCGCGCCCCGCTGGGCCATCGCCTGGAAGCTTCCGGCGGTCGAGAAGGTGACACGCCTGCTGGACGTGGAGTGGAACGTGGGCCGTACGGGCACCATCGCACCCCGTGCGGTCCTGGAACCGGTCGAGATCGACGGGTCGACCGTCACCTACGCCACCCTCCACAACCCGAACGACATCACCCGCCGTGACCTGCGCATCGGCGACCACGTCATGGTGTACAAGGCGGGCGACATCATTCCGCGCGTGGAGGCGCCCGTGGCGCATCTGCGGACGGGGGACGAGAAGGCGATCGTCTTTCCCGAGGTGTGTCCGCAGTGCGGTTCCGACATCGACACCTCGGAGCAGCGCTGGCGCTGTGTGCGGGGCCGCAACTGCCGTGTCGTGGCATCCATCTCGTACGCGGCCGGGCGCGACCAGTTCGACATCGAGGGCCTGGGCGCGACCCGTGTCGTCCAACTCGTCGACTCCGGACTCATCGCGGACATCGGCGATCTCTTCACCCTCACGCGTGAGCAGATCCTCGGCCTCGACCGGATGGGGGAGACCAGCACGGACAACCTCCTGGCCGCGATCGAACGGGCCAAGGGGCAGCCGCTGTCCCGCGTGCTCGCCGCGCTCGGGGTGCGCGGCACCGGCCGCTCCATGTCCCGCCGGATCACACGCCACTTCGCGTCCATGGACGTGCTGTGCGCGGCGGACGCGGAGGCGATGCAGCGTGTCGACGGGATCGGTGGGGAGAAGGCCCCGACGATCGTCGCGGAACTGGCCGAGCTGGCCCCCCTCATAGAGAAACTGCGTGCCGCCGGGGTCAACATGACCGAGCCCGGCGCGACGCCGCCGTCCGACGATCCGACAACCCCCGAGGACGGCGAATCGGCGGCGGACGCCGGTCCGTTGGCCGGGATGACGGTGGTGGTCACGGGCGCCATGACCGGACCGCTGGAGAAGCTGTTGCGCAACCAGATGAACGAACTGATCGAGCGGGCGGGCGGCAAGTCGTCCTCCAGCGTCTCCAAGCGCACCTCCCTCCTGGTCGCGGGGGAGAACGCCGGATCCAAGCGGGAGAAGGCCGAACAACTCGGGACGCGCGTGATGGCCCCCGACGAGTTCGCGGAGCTGATCGCGTCGCTGCTCACCGGCGACGGTGGCGGTGACGGCGGCGTCGGCGGTGACTCCGAAGCCGAAGCGGTTCGGTGAGGGCGGCGCCGTGCCGTCACTGGTGCCTCCCGTGATACCCGCAGGCTCGCTCGCGGCGCTCGGCCAGCCGACACTCGAAGCCGGCGGCGGGGCGCTGCTGCGGCCCTGGCTGATCAGCGACGCCGGCGCAGTCGTGGAGGCTTTCCGGGATCCGGCGATCCAGCGCTGGCATGTGCGCAGTGCCGACTCCCTGGAAGAGGCACAGGGCTGGATCCGGCGATGGCAGAGCACTTGGGAGGACGAGACGGAAGGCCACTGGGCGGTGGCCGGGGCGGAGAGCGGCGCACTGCTCGGCCGGCTGTCGATGAAGGCGTGGAACCTGACCGACGGCACGGCCGAGGTCGCCTACTGGACGGTTCCGGCGGCCCGCGGCACCGGCGTCTGCCCGCGCGCCGTCACGGCGCTGGCCGACTGGGCCTTGGACGAAGGCCGTTTCCACCGGCTGGAGCTGGCACACTCCACCGCCAACCCGGCGTCCTGCCGCGCCGCCGTCAAGGCCGGGTTCACGGAGGAGGGCGTCCGGCGAGGGGCGGCGCTGCACGCGGACGGCTGGCACGACATGCATCTGCACGCGCGCCTCGCCCAGGACTGACGAAGCCGGGCCCGTCCGGCGACTGAGGACACCATCGACCGGGGTGAATCCGTCTCAGTACGTGCCGGTTACCGGCCGGGCCCGGGGCCGAACCGGCGTTGATAGGCCGACGGGGTGAGGCCGGTCTCGCGGCGGACGAGCGCACGCAGATTCGTCGCCGTACCGAGTCCGCTGCGCCGCGCGACCAGCTCGAAGCGTGACTCGCCCCGCTCGATCAACCGGCATGCGAGGGCCACCCGTTCACCGGTGAGCCAGGCCAGCGGCGTCGTGCCGAGCTGAGCCTGGAAGCGGCGGTGCAGCGTCGCGGGACTGACCGACGCCCGCGCCGCCAGGTCGGCCACCGCGAGCGGGGAGCCCAGCCGCTCCTGCGCCCAGGCGAGGACGGGCGCCAGCGACTCGTCGGGCAGGTCGGGCACCGGGCGTTCAACGAACTGCCGTTGCCCGCCGTCCCGGTGGGCCGCGAAGACCAGCCGGCGGCTGACGGAGTTGGCGATCTCGGCGCCGTGGTCGCGGCGGACCACATGCAGTCCGAGGTCGAGTGCGGCGGCGCTCCCGGCCGCCGTGAGGATGTCGCCGTCGTCGACGAACAGCACGTCCGATTCGAGCCGTACGGAGGGGAAGCGGGCCCGGAAGGCGTCCGCCCACTGCCAGTGAGCGGTGGCCCGGCGCCCGTCGAGCACCCCCGCCTCGGCCAGGGTGAAGGCGCCACTGCAGAAGCCGACGAGGCGCGCGCCGCGCGCGTGCGCCCGGCGGACGGCGTCGAGCACGGCCGTGCGGCGAGGCACCTCGACATCGGGCCGGTTGGGGACGATCAAGGTGTCCGCCGTGTCGGCCGCCGCCAGCCCGGCGACCCCCGTGAGCGCGAAGAAACCGTCCCGCATCCGGATGCTCGGCTCGGGGGAGCAGAGACGGAAGTCGTACAGCTCACGCCCGATCTCCGGTCTGCGCAGGCCGAAGACCTCGGTCGCGCAGCCGAGTTCGAAGGGATTCGAGTTCTCGTCCACGATTACGACGACCCGATGGAGGCCCCGGTCCGGAGCGTGCGAGGAATCTTGTGCCATATGCGATTACTAGCACTCACGGCGGCCGGGCGGAACGGACGACCATGGGCCCATGAACAACGAACCCAACGGCCCCGTCCCCCTCGGCGAGGCGCTGGCCTCCTTCGACGCCCTGTGGAGCCCTCGTATCGTGACGCGCGTCAACGACTACGACGTGCGCGTCGCCAAGGTCGAGGGCGAGCATGTCTGGCACGTCCACGAGGACACCGACGAGTTCTTCCTGGTGCTCGAAGGGGAGCTCCGCATCTCGTTGCGCGAGCCCGGGGGTGAGCGCACGGTCGTGCTGCCGCGGGGCGCGGTCTTCACCGTTCCGCGCGGCACGGAGCACAAGCCGTACGCCCCGTCACAGGCGGCCATCCTGATGTTCGAGCCGTCCGGGACGTCGACGGTCGGGGACCGGCACGACGAGGTCCCGGACCATGTCGACGCCACGACGGGCCACGCGCTCGGCTCCTGACGCCGCCCCGCCTCGGCTCCGGAGGGCGATGCCGGCCCCTCCAGCCGGGTCGTGTCGGGTCCACGGCAGGCCCTGGGGGGTGTCCGCGAAGTCGCGCCGTCCGCCCGTAGGGCGGGGTTCGCGGCGCGGGCCAGGCGGGACTTCGCGGACACGCCCTAAGGCCGGACGCCGGGCCGGACGTACGTCACGTCGAAGTCGGTCATCCAGACTTCGCCGTCGTCCGAACGCTCCCAGCCGCCCCTGATCCTCTCTCCGCCGTCCTCGAAGGTCGCGCTGAACCGCTGGTGGAAGCCGGGCGCCGCGCGCCACTGCTTCCATACGCCGGCGGTCAGGCTCGTACGGTAGACACGCGCGACCCCTCGGCCGTCGGCGTACAGCGTCGTGAACTCGTCGGCCGTGTCGTCGTAGCCGGTGACCGTCGTCGTGGGGAAGGGCGCGTGCCCCTGCCACTCGGGCGGCAAGGCCGTCCCGGGCCCCGCGTCCGCGCGCTGGACCAGCACGGTCCCGCCCTCCAGCCAGACGAACTCGGTCCGGACCGGGCCCGCTTCATGTCCGGCGGCCCACATGTCCCACTCGCCCACGAGACCGTCCAGCCGGCGCAGGGCGGGGTGGGGTGTCGGTCGGCGCATCGGATTCTCCTTCTTCACCGTGCGGGGGAGTGCTCTCCCTGTGTCGGTAGTGACCTCCGTAGTGACTCGGAAGTGCTCCCGGACTCATCGGTCCGCGTGGTGATCCGCCGAGGAATCGGCGGACGGGACGGCCGGGCCCGACGAACGCGCGATCCCCGGCCTGCTGTCTACGCCTGGCCCGTCTCGAACCGGCTGATACGGCCGTCGGTGACCGTGAAGGCCCAGCGCGTCCGCATCGTGCCGTACGTCGAGTTGGTGAACGTCGCCGTCAGGGCGCGGCCATCGTCGGAGGCGGTCTCGATCTCCATCCGGCCGCCGGCGGAGAAGATCTCCTTGTCCACCCAGGCCGCGAGGTCACGTTCGCTTCCGTCGTCGGACATCGTGGCGTCCGGTGCCAGGACGGCGAAGAAGGCGTCCCGGTTTCCCCCGTTGATCGCCGAGATGAACGCGGCGACCGCCGGGTCCTCGGGGATGGCGCTCATGGCTGGTCCTCCTGGTGGTGTGCCGGTGGTGGACGGCCGGCTCGCGGCCGGGCGGACACGACGGACCGCTGCGGCGGGCAGTGCCATCATCACGCCTGCCGCGCCACCGCGCAGCCCGGCGGAACCGGCCCGTGCGGGGAGGGTGTACAGCCCACTTCCAACGATGTAAAAGATGCCTACGGGCCGCACCAGCACCGTCCTCGCCCGTATCACCGAGGAGGGCACATCCACCATGCACGCCTCGTACGTCCCGGACGCCTCACTGCGACGCCCCACCCCCACAGCCACCCGTAACGGCCCGGCGGGCGCCCGCCGGGCCCGGAACCGAGCGACCGCCTGGCTCGGCGCACTGCTGCTCCTGTGCGCGAGCCTGGTGGTGGCCGGCGGCCCCGCCGAGGCGAAGGCCGCCGCCTGGCAGCCCAAACTCTCCCCCATGACCACCCCGTGGACCGATCAGGTCCCGGTCGACAACCCGCTGCCGGAGTACCCCCGCCCCCAGCTCACGCGCCCCGACTGGCTCAACCTCAACGGCATCTGGGACTTCGCGGTCACCGGCGCGAACGCCGGACAGCCCGCCGCCTTCCCCGAGCAGATCAGGGTCCCGTTCGTCGCCGAGTCGGCCCTCTCCGGCATCCAGCGCAGAATCACCCAGAGCGACAAGCTCTGGTACAAGCGCGACTTCACCGTGCCGGCGAACTGGGACGGCCGCCGCGTCCAGCTGAACTTCGGGGCGAGTGACTGGCAGACCACGGTCTGGGTCAACGGCCGGCAGGCGGGCGCCGCCCACAGCGGCGGCTTCGACGCCTTCGCGTACGACATCACGCCGCTGCTGACCACCGGCGCCAACACCGTCGTCGTCTCCGTCTTCGACCCCTCCCAGACCGGCGGCCAGGCCGTCGGCAAACAGCGGATCAACGACGTCACGCCGCATCCCGGCGGAGGCATCTTCTACACGGCCGCCTCCGGAATCTGGCAGACCGTCTGGCTGGAGCCCACCGCCTCCGCCCACATCACCCGGCTCGACATGGTGCCCAGCCTCGCCGACAACACGCTGAAGGTCACCGTCCGGGGCGCCGGGATCGCCGGCCAGACCGCACGCGTGACGGTCTCCTCCGGCGGCACGACCGTGGCCACCGCGACCGGCCCCGTGAACAGCCAGTTCTCGGTGGCGATCCCGAACCCGCGCCTCTGGACCCCCGAGGATCCGTTCCTCTACGACATCAGGGCCGATCTGCTGTCGGGCCCGGGCGGCACGACCGTCGACTCCGTCGGCAGCTACACCGGAATGCGCTCCGTCTCCGTGGGCAAGGTCGGCGGCGTCCAACGCCCGCTCCTCAACGGCAAGTTCGTCTTCCAGACCGGCACGCTCGACCAGGGCTACTGGCCGGACGGCATCTACACCGCGCCCAGCGACGAGGCGCTGCGGTACGACCTCCAGAAGCACAAGGACCTCGGCTTCAACATGGTCCGCAAACACATCAAGGTGGAGCCCCAGCGCTGGTTCTACTGGGCCGACCGGCTCGGTCTGCTGGTGTGGCAGGACATGCCCTCGATGGACACCCGGACACCGGACGGCGCCGCGCGCGTGCAGTGGGAGGCCGAGTACGACCGGATCATCGACCAGCACCGCAGCTCACCGTCCCTGATCATGTGGGTGAACCAGAACGAGGGCTGGGGCCAGTACGACCAGGCCCGCATCGCCGACGAGGTCAAGGCGTACGACCCCTCCCGCCTCGTCAACAACATGAGCGGCGTCAACTGCTGCGGCTCGGTCGACGGCGGCAACGGTGACGTCATCGACAACCACATCTACGTCGGTCCCGGCACCACGACACCGACGGCCACCCGCGCGGCCGTCCTCGGCGAGTTCGGCGGGCTCGGCTGGAAGGTGCCGGGGCACGAGTGGTACCCGGGTGGCGGCTTCAGCTACGAGGACCAGTCGAGCGTGGCCGCGCTGAACAACCGCTTCGTCGGGCTCATCGACACCATCCGTGAGAACCAGATGCCCAGCGGTCTCTCCGCGTCCGTCTACACCGAGATCACCGACGTCGAGAACGAGGCCAACGGCCTGCTGACGTACGACCGGCAGGTGGTCAAGGTCGACGCGGCCCGCGTCAGGGCCGCCAACCTCGCCCTCGTCGACGCCTCCCGCAACCCGCCGCCACCGGTCACGCTGCCCACCGGCCAGAACAAGTCGCTACGGGTCACCACACCAGGCCACACCGGCAAATACCTGCGCCACCAGGACGGGCTCGCGTTCACCGCGCCGGTGGACGCGAACAGCGACAGCCTGCTGAAGAACGACGCCACCTGGAAGATCGTCCCCGGCCTCGAGGGCAGCGGCTGCTACTCCTTCGAGTCCCGCAACTATCCCGGCCAGTATCTGCGCCACCGCGACTTCCGCGTGTACAAGGAGGCGGGTGACGGTTCGGCGCTCTTCCGGGCCGACGCCACGTTCTGCGCGCTGCCCGCGACCGGGGGAGTGCGGCTGGCCGCGTACAACATGCCCGGCGGCTATCTGCGGCACATCAACTCGGAGGTCTGGATGGCCACCCGGGGCGGTCCGCGCGCCTGGGACAACGCGGCGTCGTTCTCGCAGGACACGACCTGGTCCGTCGACAACCCGTGGTCCGGCTGAGCGTGTGCGAGCATTCCGGTATGGATCTGCCCAGCCTCGAACTTGCCGTACAGCGACTGCGTGACGCCGAGGCGGCCCTGGACGCCGCACGCGCCGATGTGGAGATCGAGGCGGTACTCGCCGTGCGCCGGGGCGAGGCCGTCGAAGACGTCTCGACGGCCTCGGGAATCACGCCGCACGACCTGATGAGACTGGAGAAGACGGCAGACCGGCACCCGGCCTGACCGCCGGGCGGCCCGCGACGGCGGGCCGCCCGGCGAGTCCGCTCGTCGTGCGTGGCCCCGGCCCCGTCCCGGTGAGCCTGCTGGACGTGGAGGCGGAGCGTCGGGAACGCGTACAACCCGTCTGCCCGACGACGGCCCCCCTTCCGGCATCGGTCCCGGAGGCGGGGCGAGCTCTGGGACCAGACTCCCGGAGGTATCGGACGCTCAGAAGGCACGCCTTCCGGTCTGTTCGTGCCGGCCGGTTCGAGGGGCAGAGGCCGAGTTGCGGAGCGTGGCCGACAGCTGCGGCCGACTACAAGGTCCGGAGGGCCGGAAACCCGGACGGCGGGCGCGCCGAGAAGGGGCGCGATCAACTCGCCAGGCTGCGCGAGGAACGTGACGCGAACCGGCCGTAACGGTGCTCGTCGGGGGATACCGGGGTGACCGGCGCGTTCCCTGCCGTGCCGCAGTGCCGTTCCTGCGGCATTTGTTCAGTGTGCGAACGCAATCCGGGTCGACCGTCAACAGCCTTGAGCCCTAGGCCGGGCCGCCGCTCGCGCGTGCTCGGCGCAGGTGCAGGTCACAGCTATTTGGATAGGCTCTTGACAAATTATGATCCCGTTGCCAGCATGCGAAACTCTCGCGGGTTTTCCGCGAATGTTCGGTGCCGCATCACATGCCCTTGCACGGACGCACGGACGCACGGCTGCTCACCGGGTGACGGGACATCACCCGGTCGGCAGGTTCCTCCCTGAGTGAGACACGGTGGCGCGCTCGCCCGCGCTTCCGCCTGCCTCGCTCCCCTTGGATCAGGTAAGGAAGGAAGCTCGATGTCAGGACTCTCAGGACGGCCGCGCCCGAGACAGAAGTGGCTGAGGTGGCTCGCGGTGCTGGGTCTGGTGGTGGGTGGAGGCGCGATCAGTGTTCCCACCGCCGCCGCCCATCCCGGTCACCCCGGCCACGAGGCAGCACCCGCCGCCCCTGCCGTCATCCCGGCGGGCGACTATCAGCAGGTACAACTCGCTCTGGGCTCGGCCGAGTTGGGTGAGGCGATGTCACTCGCCGTACTGCCCGACCGCGCCGTCGTGCACACGGCGAGGGACGGAACGGTCCGCTACACGGACGCCGCGGGCAACACCAAGTCGGCGGGCAAACTCGACGTCTACACCCATGACGAGGAAGGTCTCCAGGGGATAGCCGCCGACCCGAACTTCCAGAGCAACCGGTATCTGTACCTGTACTACTCGCCCAAGCTGAACACGCCGGGCGGCGACGCGCCCGTCACCGGCAGCGCCGCGGCCTTCGAGCCGTGGAAGGGCCATCTCAACCTCTCGCGCTTCACGCTCAAGGCCGACAACACACTCGACCTGGCCAGCGAGAAGGTCGTGCTCGAAGTCCCCAACGACCGCGGCCAGTGCTGCCACGTCGGCGGTGACATCGACTTCGACGCGCAGGGCAACCTCTACCTGACCACCGGCGACGACACCAACCCGTTCGAGTCCTCGGGCTACTCGCCGATCGACGAACGCACCGACCGCAACCCGCAGTTCGACGCCCAGCGCTCCTCGGGCAACACCAACGACCTGCGCGGCAAGGTCCTGCGGATCAAGCCGACCGCGGCCGGCGGCTACACCGTTCCCTCCGGCAACCTCTTCGCCCCCGGCACCGCGCGCACCCGGCCCGAGATCTACGCGATGGGCTTCCGCAACCCGTTCCGGATGTCCGTCGACAAGGCCACCGGCATCGTCTACCTCGGCGACTACGGCCCGGACGCGGGAGTCACCAACGCGAGCCGGGGCCCCAGCGGCCAGGTCGAGTTCAACCGCATCACCGGACCGGGCAACTACGGCTGGCCGTACTGCACCGGCACGAACACGGCCGCCGAGACGTACAGCGAGTTCACCTTCCCGAGCGGCCCGTCCGCGGCGAAGTACAACTGCGCCGCGCCCGCGAACAACTCATTCCGCAACACCGGCCTGGCGACCCTGCCCGCCGCCAAGTCGAGCTGGATCAAGTACGGCGGCGACGCGGGCTCCCCGCCCGAGTTCGGCGGCGGCTCCGAATCGCCCATGGGCGGCCCCGTCTACCGCTACGACCCCAACCTCAACTCCAGCGTGAAGTTCCCGCAGTCGCTCGACGGCCGCTTCTTCGCCGGTGAGTACGGCCGCAAGTGGATCAAGGCCATCGAGGTCAAGTCCGACGGCACCCCGGGGGTCATCGAGGCGTTCCCGTGGACCGGTACGCAGGTCATGGACCAGGCGTTCGGCCCGGACGGCGCGCTGTACGTACTCGACTACGGCACCGGTGGCAACAACCAGGCCCTCTACCGCGTGGAGTACCTCGCGGGAGCCAACCGCAATCCGGTCGCCAAGGCCGCCGCGGACAAGGTGTCCGGACCCACGCCGCTGACCGTCGCGTTCTCCTCGGCCGGCAGTTCGGACCCCGAGGGCAAGGCCCTCACCTACTCGTGGAACTTCGGCGACGGCACCACCTCCACGGCCGCCAACCCCAGCCACACCTACACCACCAACGGCACCTTCCGGCCGACGCTGACCGTGCGGGACCCGGAGGGACTGACCGGTACGGCGAGTCTGGTCGTCACGGCGGGCAACACCGCGCCGACCGTGACCCTCCAGACCCCCAAGGACGGCCAGCTGTTCTCCTTCGGTGACACCGTGCCCTTCCAGGTCACCGTCAGCGACCCGGAGGACGGGACCATCGACTGTTCCAAGGTCAAGGTCACCTATCTGCTGGGCCATGACGAGCACCGTCACCAGATCACCCAGGCCACCGGGTGCTCCGGCAATCTGAACGTGCCCGCCGACGGTGAGCACGACAGCGCGGCCAACATCTACGGGGTCTTCGACGCCGAGTACACCGACGGCGCCGGGCTGACCACGCACAGCGCCCGTATCCTCCAGCCCCGGCACCGGCAGGCCGAGCACTTCGGCGCCCAGTCCGGTATCCAGGTCGCCGCGCACGGCAACGCCGAGGGCGGCAGCACCGTGGGCTTCACCGACAACAACGACTGGGTCTCCTTCAAGCCGTACAACGTCTCCAACGCCACCCGGTTCACCGCCCGCGTCGCCTCCGGCGGCGTCGGCGGCACCCTGGAGGTACGCTCCGGCTCCGCGACGGGCACGCTGCTCGGCTCGGTGGCCGTGGCGCCGACCGGCGGCTGGGAGAACTTCGTCGACGTCTCGGCGAACATCGCGGGCGCCCCCTCCGCGACGACCGAGCTGTTCCTGGTCTTCAAGGGTGTGACCGGCCAGGGCAACCTCTTCGACGTCGATGCCTTCACCTTCACCACCGGCAGCGGCGGCTCCAGCCAGACCGTCGAGGGTGAGTCGTTCAGCTCGGGGCAGGGGGTCCAGGCCGCCGACCACGCTCCGGCGAGCGGCGGCAAGACCCTCGGCTACATCGAGAACGGTGACTGGGCGGGGTACGCCTCCGTCCCGACGGCCGGGACCAAGACCTTCTCCGCGCAGGTCTCGTCGGCCGGCGCCGGCGGCACCGTGACGATCCGCTCGGGCTCGGCCACCGGGGCCGTCCTCGGCACCGTCGCCGTCCCCAACACCGGTGGCTGGGAGACCTTCAGGAACGTCTCCACCACACTGACCGGTACCGGATCGTCCGGGGCGCTGTTCCTCACCTTCTCCGGTGGGGCCGGCTCCCTGTTCGACATCGACACCCTCACCCTCACCAAGTGACGCGAGTCAAGGAGACGATGATGCTCCG
The DNA here is from genome assembly GCF_022695985.1 of Streptomyces sp. NP-1717. Lineage (GTDB taxonomy): Bacteria > Actinomycetota > Actinomycetes > Streptomycetales > Streptomycetaceae > Streptomyces. The sequence continues at coordinate 39,640 of NZ_JAAPBF010000001.1, read as the reverse complement.
TCAGCTCCGCACGCTGCCGAAGACCGCCGCCGCGGCCTTCGCCCTCACCCTCGGCCTCGCCGCCTCACTCCTGGCACCGGCCACGGCGGCCCAGGCCGCCGACCCCGCGTACAAGGTCCTCGTCTTCTCCAAGACGGCGGGCTTCCGGCACGACTCCATCCCCGTCGGCATCCAGACCATCCGCGACCTCGGCGCGGCCAACAACTTCACCGTCACCGCCACCGAGGACAGCAACGCCTTCACCACGTCCAACCTGGCCGGCTTCAAGGCCGTCGTCTTCCTCTCCACCACCGGCGACGTGCTGAACACCAGTCAGCAGTCCGCGCTCCAGGGGTACGTGGACGGTGGCGGCGGATACTTCGGCGTCCACGCGGCGGCCGACACCGAGTACGAGTGGCCGCAGTACGAGCAGCTCGTCGGCGCCTGGTTCAAGAGCCACCCGGCGACCCAGCGGGCCACGGTGAAGACCGAGGACCGGTCGCACGCGGCCACCTCCCACCTCGGCCAGACCTGGTCCCGTACGGACGAGTGGTACAACTACCGCACCAATCCCCGCCCGCAGGTCCGCGTCCTCCAGAGCCTGGACGAGTCCAGCTACAGCGGCGGGGAGATGAGCGGCGACCACCCGATCACCTGGTGCCACCCGCAGGGCAACGGCCGGTCCTTCTACACCGGACTCGGCCACACCCAGGAGTCGTACGCGGAACCCGCGTTCCGCTCCCTGCTCCTCGGCGGCATCCGTTACGCGGCGGGCTTCGCCAAGGCCGACTGCCGTGCGGAGACCGGCTACACCACGCTCTACAACGGTTCGACCACCGGCTGGTCCCAGGCCGGACCGGGCAGCTTCACCAACACCGATGCCACGCTGAACGCGCAGGGCGGCATGGGCCTGTACTGGTACCGGGCGAAGGAGTACGCCTCGTACTCCCTCAAGCTGGACTGGCGCATGGCCGGGGACGACAACTCCGGTGTGTTCGTGGGCTTCCCGGCCTCCGACGACGTCAACACCTCGGTGAACCAGGGCTACGAGATCCAGATCGACGCCACCGACGCGGCCGACCGGACCACCGGGTCCGTCTACGGCTTCAAGGCGGCGGACCTCGCAGCCCGCGACAACGCCCTCAATCCGCCGGGGAGTTGGAACACCTACGAGATCCGGGTGGAGGGGGAGCGGCTCCAGGTCTTCCTCAACGGCGTGAGGATCAACGACTTCACCAACACCGACCCGGTGCGGTCCCTGAAGCAGGGGCACATCGGGATCCAGAACCACGGCACCGGTGACGACGTGTCCTTCCGCAACATCCGGATCAAGGAACTGGGCGGCACCACACCGCCGCAGTCGGCCACCTACGAAGGGGAGTCCTACACCTCCGGGCAGGGCGTCCAGCCCGCCGACCACGCTCCGGCGAGCGGCGGCCGAACCCTCGGCTACATCGAGAACGGCGACTGGGCCGGCTACTCCCAGGCGTCGCTCACCGGCGCGAAGACCTTCACCGCGAAGGTCTCGTCGGCCGGTGCGGGAGGCACCGTGACGATCCGCTCGGGCTCGGCGACCGGACCGGTCCTCGGTACGGTCGCGGTGCCCAACACCGGTGGCTGGGAGACCTTCCGCACCGTGTCCACCAATCTGTCGGGCACACCCACCGGACCGCTGTTCCTCAGCTTCACCGGTGGGGCCGGCTCCCTGTTCGACATCGACACCTTCACGATCGGGACGTAGCGTGCCCGTCGACGGCTCCGACTGACAGGCCGTAAGCGACCTGCGGCGAAGCCGAGTCGGCCCCGGGGGATCCCGATTCCCCGGGGCCGACCCATAATCGTGCATGCTTTTCCTTGACGGCGTTGACGCGTCGTACTTCATACGTCATATATGACACATGACCTTTACGCCCACCCCGATACCGTCCCGCACCCAGTACGTGCTGGAGGCGATCAAGCACGCCATCCTCACGGCGCGGCTCCCACCGGGGCAGGCACTGGTCGAGGCCGAACTCGCCGCCCAGTTCGGCGTGTCCAAGACTCCGGTACGCGAAGCGCTCAAGACCCTCGCCGGTACCGGACTCGTCGTCATGAGCCAGTACAAGGGCGCCGTCGTGCGGCACGTCGACGCGGCCATGGCGCGTGAGGTGTACGACGTACGCCTGCTGCTCGAACCGGAGGCGCTGCGCCGCTCGGTGACCCGGCGGGCCCGGCTCGACGCGGCCCAGGAGGCCCTGGACCGGGCCGAGTCGGCGGCCGACCGGGCCGACAGGTCGCTCGCCAACCGTGACTTCCACCGGGCGCTCTACCTGCCCTGCGGCAACCCGCTCCTGGCGAGGATGCTGGACGAGGTCCGCGACCAGGCCGCCCTGGTGTCCACCGTGGCGTGGGCGGCGGTCCCGACGTGGGAACGCGAGGCGGCCGAGCACCGCGAGATCCTGCGGCTCGCGCTCGCGGGCGACGCGGCGGCCGCCGGGGACGCCCTCCACCACCACATCGCCTCGTTCGTGCGCCGCGCCTTCCCCGAGGAGGCGCCGCCCGTCAGCCCGGCGGCCGTGTCCGACGGCGGCGGTGGACCCGTGCCTCCCAGGGGGCGAGCGTGAGCGTCGTGGCGAGCGGACCGGACTCCGGGACGTTGCCGATCAGCAGCTCGGCGTCCCGCCAGCCGTCGTCCGGCAGGGCGATCTCGGCCGTGTCCGCGGTGAAGTTCCCGAGGACCAGCAGCTCGGTCGCCGTACCGTCCGCCGTCATCAGCCGCCGGGTGAAGGCGTACACACGCGGGTCGTCCGGCAGCAGCATGGTGAAGTCGCCGTGCGCCACGGCCGGTTCGGAGTGCCGGAGCGCGATGAGCCGCCGGTAGTGGTGGAAGACGGACGAGGGATCCGCGTACGCCGCCGCCGCGTTGACCTCGGTGTGGTTCGGATGGACCGGGATCCAGGGGGTGCCGGTGGTGAACCCGGCGTGCGCGGTGGCGTCCCACTGCATGGGCGTACGGGCGTTGTCACGTCCCATCGCCCGCAGCCCCGCCAGGACGCGCGCCGGGTCGGCGCCACCGCCGACCGCCTCCGCGTAGTGGTTGAGGGATTCGATGTCGCGGAAGTCGTCGACGGAGGTGAACGGGGCGTTGGTCATGCCCAGTTCCTCGCCCTGGTAGACGTACGGCGTGCCCCGGTGCAGATGCAGGACGGTGGCGAGCATCGTCGCGGACCTGACCCGGTGGGCGGGCCCGTCGTCGCCGAAGCGGGAGACGACACGCGGCTGGTCGTGGTTGTTCCAGTAGAGACTGTTCCACCCCCTCTCGCCGAGTCCGTCCTGCCAGCGGCCGAGGGACGCCTTCAGGTCGATCAGGTTCAGCGGCCGTACGTCGAACTTGCCGTCGCCGTGGTCGAGTCCGACGTGCTCGAACTGGAAGACCATGTCCACCTCGGCGCGGGCGGGATCGGTGAAGAGCCGGGCCTCCTCGACGGTGACGCCCGGCATCTCGCCCACGGTCAGAAGCCGTTCGGAGCGCCCGGCGAAGACCTCGCGGTGCATCTCCTGGAGGAATTCGTGGATCCGCGGGCCCGCGCCGTGGTGGGTGCGGTCGGCCAGCGCCGGATCCTTCGAGATCAGGTTGACGACATCCATCCGGAAGCCGTCGACGCCCCGGTCGAGCCACCAGTTCATCATCCGGTGGACGGCCGCGCGGACCTCGGGATTCTCCCAGTTGAGATCGGGCTGCTTCCGGGAGAAGAGATGCAGGTAGTACGCGTCGCCGGGCTCGTCGTACTCCCAGGCGGGGCCGGAGAAGAAGGAGCGCCAGTTGTTGGGCTCGGCGCCCGGCGCGCCGGGCTCGGCACCGTCCCGGGCGGGCCGCCACCAGTACCAGTCGCGCCTCGGGCTGTCCGGCCCCTGCCGTGACTCGGTGAACCACGGATGTTCGTCGGAGGTGTGGTTGACGACGAGGTCCATGACCAGCCGCATGGAGCGCGCGTGGACGGCGGCCAGGAGGTCGTCGAAGTCCGCGAGCGTGCCGAAGGCCGGATCGATGTCCTGGTAGTCGCTGATGTCGTAGCCGTTGTCGTCCTGCGGGGACGGGTACACCGGTGACAGCCACAGGACGTCGACGCCGAGAGCGGCGAGATGGTCCAGCCGGCCGATGATGCCGCGCAGGTCCCCGACGCCGTCGCCGTCGGAGTCGGCGAAGCTGCGCGGATAGATCTGGTAGACGACGGCGGACTTCCACCAGGCTTCCTGGGAAGGGGAGTCGCTGCTCATGTGGCTGAACCTCGTGTGATGGCGGACAGGTGGCGGTGGCCGTTGCCGTGGCGGTGGTCAGAGTCGGTGCGCCTCCACGAGCACGAGACGTTCCGGGAAGAGCGTGGGAGCCCGTACTCCGGCGACCGCCAGCATCCTGCCTGTCAGCTCCACGCCCGCCGGGCGCTCCCACCACGGCGGGTCCGACCGGCGGGGTCCTTCGGGCCGGTCGCCGGGCCGGCGGGGCAGCAGCCGGTAACGGGCGTCCGGGTCGAGTCCCGGCAGCCGTACGGGGCCCGCCGGGGACATCACGCTCGTCGCCGTCTGGACGAGGGCGTACAGCGCGTGCGAGCGGTCGGCCGCCACCACGCCGTGCACCCGCAGCGCCGGATCGGGATGGTCGCCGTGGACGACGGTGCCGGTGTGCAGCAGGGGTCGCAACTCCTTGTACGCGGCGACCCACTCGGCGAGCCTGGCGCGCTCGCCGGGGTCGGCCGCGGTGAGGTCCCACTCGATGCCGAAGTGCCCGAACAGGGCGGTCCCGGCCCGGAAGTCGAGGGTGTGGGCGCGCCCGGTGGTGTGTGCGACGGGTGAGCCGACATGCGCCCCGAGGAGTTCGGGCGGCAGTAACAGCCCTGTCCAGCGCTGTATTCGCTGCCGTTCCAGCGCGTCGATGCAGTCGCTGGTCCAGACGCGGTCGGTGCGCTCCAGGATGCCGAGGTCGACCCTTCCTCCGCCGGAGGAGCAGGACTCGATCTCCAGACGGGGGTGCCGGGCGCGCAGCTCGTCCAGCAGCCGGTACGCCGCCGCCGTCTGCGCGTGGACACCGGCCGCGCCCGTCGGGCTGTGTCCGGCCTCGACGAGATCCCGGTTGTGGTCCCACTTGAGGTAGTCGATGTCGTACTCGCCCACCAGCGCGTCGAGCCGTTCCAGCAGGTACGCGTAGGCCCCGGCGTGGCCGAGGTCGAGCACCTGCTGCTGCCGGGACTCGGGCGGGAGCCGGCCGCCCGTCGCGAGGATCCACTCGGGGTGCGCGCGGGCGAGGTCGGAGTCGGGGCTGACCATCTCGGGCTCGACCCAGAGCCCGAACTCCAGCCCCAGGGAACGGACATGGCCGACCAGCGGCCCCAGCCCCTCCGGCCAGACGGTCTCGTCCACGTACCAGTCGCCGAGTCCCGCGCGGTCGTGCCTGCGGCCCTTGAACCACCCGTCGTCCAGGACGAACCGCTCGGCGCCCACCTCCGCCGCGGCGTCCGCCAGCTCCTTGAGCGTGTCGATGTCCTGCCGGAAGTAGACGGCTTCCCAGGTGTTGAGGGTGACGGGCCGGGGCCGTCGTGGGTGGTGGGTCCTGGCACGCAGGTGCTGGTGGAAACGCCCGGCCAGTTCGTCGAGTCCGCGGCCGTACGATCCGACCAGCCACGGGCTCGTGTACGACCGGCCCCCGGCCAGCAGGACTTCGCCCGCGAGCAGGGTCTCGCCGCCGCCGAGCAGGGACACCCCGGCGGGGGTGCGTTCGGCGAGGGTGCGGTGGTTGCCGCTCCAGGCCACGTGCACGCCCCAGACCTCACCCGTACGGAAACCGAAACCGCGCTCGCCCGCGAGGTGCAGCAGTGTCGCGTCGGTGCCGGTGCGCCCCCGGCGGTTCTCCCTGAGATGCGTGCCGAGGGTGAACTCGTGCCGCTGCGGGCCGCGTTCGCGCAGATGCCGGCCGGTGAGGTCGAGGATGTCGGTGGCATGGGCGGGAACGGGGAGGGCGAGCAGCAGACCGTCGAGGGTGAACGGCCGCTCGCCGGTGGCCAGGTTGGTGACGGTGGCGCGCTGCCGCACGAGCCCGGAGGCGGTCAGCTCGATCTCCAGCACCAGTGCGAGACGGGCGTGTTCGTCCACGGCGTCGACGGTGAGCTGGTGCGGTTCGAGCAGGTCGGGCGTGCGGACGGTACGGATCGAGCGGACGGTGAAGGCCGTCGAGAAGTCGGCGCCGTCGCGGTGTCCGGTGAGACCCGGTGTGCCGAGCCAGCCCGCGGAGTGCTCCGGCAGGAGGGAGAGCGGGACGGGCAGGTCGAGGGTGTTGGTCATCGGCCGCGCGGCGCTCGCGGCCACCAGATCGGCGAGTTCGGCTCCGCCGGGGTCACCGAGGTCGTCGCCCCAGTGGACCACCCGGGGCAGCCGGGTGCCGGAGCAGTCGAGGACCAGGCTCGTCCCGGCGGCACGCAGGTGGCGGTAGTCACGGGAGTGACCGGTGGGCATACGTGCTCCTCAACTCGTCCGGTGTCTCGCTCGACGTACGGCCGGTGGACTTCGGCCTGTGGGCACGCGGCGCGGCGGTGACGGCCGTCCGGGCGTACGTACAGGGGCGGGTCGGCGGCCGGGCCGCGCCGTGACCCCGTCACGCTCGTACGTGACGGGGCCACCGACTGGTGGTCACCACTGGTAGGGGAGGTACTTCCCGTCGAGCGTGATCACCACGCGGTCACCGGCCGGGTCGGGGACGCGCCGGACATCGAGGCGGAAGTTGATGGCGCTCATGATGCCGTCGCCGCACTGCTCGTGGATCAGTTCCTTGATGGTCGGACCGTAGACCTGGACGACTTCGTAGAGCCGGTAGATCGTCGGATCGACCGGTACGGCCGCGTCCAACGCCCCGCGTGACGGCTGGAGTCGGAAGGCGAGAGCCGCGTCGTCGCCGAGTTCGAGGAGTGCCGCCGCCGTGACGGCCTCGTCCTTGCCCATCGGGTGCTGGCCGAGGAGAGCGGCGGTGGTCCAGGCCAGCGGTCTGCCCACGGCTTCGGCGAGTTGGGCCCAGGTCACTCCGGTCTTCACCTTGGCCTGTCGGACGGCCTCGGCGGCTTCGTGCTTGCTCAGCATGTGCGTCTCCATTCCCGGACGTCGGTCCTGTCGCACCCGGCCACAGCATAGGAGACGCACGTCCCGCCGGTCAGGCCGCCGACTCGCGCGCCCTGCGCAGCCCGTAGAACTGGAGATCGGCGAAGCCCAGTACCGCCACCGCCTGGATCACGATCATCACCGTGCCCAGCCCGGTCGGACCGAGCCAGCCCGCGGCGGCCGTCACGGCGCTGAGCGCGAACCACGCCAGATTGCCGCCGATCACCACCCACACCGCTCCGCGGTCCGGGACGGGCGCGGAACCGGCCCGCGCCACGAAGAGCGCGTACAGCACCAGGAATACGCCGATCCCGGCGAGGAACGCGGCAGGCAGGCCGAGCGCCGAGTCGAGCGCGGCGCAGCCGATCAGCGCGGCGGCCCCCACGGCTCCGGTGGCCACGGCGTCGAGCCGCAGCGCCAGACGCAGCAGGCCGGTGTCACCGCGCAGGACCCCGGCACCGGTGGGCGGGGAGGTACGGGACGGGGCGGGGACACCGAACGAATCCGACGAACTCATGGGTTCCTCCTCGGGGAAGCGGCTTGACCCCCCTGATGGTTCTCGAAGCCGCGGGCCCGGTCGATTACCCCGGAGGTAATGGGCGGCAGGGAGCCGAGGAACGCGCCGAGCGCGGCGTCGAACTCCGCCCGCCGCTCCAGGTTGGGCAGGTGCCCGGCGCCCTCGACGACCGCGAGCGTCGCGTCCGGTATCCCCTCGCTCATCACCCGCGCGTCGGCGACCGGCGTGTACTCGTCCTCGCTGCCCACCACGACGAGCGCCGGTACCGCGACACGCGCCAGCATGCCGACGTAGTCGGGCCGTTCGGCCCGGCCGCGCAGTGCAGCCGCCGCGCCCTCGGGCGGTGCGCCGCGCATCATGCCGCGCACGTGCCCGGCCACCCCGGGCAGGGCCTCGACGTTGTGCGGCGCCATTATCTTGGTCAGCACCTCGTCCGCGTAGGGCCCCATGCCCTCCCGCAGCAGCCGGTCTGCCATCGCGTTGCGCGCCGCCTTCCCCTGCTCCGTCTCGGCGGCGGCGAAGGTGTCGGCCAGCACCAGTGCGCGGACCCGCTCCGGGAACAGCCGGTAGAACTCCAGGACGATCTGGCCGCCCATGGAGAGTCCGCCCAGCACGACCCTGTCGACGCCCAGCCGGTCGAGCAGGGCGGCGATGTCCCACGCGAAGGTGGTCAGCGTCGTCTTGCCGGGCAGGACCGTGGATCCGCCGTAGCCGCGCAGGTCCGGGGCGATCACGCGCCGTCCGGGGCCGGCGAACGTCTCGATCTGGGGGCGCCACATCGAGCGGTCGAACGGGTGGCCGTGCACGAGGACCAGCACCTCACCGCCGCCGTCCTCGCCTCCGTCCCCGCCCGCACTCTCGTTCCCGCCCTCGTCGTCGTACGTCAGGGTGATGTCGTGCAGCGTCATGGAGCTCATGTGCGCGTCCTTCGTCGTTCGTCCGGCGCTCGGTCCGGATGCCCGGCTCCGTGCGGTCCCCCTTGCTTTCTCGATGCTAAGTGGTGCAATATCTCGATGCAATATTGAAATTGATCTCGGTGCAATGTTCTGCCGTCAAGCGCGGCAGCGGGAGGGGAGCGCCATGGAGGACTACCGGCTCATCGCCGACCAGCTCGCGGCCGACATCCGGGCCGGCCGGCTGCGCCCCGGCGAGCGGCTGCCACCGCAGCGGCCGTTCGCCCGGAGCCGCAACATCGCCAACTCCACGGCGGCCAGGGTCTACGGCGAGCTGATCCGGCGCGGACTCGCCGTCGGCGAGGTGGGCCGGGGCACCTTCGTGCGCGCCGCGCCCCCCGGACCCCAGCCGATCCTCACCGAGCCCAGCGAGGCCAGGGTCGATCTGGAGGTCAACTTCCCCGTACTGCCCGGGCAGGCGGACATGCTCGCCGCCGGTATGGCACGCCTCCAGCGCCCCGACGTACTCGCCGCGAGCCTGCGGCCCCTCGGCCGGTCGGGGGCCGCCGCCGCCCGCGAGGCCGCCGCGCCCCTCCTCGCGCGCGCCGGCTGGACGCCGGAACCGGAGCGGATCCTCTTCGCCGGAAACGGCCGCCAGGCGATCGCGGCGGCCCTCGCTGCCTGTGTCCCGGCCGGGGAACGGCTCGGAGTCGAGGAGTACACCTACCCCGTCGTCAAGGGCATCGCCGCCCACCTCGGCATCACCCTCGTCCCGCTCGCCATGGACGAGGACGGGCTCCTCCCCGAAGCCCTCGCCGACGCCCCGCCGCTGCGGGCCGTCTATCTGCAACCCACCCTCCACAACCCGCTGGGCATGACGACACCGCCGCGCCGCAGGGCTCAACTCGTGGAGACGATCCGGGCGTCGGACCTGTACGTCGTCGAGGACGCCATCTACGGATTCCTCCGCGACGACGTCCCCCCGCTCGCCACCCTCGCCCCCGAACGCACCATCGTCCTGGACAGCATGTCCAAGCGGCTCGCGCCCGGTCTGACGCTCGGCTTCGCCGTGGCCCCGCCCGCGTTCGAACAGCGCCTGGCCTCCTCCCTGCGCTCGGGCGCCTGGTCGGCGGCACGGTTCGCCCTCGACGCCGCGACGCAGTGGATGGCCGACGGCACCGCGGACGCGATCGGCCGGGCCAAGCGCGCCGACGCGGTGGAGCGGCAGCGGATCAGGACCGAGAGCCTGGCCGGCTTCACCGTGCGCGCCGACCCCCGGGCCTACCACTGCTGGTGGGAGCTGCCCGATCACTGGCGCGCCGAGACCTTCGTCGCCGCCGCGGCCCGCCTCGGTATCGCCATCGCGCCCGGCGCCGCGTTCACCGTCGGTACCGGCCGCGCCCCGAACGCCGTCCGGCTGGCCCTGGGCACCCCCTCCCACCGCGCCCTCTCCGACGCCCTGGACCTCCTCGCCGCTCTGGCACGCGGCACACCCGAGGACGCCGCGCCCGAATGACCCCCGGCGCACCGGCCGCCGCCATCGCGCCCGGTCACGTACGGGCCAACCCCGCGCGCGACACCCCCGGAACAGCGCTGGAATGGGCGGGTGACCGCACCTCCGGACGACTGCCTCGCACGCAACGACTGGATCTGCGGCGCCTATCTCACCAGCCGCAGGGGAATCCTCGGGGAAGCCGTCCTCCAGCACCTCCAGCTCACGGCCGTCGCCGTCCTCGCCGGGCTCGTGCTCGCCGTACCGCTCGCCGTCGCGGCCCGGCGGTGGCGCTGGGCATCCGCCCCGGTGCTCGGCCTCACCACCGTGCTCTACACGATCCCCTCGCTCGCGATGTTCTCGCTGCTGCTGCCCGTGTACGGGCTGTCCGCGTCGCTCGTCGTCGCCGGACTCGTCCTCTACTCGCTCACCCTGCTCGTTCGGAACATCCTGGCCGGGCTGCGCGCCGTCCCCGAAGAGACCCGGCAGGCCGCGCGCGGCATGGGATACGGACCGGTTCGACTGCTCCTCGCCGTCGAGATGCCGCTGGCGCTGCCCGCCGCCATGGCGGGCCTGCGCATCGCCACCGTCTCGGCCGTCTCCCTCGTCACCATCGGCGCGATCGTCGGCCACGGCGGACTCGGCAATCTCATCTACGCCGGGATGAACACCTTCTTCAAGGCGCAGGTGCTCACCGCGTCCGTCCTCTGTGTGATCATCGCGGTCCTCGCCGACCTGCTGCTGCTCGCGATCCAGCGGGCGCTCACCCCCTGGACGAGGCGGCCGAGGGGGCGGGGCGCGTGAACACCCTCGCCGACGCCTGGTCCTGGCTCACCAGCGCCTCCCACTGGTCCGGCTCCGACGGCATCTGGAACCGCCTCGGCGAACACCTCTTTCTCACCGTCGTCTGTCTGCTCATCAGCTGCGCCGTCGCGCTGCCCGTCGCACTCGTCCTCGGCCACCTCGGCAGGGGCGGCGCGTTGGCCGTCAACATCTCCAACACCGGCCGGGCCGTCCCCACCTTCGCCGTACTGGTCCTGCTGCTGCTCACCCCGATCGGGCAGCACGGCCAGTGGCCGACGATCATCGCGCTCGTCCTCTTCGCCGTCCCGCCGCTGCTCACCAACGCCTACGTCGGGATGAGCGGTGTGGACCCCGACGTCGTACGGGCCGCCCGGGGGATGGGCATGACGGGACGTCAGGTGCTGCGCCGGGTCGAACTGCCCCTGGCGGCGCCGCTGATCCTCACCGGTGTACGCGTCGCGGCCGTCCAACTCGTGGCCACCGCGACGATCGCCGCGCTGGTGGGCGGCGGCGGGCTCGGCAGGATCATCACGGCGGGGTTCAACCTGGCGTCCACGCCGATGGTCGTCGCGGGCGCGGTGCTCGTCGCGCTGTTCGCGCTCCTGGTCGAGGCGGTTTTCGAGGTGGCGCGGCGGCTGGCCCCGCGGTGGGTGAGGGAAGGCGCCGGATGAGCCCGCGCTTGAGGGCCTTCGGCGCACCCGTCGCGCCCGCTGTCGCCGCGCTCCTCGCGCTGGCCGCGACCGCCGCGGCCTGCGCCACCGGACCGTCCCTGGAGAACCAGGGCACGGTCACCGCCCCACCCGGCGACAGCAGGGACCTGACCGTCGGATCCGCCGGCTTCACCGAGAGCGACCTGCTGGCCCGGATGTACGCGATCCTGCTGGGCCGGGCGGGCTACCGCACCCGGATCCTCTCCGTCACCAACCGCGAGCTGTACGAACCCGCCCTGGAGAGCGGCCAGATCGACATCGTGCCGGAGTACGCCGCCACCTTCGCCGACTGGCTGAACGCCAAGGCCAACGGCGCCGACGCGAAGACCGTCGGCTCACCCGACCTGGACGCCACCATGAGGGTCCTGCGCGAACTGGCGGCGAAACGGGGGCTCGACGTACTGGACCCGGGCCGCGCCGTCGACCAGAACGCGTACGCGGTCAGCGCCGCGTACGCGAGGAAACACCGGCTCAGGACCCTCTCCGACCTCGGGCGCGCGGGGCTGCCCGTACGGCTGGCGGCGGGCGACGAGTGCGTGCGACGCGCCTACTGCGCACCGGGGTTGAGGAAGACGTACGGGATCCGTATCACCTCCCTCGACCCCAAGGGGCTGGGCACCACACCGTCCAAGCGGGCCGTGCAGAGCGGGCAGGACCAGATGGTGGTCACCACGACCACCGACGGGACGCTCGCCGCGTTCGGGCTCGTCGTCCTCACCGACGACAAGCACCTCCAGAACGCCGACCACATCGTGCCCGTCGTCAACCGGTCCCGGGCGGGCGGCGAGCGCGTGCGGAACACGCTCGACAAGCTCAACGCCGTGCTGACGACCGAGGATCTGAGGTCGATGAACGAGCAGGTCGACAGCTGGCGGCGGCTGCCCGAGGACGTCGCCGAGCGCTATCTGAGGAGCGAGGGGCTGATTCCCGCCGGATGAGGACCCGTTGGGCCGTCAGGCCCTCATCCGGCCCGGCAGCCAGGCAAGTTGGGCCTCTTCCTGGTACGCCTGGCCCCCCTCGTGGCCGTTGAACTCGTACACCTCGATCGTCCGGTCCTCGTGGGCGTAGACGTTGAAGGCCCCGAACACCGTCGACGGCGGACAGGTCTGGTCCTCCAGAGCCGCCGAGAACAGCGCCGGTGCCCGGCCGCGCGCCGCGAAGTGAACCCCGTCGAAGTAGCTGAGCGTCCGCCGGACCTGCTCGCCCCGGCGGCGGTAGGTGTTGAGGTACTTGCCCACCTCGCGGTAAGGGTCCCTGTCGGTGAGCGTCGTCGCCCGGGGGAAGTCGCACAGGAACGGCACGTCGGGCGAGATCGCCACCAGATCCGGTATCAGCCCGGCCACCGCCAGCGTGATCCCGCCGCCCTGGCTGCGGCCGATGGCGGCCGTGCGGGAGGCGTCGGCGAGCGGATGCGAGCGGGCGGCCTCCACCGCGCGGACCGCGTCGGTGAAGACACGGCGGTAGTAGAAGTCGTACGGATCCTCGATGCCCCGGGTGAGGAATCCGGGGAACGACGAGGCGCTGCCCACCGGGTCGGGGGTGTCGCCGCCGCCCCAGCCCGCCCCCTGCCCCCGCGTGTCCATCACGAAGTACGCGAAGCCCGCGGACGGCCAGAGCAGCCGGGCGAACGGCATGCCGCGCCCCCCGCCGTAGCCGACGAACTCGACCACCAGAGGCAGCGGTTCACGCGTCCCCGCCGGCACGACGAACCAGCCCTTGACCGGGTGGCCGCCGAAGCCGGCGAAGGTCACGTCGTACACCTCCACGGTCGACAGCCCCGTCGCGACAGGCGCGAAACGGGCGTCCAGATCGTGGGTGCGGGCCTCGGCGAGGGTCGTCGCCCAGAAGGCGTCGAAGTCGGCCGGTTCCACGGACCGGCTGCGGTAGCTCCGCAGCTCGTCGAGGGGGAGATCGAACAGGGCCATGTGCGGGATCACCTCTGGTTTCGCGGGCGGACGATCACACCGTACGGCCCGCCTCACCGCCGCAGAAGAGCCGGTGAGGCTCCGGAGGCGAGTCAAAGAGGTGTGCGGAACAAGTCCGGCTCGATCTATTGACCGGCGCCGTCCGAAGGTCCACAGTACTCGCTAATGCGCATAACTAATACGCATTAACGATCCGGAGGAACACGGTGGAGGAACCCAGGAAGCGGGCCCGGCCGGGCCGGACCCCCGCACCCGCGGGCCGGACGTCACGGCCGCGCCAGGCCGAGGTCGCCAGACTCGCCGGGGTCTCGCAGGCCACGGTCTCGCTGGTGCTCGGGGCGCGGAAGCAGGGCGCCACGATCTCCGAGGAGACCCGGCGCAAGGTGCTGGACGCGGTACGCATCCTCGGCTACGTCCCCGACCCGGCGGCCAGCCGGCTGGCCGCCGCCCGCAACAACCTGCTCGGGGTCTTCAGCTTCACGTCCACCTTCCCGACCGACGTGCAGCACTCGTACTACCCGTTCCTCGTCGGCGTCGAGCAGGAGGCGGCGGCACGCGGGTACGACCTGGTGCTCTTCACCGGCTCCAGCACGGGCGGCGCGGGGGCCTCCGGACCGCACGCCCTGGGCCGTGTACGGCTCGCCGACGGCTGCCTCTTCCTCGGCCGCCACGCCCCCGCCGGTGAACTGCTGCGGCTGGTCGCCGACGGCTTCCCCGTGGTCCACCTCGGCCGGCGGGACGAACTGGAAGGGCTGGCCTGGGTCGGCGCCGACTACGTCAGCGCCAGCCAGGAGGTCGTCGCGCACCTCGCCGCGCTCGGCCACCGGCGGATCGTGCTCGTACGGGAGGACGACGACGCCCCCGCGTCCACCGACCGTGAGCACGGCTTCCTCAAGGGCCTGGAGGAGGCGGGGCTGCCCGGCGGCCCGGACGCCGTCTTCCGCTCCGCCGACCCGGAGCACGACCTCACCGCCGCACGGCTGCGCGGCTGGCTCGACGACGGCGTGACCGCGTTCGTCGCCGAGGAGACCGACACCGGCGACGCCTGGCGCGCGCTGCACGGCGCCGCGCACTTCGTCGGTATCGACTGCCCGCGCGACGCCTCGCTCGCGCTGCTCGGCAGCCCGCCGCCGGACCTGTCGGACGGGCCGGTGCCCACCGGATTCGACATCCCCCGACCGCAGTTGGGCGCCGCCGCCGTACGGATGCTCGCCGCGCTGGTCGCGGGGGAGCAGGCCACGGAACCGCTCGTCGCCTGCGCCTTCAGGCCCGGCACGACGGCGGCGCCACCACCCGCCCACCTCTGACCCGCCCACCGGGCACCCACCGCACCGACCGCACACCGCGACAACCGCACCAGGAACCACACAGCTATTCAAGGAGACCCGTGACATCCGCACCCGACATCCTCATCGTGGGCTCCGGACTCGGCGGCGTGGCCGCCGCACTGGCCGCCTGCCGTGCCGGACGCACCGTCGTCCTCACCGAGGAGACGGACTGGATCGGCGGCCAGCTCACCTCCCAGGCCGTCCCGCCGGACGAGCACCCGTGGGTCGAGCAGTTCGGCACCACCGCCTCCTACCGCACCCTGCGCCAATCCATCAGGGACCACTACCGGCGGTGGTACCCGCTGCGCTCCGAGGCGCTGGCCCTCACCGACCTCAACCCGGGCGCGGGCCGCGTCAGCAAGCTCTGCCACGAACCGCGCGTCGCCCTCGCGGTGATGGAGGCGATGCTCGCCCCGCACCGCTCGTCGGGCCGGCTCACGCTCCTGACCGAGCACTGCGCGGTCGCCGCCGAGGCGGGCGACGACGACACCGTACGGTCGGTCACGCTCACCGATCTGCGCGACGGCACCCGCCGTACTATCGCCGCCCGTTACGTCATCGACGCGACCGAGACCGGTGAACTGCTCGAACTCGCCGGTGTCGAGCACGCGATCGGCGCCGAGGCACGGAGCGAGTACGACGAGCCGCACGCCCCCGACGAGGCACAGCCCCTCAACCAGCAGGGCATCACGGTGTGTTTCGCGCTCTCCCACCACGAGGGCGAGGACCACACCATCGAGCGGCCGGCCGACTACGACTTCTGGCGGAGCTACCAGCCGGACTTCTGGCCCGGACCGCTGCTCGGTTTCCTCGCGCCCGACCCCCGCACCCTTCAGGCCGTACCGCGCACCTTCGTCCCCAACCCGGACCTCGACCCGCTCGACGTCACCGCCGACCAGTCGGCCGACGCGGGCGACAAGGAACTGTTCGGCTTCCGCCGGATCCTCGCCCGCAAGCTGCACCGGCCCGGCGCGTTCGACTCCGACATCACGCTCGTCAACTGGCCCCTGAACGACTACTGGCTCAAGCCCCTGATCGGCGGCGGCGAGGAGACGTCGGCCGCCGCGCTCGCCGAGGCGCGCCAGCTGTCGCTGTCCGTCCTGTACTGGCTCCAGACCGAGGCGCCCCGCGCCGACGGCGGCCAGGGATTCCCCGGGCTGCGGCTGCGCCCCGACGTCACCGGCACGCGCGACGGGCTGGCCAAGGCGCCGTACGTACGCGAGTCGCGCCGTATCAAGGCGGTCACCACCGTCACCGAGCACGACGTCGCGATCGACATCGTCGGACCCTACGGCGGCACCCGCTACCGGGACTCCGTCGGCGTCGGCAACTACCGCATCGACCTGCACCCCTCGACCGGCGGCGACAACTACATCGACATCGGCTCGGTGCCCTTCGAGATCCCCCTCGGCGCCCTCGTACCGCGCCGCGTCCGCAATCTGCTGCCCGCCGGAAAGAACATCGGCACCACCCACATCACCAACGGCTGCTACCGGCTCCACCCGGTGGAATGGAACATCGGCGAGGTCGCGGGCGCACTGGCCGCGCACTGCGTCGCCGAGGGCGTCGAACCGCACCAGGTCCAGGCCGAGGACAAGCGGTTCGACCAATTCGCCCGGCTGCTCGACCGCGAAGGAGTTCAGCGCCACTGGCCGGACGTACGCGGCTACTGACAGAGCCGCCACTCACGCGGCGGCCGTTCACAGCAGTTCACAGAACGACAACGGCGGCGGACAGCCGGGCAGGAGCAGCTCCACCTGCCCCGCCCGGCCTCACCGCCCGCGCCATGCCCACCCTGCACAAGGAGGTGCCCAAGCCATGAACACCCACCGCATCCGCGTCGGCATCGACGTGGGCGGAACCTTCACCGACGCCGTGGCCGTAGACGCCACGACCCTGCGACTTCTGGGGCAGGTGAAGGTCCCCACCAGCCACCATCACGAGGACGGCGTCGCCCACGGCATCGTCGAAGCTCTCGACCGCCTGCTGGAACAGACCGGACACGCCCCGAAGGACGTGGCCTTCCTGGCCCACGGCACGACCCAGGCTACCAACGCCCTGCTGGAGGGCGACGTCGCCACCGTCGGTCTGATCGGCATCGGCGCCGGTCCGAGCGCCGCGTTCACCCGCAGGCTGGCCGCCTTCCGGAAGCTCGAACTCACCCCCGGCAAACGGCTTCCGCTCGCCTACGCCCATGTCGCCGACCCGGACGACGCGCCCGCCGTACGCGCCGCCGTCGACGCGGTCGTCCAGGAAGGCGCCCAGGCCGTCGTCACCAGCCAGCCGTTCAGCGTCGACCGCCCCGAGGGCGAGGACGCGGTCGTCGCCGCCGCCGGGGAGCGGGGACTGCCCACGACCGCCGCGCACGAGATCACCTCGCTGTACGGGCTCCACAAGCGCACCCGGACCGCCGTCGTGAACGCCGCGATCCTGCCCCGCATGCTCGCCACCGCCGATCTCGTCGACACCTCCATCGTCAAGGCGGGCGTGAGCGCGCCGCTGATGGTGATGCGCTGCGACGGGGGAGTGATGTCGCTGGACGAGATGCGGCGCAGGCCGCTGCTGACGGTGCTGTCCGGACCGGCGGCGGGTGTCGCCGGCGCGCTCATGCAGGAGCGCGTCAGCGAGGGCCTGTTCCTGGAGACCGGCGGCACGTCCACCGACATCAGCGTCGTACGGCGCGGCAAGGTCGCCGTCCGGCACGCCACCATCCTCGGCAAGACGTCGTACCTGTCGGCGCTCGACGTGCGGACCGTCGGTGTCGGCGGCGGCTCCATGGTCCGCATCGGCGGCGGCAAGGTCACCGGCGCCGGACCGCGCAGCGCGCACATCGCCGGGCTGCCGTACGCCTGTTACGCGACACTCGACGACCTGCGGGACGCGAAGGTCACCACGATCCGGCCGATGGACGACGACCCCGCCGACTACGCCGTGCTCGACGCCGCCGGGGGACGCTTCGCGATCACCATGACGTGCGCGGCCAACGCGCTCGGCCGGGTCCCGGAAGGGGACTTCGCCCACTGCGACCCGGCCGTGGCGAAGGCCGCGATCGAACCCCTGGCGGCCACGCTCGGCACCGACGTCGCCACGGCGGCGGCCCGCGTCCTGGACGCCGGCACCGACCAGGTGAAGTCCGTGGTCGACGCGATGATCCGCGACTACCGCCTCGACAAGGACACCGCCGTGCTCGTCGGCGGCGGCGGAGGCGCGGCCGCCGTCACCCCGCACCTCGCGGCCGTCTCCGGCCAGGAGGGCAGGATCGCCCGCCACAACGAGGTCATCAGCCCCATCGGTGTCGCCCTCGCTCTCATCCGTGAGCAGGTCGAACGCATCATCCCCGGCGCCGGGCAGGAACAGATCCTCGCCGTCCGGGCCGAGGCCGAGGCCGCCGTGGTCGCCCAGGGCGCCGCCGCCGACGGTGTCGAGGTGGAGGTCACCGTCGACCCGCAGACCAGCACCGTGCGGGCCGTCGCGACCGGCGCCACCGAACTGCGCACGCAGGACCGTGCCCACCGGGCCGACGACGCCGACCGGCTGCGCGCCGCCGCCGAGAGCCTCAAGACCGACCCGGCGTCGGTGCGCGTGCTCGCGGGCACCCCCGCGCACACCGTCTACGGCACCGACGTGCGCCGCCGGTTCCGCGCGGACCGCCACCCCGTGCGGGTCGTGGACGCCGACGGGGTCGTACGGCTCCACGCGCCGGACGCCCATGTCGAGACCACGACCGTCGGCCGCGCCCCCGAAGTCCTCGCCGGGCTGGTCAAGGACGCCACGTCGTACGGCGACGGCGGCGTCCGCGCCCCCGCCCTGCGGCTCCTCCTCGGCTCCCGGATCGCCGACCTCTCCGGCGTACTCGATCCGCAGCCCCTGCTGGCGCTCGCCCGCAGCGAACTGCGCGCACGCGCCGCCGACGAACCCGTCGTCGCCGTGCTGGAGGTGCGGTCATGACCGCCTCGCTGCTCGACCGTGTCCGGCCGGGGACGCTCGAAGAACTCGACGCGCTCGTGGCGACCGACGACATCGAGTTCGGCGTCCGGCTGCTCGCGAACACCCCCACGCACGAGGGCCGCGACCCCGGGCGCCTGCGCCGATGGGCGCGTACCGCCGACGAGTTCGGCGCCGCACTCGCCCATGTCGAACCCACCGCACGCGTCGTGGAGCGCGGCGACGGCCTCGCGAAAGGTCTCCTCGCCCGCTACACCTCCCGGCCGGTCCCGACCGTCGAACTGTTCACCGACACCCTGGCCCTCGCCGAGGAGTTGACCGACCGGCTCGGCTGGCGCCACTGGTATCCCGCCGGTTCGGTACGCGCGGCGGCGATCGCCCACGAGGCCGTGCACGAACAGCTCCACCACGGCCCGGCGAAGACGGCCCTGAAGCGGTCGCTCGGCCATGTCGTGCTCCGCGCCGGACGCCACCGTCTCCACGGCCATGTCGCGGGCGCCGACGAGATCGCCGCCCATGCCTACGCCCGCACCGTATGCGGCCTCGGCCGCAGCCCGCTCATGCTGACGGCCGCCCTCGCCGCCGTGGCCGAACCGCAGCACGGGACCCCGCAGAGGCCCTCGCACGGAAGAAAGAAGTAACGCCATGGGCGTCGTCATCCTTCTCGTCATGGCGGCCGGTGTCGCCGCGATGCTCACCCGCAGACTCCCCACCGCCTTCGCCCTCGTCATCCTGGCCGTCGCCATCGCCTTCCTCGCGGGCGCCCCGCTGACCGGCGAGAACAGCGTCCTGGACACGGTCATCCAGGAGGGCGCGCCGGCCCTCGCCGCCACGATGATCGCGATCCTGCTGGGCTCCTGGCTCGGCAAACTCCTCGACGAGACCGGCATCGCGGGCACCCTCGTCCGCAAGATCGTCGAGTTCGGCGGCGACCGCCCGGTCGTGGTCGCCCTCGGGGTACTCGGCGTCTCCACCCTCGTCGGTACGGTCACGGGCTCGGCGCCCGCCGCGATGCTCGCCGGGATCATAGGCATCCCCGCCATGATCGCCGTCGGCATCCCCAAGGTCACCGCCGCCGGCACGATCCTGATGGGCATCGCCGCGGGCATGCCCTTCGAACTGCCCATCTGGCAGTTCTTCTCGACCGCGCTCGAACTGCCCGTCGAGACGGTGCGCGGCTTCATGCTGAAGCTGTTCCCGTTCGCCCTGGCCGCCGCCGTCCTCTTCGTCCTCATCGAGACGCGGCGGCGCGGCGTCGAACACGCCTGGTCGCTCAAGTCCGCCTCCGCGAAGCCCGCTTCACGCCGCAAGCAGCTCGGCGACGCACCGTGGTACGCGCTCCTCACCCCGCTCGTCCCACTGGTCCTCGCTCTCGGCTTCGAGATCCCGATCCTGCCGTCGATGCTGGCCGGTGTCCTGTACGCGCTGTTCACCACCACCCGGCCGGGCGAGATGAACAAGCGGCTGCTGCGCACCCTGTACGGCGGTTTCGAGATCGCGGCGGCGCCGATCGTGCTGTTCATCGCCATCGGAATCCTGCTGGCCGCGGTGAAGCTGCCCGGCGCGGTGGAGGCGCTGGAGCCGCTGATCAAGGCGGTCAGCCCGCAGAACCCGGTGCTGTTCGTCGTGGTCTTCACCCTGCTCGTGCCGCTCTGCCTCTACCGGGGACCGCTGAACGTCTTCGGCCTCGGCGCCGGAATCGCCGGTGTCCTCATCGCCGCCGGCATCTACCCGGCCGTCGCGGTACTGGGGCTGGCCACCTCGTACAACCAGGTCTTCGGTGTGTCGGACCCGACCAGCACCCAGACCGTATGGAGCGCCCAGTACAGCGGGGTCACACCGCAGCAGGTGATGGTGCGGACCCTGCCGTACGTCTGGGCTGTCGCCCTCGGCGGATTCTGCGTCACCGCCGCCACCTATCTGTGATCTCTCAACTCCCGGAACGGAGAACGACATGACACAGCACGACAGCAACGCGCACCGGCACGAGACGTCCGAGCCGCGGAACCCCGGCCGGCGGATGTTCCTGCGCGCGGCGGCGGCGACCGCGGCGGTGGCCTCAGGCGTGGCCGCCACCGGCGCGGCGGCGGGCAGCGCCGCCGCGGCTCCCGCCGGGGCCGCCCCCGCCCCCGCGGCGGCGCCCGGCGGATTCCCCGACTACCGCTATCTCAAGACCCTCCTGACGCCCTCCCAGCTCAAGTACAACCCCACCGGCGAGATCATCTTCCCGTGCATCCGGGGCGTCTACGACAAACTGGCCAATCCGCTGGGCCGTTACTACCTCTACTACGGTCCGCACGACGCGCCCGGCGGTATCTGCCTGGCCTACGGCGACTCCCTGGAAGGGCCGTTCACCGAGTACACCGCCAACCCGATCGTCTCCAACAACTGGCAGCCGCACTACAAGGTCAGCCACGTCGCCTCACCGCACGTCATCTGGCGGGCGGACCTCAAGGAGCTGTGGCTCTACTTCCACGGCGAGAACGGCACGACCCGCCTCGCCCGTTCCAGGGACGGGATCACCTTCACGTACGACAAGGTGGTCCTCACCACCGCGATGATGCCCGCCGGCAGTACCGAGACCTCGTACGCCCGTGTCTTCGCGCACGAACTGCCCTCGCGCGGCGCGCACTACGTGATGCTCTTCATGCTGAACAACACGTCCAACCACCGTGACATCGCCTGGGGTTGGTCGAGCGACGGCCGCAACTGGACCTTCGACCAGACGCCGCTCGTCCGCCACTCCGACGTCGGCGCGAACAACATCGGCGGGCCGCACCTGCTCAGCCGCGGCGGCAGCACGTACGTCGTCTACAACAACAGCAAGGAGAACGGCGGCAATCTGCTGATCACCGAGGTCGGCAACGACTTCGGCCGCCGCAACCACCTCGGTCTGTTCTACGACTCCGCCAACACCGCGCCCGACAACGGGCGCAGCGCCGCGCCGAGCTTCGGGACCGACCGCGGTGTGCCGTACATGGTCTACGAGGCGGGCGAACGGCTCAAGGGCTCGATCGCCGTCGCACGGGGCTGAACCGTCGTCGCCGGGCGGGGTCCTTGCCACACACCCCCGCCCGGCGGCACGGGCATGTCCTACGCGTCCGCCACCGAGTCGAACCCGACCTCGCCGCGCGCGATCCCGTGCGCGTCCGCGCCCACCGCCCGGCGCAGCGCCTCGTGCAGCTTCGCCGGCGTCAGCACACCCGCGAACCGTGAACCGTCCACCACCGCCACCCACCCCGCGTCATGCTGGAGCATCTCGCCGAACGCCTGCTTCAGCGGCGCCCCGACCGGCACCCGGGCCTCCATACGGCGCGCCGTGTCACCCACCGTCCCGTACCCGTCCGTGCTCTCCAGCGCCCGCGCCGACACCCAGCCGTGCAGCTCACCGCCCCCGTTCAGCACCACCGCCCAGCGCGCGCCCTCCTCGCGCAGCCGCCGCGCCGCGTTCGCGGCCGGCTCGTCGAGCCGCGCCACCGGCGGCTGCTCCAGGTCGGCCGGCTCGATCGTGGTGACCGACAGCCGTTTCAGCCCCCGGTCGGCGCCGACGAACTCCGCGACGTACGGGGTGGCCGGTCTGCCGAGCACGGCGGCCGGGGTGTCGTACTGCTCGACGCGCCCCTCCCCGTACACCGCGACGCGGTCGCCCATCCGCACCGCCTCCTCGATGTCGTGCGTGACCATGAGCACCGTCTTGCGGACCGTCGCCTGAAGCCTCAGGAACTCGTTCTGGAGGCGCTCGCGCACCACCGGGTCCACCGCGCCGAACGGCTCGTCCATCAGCAGCACCGGCAGATCGGCGGCCAGCGCGCGTGCCACCCCCACCCGCTGACGCTGCCCGCCCGACAACTGCGCCGGGTAGCGCGGCCCGTACCGCTTCGGATCGAGACCCACCAGGTCCAGCAGCTCGGCGGCCCGCTCGCGCGCCCTGGACCGCTTCCAGCCGGTCAGGGCGGGCACGGTCGCGGTGTTGTCGAGAACCGTGCGGTGCGGAAAGAGCCCCACCTGCTGGATGACATAGCCGATACGGCGGCGCAGCCTCACCGGGTCCACGGTGGAGATGTCGTCCCCGGCCACCAGGATGCGCCCCGAGGTGGGCTCGATCAGCCGGTTCACCATCATCATCGTGGTGGTCTTGCCGCAGCCGGAGGGGCCGACCAGCGTCACCAGCTCGCCTTCGCCGACCTCGAAGGACAGGTCGGCGACGGCTGCCGTACCGTCCGGGTAGACCTTGCCCACCTGCTCGAACCGGATCATGCGCCCACGCTAGGAGCGGGCGCGGACCTCCGCACACGGGCAGCGGCCGAACGGTCGCGGTCCGCCCACGGACCAGTACGGAACACCGCACCGAACCAGGAGCACCGTTGACCAGCTACCGCCAGCCCGGCGTCACCCTCACCGACCACCGCTTCTCGGTCCCGCTCGACCACGCGAACCCGTCGGGGGAGCGGATAGAACTGTACGGCCGCGAGGCCGTGGCCACCGCGAAGGCCGGCGCCGACCTGCCATGGTTGCTCTACCTGGAAGGCGGACCCGGCTTCGGCGCCCGCCGCTTCACCGGCAGGCAGGCATGGCTCGGGCGTGCCCTGGAGGACTTCCGGGTGCTCTTCCTCGACCAGCGCGGCACCGGCCTCTCCACGCCCGCCAACCGCCAGACGCTCCCGGCGCGCGGCGACGCCCGGCAACAGGCCGACTACCTCGCCCACTTCAGGTCCGACAACATCGTGCGGGACTGCGAGGTGGTCAGGCGCGAGGTCACCGGCGGCGCCCCGTGGACCCTCCTCGGCCAGAGCTTCGGCGGTTTCTGCGCCGTCCGCTATCTCTCGACCGCGCCCGAGGGACTGCGTACCGTACTGATCACCGGCGGCCTGCCCTCGCTCGGCGGCGGCCCCGACGACGTCTACCGCGCCGCCTACCCGCGCATCGAACGCAAGGTGGCCGCGCACTACGCCCGCTACCCGCAGGACGTCGAACAGGCACGGCGGATCGCCGGACACATCGCCGAGCACCACCCCGTCCTGCCGAACGGCTACACCCTCACGCCCGAGGCGTTCCAGTCCCTCGGCATCCTCCTCGGCGTCGGCGACGGCACCCACCAGCTGCACTACCTCCTGGAGAACGCGTTCGTCTCCACCCCCGGCGGCCCCCAGCTGTCCGACACTTTCCAGGAGAGCGTCGCCGCCCGGCTCTCGTTCGCCGGGCACCCCCTGTACGCGCTCGTCCACGAGGCGATCTACGCCCAGGACGGCCGGCCCACCGCCTGGTCGGCCGAGCGGGTACGCGCCGAGTTCCCCCGCTTCGACGCGGCCCGGACCCTCGCCGGTGACACGCCGCTGCTCTTCACCGGCGAGACCATCCACCCCTGGCACTTCACCGCCGACCCGGCGCTGCGCCCGCTGCGCGAGACCGCCGAGCTGCTGGCCGCCCGCACGGACTGGCCCGCGCTGTACGACCCCGACCGGCTGGCCGCCAACGAGGTCCCGGTCGCCGCCGCCGTCTACCACGACGACATGTACGTCGAGACCGCCCACTCGCTTCAGACGGCACGCGCCGTCCGGGGACTGCGCACCTGGGTCACCGACGAGTACGAGCACGACGGCGTCCGCGCCTCGGGCCCACGGGTGCTCGACCGGCTGCTGGCCCTGGCACACGACGAGATCTGACCGGCGCCCCGGCCGCGGGCGCACCCGCCCGGGGCCGCGCGGGACCTACCCTGCGGACATGACTGATACGACCGGACAGCTCGCCCCCATGCCCGCCGACTGGCGGCGCGCCCTCGCCGTGGTCGCGCACCCGGACGACCTGGAGTACGGCTGCTCGGCCGCCGTCGCCGTGTGGACCGACGAGGGCCGTGAGATCACCTATCTCCTCGCGACCCGGGGTGAGGCGGGTATCGACACGGTCGACCCCGTCACCGCGGCCCCGCTGCGCGAGCGGGAGCAGCGGGCGAGCGCGGCCGTCGTCGGTGTGTCCGAGGTGGTCTTCCTGGACCACCGGGACGGGGTGATCGAGGAAGGGCTCGCGCTGCGCCGGGACATCGCGGCGGCCATCCGCCGCCACCGCCCCGAACTCGTCATCACCCTCAACCACCGTGACACCTGGGGCGGCACCGCCTGGAACACCCCGGACCACCGCGCCGTCGGGCGCGCCACGCTCGACGCCGCCGGTGACGCGGGGAACCGGTGGATCTTCCCCGAACTGGCCGAGCAGGGGCTCCAGCCGTGGGACGGGGTGCGCTGGGTGGCCGTCGCCGGCTCCGCCACCCCGACCCACGCCGTCGACGCGACGGCCGGGCTGGAACGCTCCGTACAGTCGCTGCTCGAACACCGCAGCTATATCGAGGTGCTGACGGACGAGGACCCCGAGGCGTACTGCCGTACGTTCCTCACGGCCAACGCACAGGGGATGGCCGCGCGGTTCGGCGGACGGCCCGCGGTGGCCTTCGAGGTCTTCGGCCGCTGACACGGCGCCCCGCCGGTTGCCTTTTCCTCTGGTTTTGGTGGTTTCGCAGCACGGTGGGCGCATCTCTCCCGTGATGTGGTTACCGGATGGAGAGACGGGCGCGACGGGCGCGGCGGAGAAGGACCGGTGACATGGACGAGGGGCACTCCCGTATCCAGCAGTACCCCTGGTTGCCCCCGGTGCTGCTCGTCGGTTCCGTCGGCCTCGAACTGGTGACACCCAAGATCGTCAGCGGCGCCGCGCTGATCGCCGTCGCCGCCATGGCGGCGGCCATCAGCGGCACGTTCCGCTACACCCTGATGATCGTGGCCGTCGGTATCGGGCTCACCAGCGTCTCCGCGATCCAGAGTCACCACGGCTACGCGTCCGCGACCGTGCAGCTTCTGGAGATCGTGATCGCCTCGGCTCTCGCGCTGGCCGTCCGGCGCATGCTCGACAGCCAGAGCGCGAAGTTCTCCGTCGTCAGATCCACCGCCGAGCAACTCCAGCGGGCCGTGCTGCCGCCGCTGCCCAGGATCGCAGGCCCGATGGCCGTCGCCTGCCGCTACGAGGCCGCGGACGCCGCCGCCCGGATCGGCGGCGACCTCTACGCCGTGGAGGAGACGCCCTTCGGGCTCCGGCTGCTCATCGCCGACGTGCGCGGCAAGGGCCTCGGGGCCGTGTCCGCCGTCTCCATCATCGTCGGCGCGTTCCGGGAGCGCGCCGAGTCCGAGCCCGATCTGGTGGAGCTCGCGAAACGGCTCGACCGTGCCGTCGTCCGTTCCGTCGAGCAGTACTCCGACCCGTTCGCCGTCGACGCCGCCGAGGCGTTCGCCACCGCGCTCCTGGTCGAGATCGACCGGCGCGGCACCACCGTGCGGCTGCTGAGCTGCGGCCATCCCGCCCCCTATCTCGTACGCGACGGCGAGGTGCGCCGGCTGGACACCGGCCAGGCGACGCCGCCGCTGGGCATGCGTGACCTCGCGCCCGGCATCGGCGGGACCCGCTCGTACGACTTCCCCGTCGGCGCCGCCCTGCTCTGTGTGACGGACGGAGTGACCGAGGCGCGGAACGCGGCCGGGGTCTTCTACGACCCCCGCACCGAGCTGAAGCCGGTCCCGGGCGGGGATCCCGAGCGGCTGATCGGGGCCCTGTTCTCGTCGGTCGGCCGGTGGACGAAGGGCGGACGCGACGACGACATGGCGGTGCTCGCCGTCGCACGCTACGACGCCGACGAGCCTGTTCCCCCCGGACAAGCGACCGCTTAGTATGCGAGGAAGCGCGTACCGATCCTCATCTGTGGAGGCCCCCGAATGCAGGCATGGCGAGTGCACCGGAACGGCGAGCCGAGCGAGGTGATGCGGCTGGACGAGGTGGACCGCCCCACACCGCGTGACGGTCAACTCCTGCTGAAGGTCCTCGCGGCGGACATCAACTTCCCCGACGCCCTGCTCTGCCGGGGCCAGTACCAGGTCCGCCCGCCACTGCCCTTCACGCCCGGCGTCGAGGTCTGCGGCGAGACGGGGGACGGGCGGCGCGTCATCGCGACCCCGGCGCTGCCCGACGGCGGACTCGCCGAGTACGTCGTCGCCGACGAGGCCGCGGTGCTCCCCGCGCCCGACGCGCTCGACGACGCCGAGGCGGCGGCCCTGCACATCGGCTACCAGACGGGCTGGTTCGGACTCCACCGCAGGGCGCGCCTCCAGGCGGGCGAGACGCTGCTCGTGCACGCCGCCGCCGGAGGTGTCGGCAGCGCGGCCGTCCAGCTCGGCAAAGCCGCCGGCGCCACCGTCATCGGCGTGGCCGGCGGGCGGAACAAGGTACGCGTGGCGAAGGAGTTGGGCTGCGACCACGTCATCGACCGGCGCACCGACGACATCGTCACCGCCGTGAAGGACCTCACCGGCGGGCGCGGCGCGGACGTCGTGTACGACCCGGTCGGCGGCGACGCGTACACCAAGTCCGCCAAGTGCGTCGCCTTCGAGGGCCGCATCCTCGTCATCGGCTTCGCGAGCGGCACCATCCCGGCCCCCGCTCTCAACCACGCGCTGGTGAAGAACTACTCGATCGTCGGGCTGCACTGGGGGCTCTACAACCAGAAGGACCCCGCCGCGATCCTCCGCTGCCACCAGGAACTGACCGAACTCGCCGCCAAGGGCACCGTCAAACCGCTCATCAGTGAGCGGGTGCCGATGGCGGACGCCGCGTCGGCAGTCCAGCGCGTGGCGGACGGCACCACCACCGGCCGGCTGGTCGTGGTCCCGGGCCTCGCGGCGGCAGCGAGGGCGGGCGCCCGATGACCGCGCCTGAAGCGGCCGAACTGCGCCGCCGCACAGGGGACTTGCTCGCCGCGCACCCGCCGGCCGGCACGGCGCCGACCGACTTCCTCAAGGCCCGTTTCGACGCCGGACTCGCCTGGGTGCACTTCCCGCCCGGTCTCGGCGGACTCGGCGCCCCGCGCTCGCTCCAGTCGGTCGTCGACACCGAACTGGCCGCCGCGGGCGCCCCCGACAACGACCCGCGCCGCATCGGCATCGGACTGGGCATGGCCGCGCCCACCATCCTCGCGTACGGCACCGACGAGCAGAAGCGCCGCTTCCTGCGGCCCCTGTGGGTCGGCGAGGAGGTCTGGTGCCAGCTCTTCAGCGAACCCGGCGCCGGATCCGACCTCGCCGCGCTCGCGACCCGCGCCGTACGCGACGGCACGGGCGAGCGGAGCGGCGACTGGATCGTCAACGGACAGAAGGTGTGGACCTCCAGCGCCCATCTCGCCCGCTGGGCCATCCTCATAGCCCGCACCGACCCCGCCCTGCCCAAGCACCAGGGCATCAGCTACTTCATCTGCGACATGACCGACCCCGGGGTCGACGTACGGCCACTGCGCCAGATAACCGGCGAGGCCGAGTTCAACGAGGTGTTCCTCACCGACGTCCGGATCCCCGACGCCCACCGGCTCGGCCCGGTCGGCGAGGGCTGGAAGGTCGCGCGGACCACCCTCATGAACGAACGCGTCTCGATCGGCGGCGCCCGTCTCCCGCGCGAGGGCGGCATGATCGGCCGGCTCTCCCGGACCTGGCGCGAGCGCCCCGAACTGCGCACCCACGAACTGCACCAGCGTCTCCTCGCGCTCTGGGTCGAGGCCGAGGTCGCACGGCTGACCGGTGAACGCCTGCGCCAGCAGCTCGCCGTGGGCAGGCCGGGCCCCGAAGGCTCGGGACTGAAGCTCTCCTTCGCCCGGCTCAACCAGGAGATCAGCGGACTGGAGGTCGAACTCCTGCGCGACGAGGGCCTGTTGTACGACGACTGGACCATGCGGCGCCCGGAGCTCGTCGACTTCACCGGCCGCGAGGCGGGTTACCGCTATCTGCGCTCGAAGGGCAACTCCATCGAGGGCGGTACGAGCGAGGTACTGCTCAACATCGTCGCCGAACGCGTCCTCGGTCTGCCCGCCGAGCCGCGCGACGACAAGGACGTCGCATGGAAGGACCTCGCCCGATGAGCACGGTGGACGACATGAACACGGACGCGGATGTGGACACGGACATGGACGCGGAGACCGGGCCGGCCGGGGCCGCACCCGACCTGCTGTACTCCGAGGAGGAGGACGACCTGCGCGCCGCCGTACGGTCCCTGCTCACCGGCCGCGCCGACCTCCCCGCCGCGCTCGGCCGCGCGGAATCGGGCGCGCCCCACGACACCGCGCTCTGGACCTCGCTCGCCGCCGGGATCGGCGCGGCCGGGCTGCTCGTCCCCGAAGACCTCGGCGGCCAGGGGGCGAGCCACCGCGAGGCCGCGGTGGTGCTGGAGGAGCTGGGCCGGGCGGTCACGCCCGCGCCGTTTCTGACCAGTTCCGTGATCGCGACGCAGACGCTGCTCGCCCTGAAACCGGAGAGCGCGGCCGTCGGGGAACTGCTCGGCGCGCTGGCCGCGGGCCGTACGGTCGCCGTGCTCGCCGTCCCGCTCTCCACCGGGCCGGACGGCCCGCTCCCCACCGCCACCACGAGCGGCGGCATCAGGGCCGTCGCCGATGCCACCGTCGCCGATGTCCTGCTCGTCCTGGCCGACGACGGGCTGTACGCGGTCGGGACGTCGGCGCCCGGCGTCACCGTCCGCCCGGGGACCCCGCTCGACCTCACACGCCCGCTCTCCACCGTCACCGTGGACCCCGCCGCCCTCGCCGCCGGGACACGGCTCACGGACGCCGGCGCCGCGGAGGCCGCCGTACGCCGTGGACTGCTCGCGGGCGCCGGACTGCTCGCCTCCGAGCAACTCGGGCTCGCGGAATGGTGCTTGGAGGCGACGGTGCGCCACACCCGCGAACGGCACCAGTTCAACCGGCCCATCGGCTCGTTCCAGGCGCTCAAGCACCGGATGGCGCACCTCTGGCTGGAGATCGTGTCGGCCCGTGCCGCGGCTCGCGGCGCCGCCGACGCGCTGGCCACCGACAGCCCCGACGCGCCGCTCGCGGTGGCGGTCGCCCAGGCGTACTGCGGCCGGGTCGCCGTCCACGCGGCCGAGGAATGTGTGCAACTGCACGGCGGCATCGGCATCACCTGGGAGCACCCCGCGCATCTGTATCTCAAACGCGCCAAGTCCGATGAGATCGCGCTGGGTTCGACCGGATCGCACCGCGAGAGGCTCGCGACCCTGACCGCCCTGCCCGCGCCCGGCGCCCCCGCACCGTAGTTCCGGCCGCCGGTCGGCCGCATATGACCTGGACAAGCACCCCTTTACATACTGTTTAATTGCGAGTCGTTCGCAATAACGTGTGATCTTCAGTAGGGGTGTGGAATCCATGACCGCCCGTTCGATACGTGGCACGGCCGCGGCGACGCTGGCCGGTTCGCTGGCCTTCTCCGTCGCGGCCTGCTCGAACCCGGACAGCGGCTCCGGCCCCGACGGCCGGGACCAGGAGAGCGCGGTCGTCGGGATCGCCTACGAGCCGGACAGTCTCAGCCCGCTGCTCGGCTACGGCAAGGACGGCAACTCCAAGATCTTCGACGGACTGCTCGCGGTCGACGGCGACATGAACCTCAAGCCCGCCCTCGCCTCCGCGCTCCCCGAGGTCGGGGCGGGCGGCACGAGGTACACCTACCGGCTGCGCGACGACGTGAAGTTCAGCGACGGCAAGCCCTTCAGCGCCGCGGACGTCGTCTTCACCTACCGCACCATCCTGGACGCGAAGACCAACAACCCGTCCAAGACCGAGCTGGCGGCGATCAAGGACGTCACGGCCGAGGGCGAGGACACCGTCGTCTTCACCCTCAAGTACCCCTACGCGCCCTTCGCCCAGCGGACCGTGCTGCCCATCGCGCCGGAGCACCTGGCGGGCAGACAGGACGTCAACTCCGGCCCGTTCACCACCAAGCCCGTCGGCACGGGGCCCTACACCCTCACCAACTGGTCCAAGGGCGAGAAGATCAGCTTCAAGGCCAATCCCGACTACTGGGACGGCGAGCCCGAGGTGAAGAAGTTCACCATGGCCATCATCAAGGACGACGACATCCGCGCCACCCGGCTGCGCGCCGGAGACCTCGACGGCGCGATCCTGCCGCCCAACCTCGCCAGGGGCTTCAAGAGCGACAAGGGCAAGCGGACGTACGCGGCCACGTCGTACGACTACCGCACCGTCACCCTCCCGACCCACAACAAGGTCGCGGGCGACAACGCCGTGCGCCGCGCGCTCGACGTCGCCGTCGACCGGGACACCATGGTCGACAAGATCCTCGACGGCGCGGGCAAGGCCGCCTACGGACCCGTCCCCACCGACAGCGAGTGGTTCACCCGGGGCACCGAGCGCGAGCACGACCTCGCGAAGGCCAGGCGGATCCTCGACGAGGCGGGCTGGAAGGCCGGCCGGGACGGCATCGTCGCGAAGGACGGCGTCCGCGCGAGTTTCCCGCTCTGGTACCTGACCGGTGACAAGCTCCGCCAGGACCACGCCCTCGCCTACGCCTCCGACGCCAAGAAGGCCGGCATCGACATCAAGACCCAGGCGGGCACCTGGGAGGTCATCGAGCCGCGGATGAAGACGGACGCGGTACTGGCCGGCGGCGGAGCCCCCGGCGACCCGGACTTCGACCAGTTCAGCCTGCTCAACTCGGGCCTCGCGGGCGACGGCTTCAACAACATGGCCTGGTACGACAATCCGGCCGTCGACAAGGCCCTCGACGCCGGCCGCGAGAGCGGTGACAAGCCGGCCCGCAAGGCCGCCTACGACACCGTCCAGCGTGAGCTGGCGAAGGACCCCGGCTACACCTTCCTCACCCACATCGACCACGTCTACGTCGTGAACGACACCTGGGGCACCCTCACCACCCAGGTCGAACCGCACGACCACGGCCTCGCGTCCGGCCCGTGGTGGAACATCGAGAAGTGGGCCCGCACCCCGTGAACCGACGCCTCCCGTGGGGGGCGATGGCCCGTATGACGGGGCGGCGGCTGCTGTTCGCCGCCCCCGTCCTGCTCGTCGTCACCTTCGGCGTGTTCGCCGTCGCCGCCGCCTCACCGTTCGACCCCGTCAAGGCGTACGCCGGCACCGCCGGCCTCACCGCCTCCCAGGAGACCCTCGACCAGCTGCGCGCCAACCTCGGCGTCGACCGGCCGCTCGTCGCACGCTGGTGGGAGTGGCTGACCTCGGCCGTCACCGGCGACCTCGGCGACTCCAGCGTCATGCGCAGACCGGTCGCCGACGTGATCACCGAACGCCTCGGCTGGTCCGTGCTCCTGGCCACCACCGCCTTCGTCCTCGCGATCCTGCTCGGCACTGCGCTCGGTGTCGCCGCGGCACGGCGCCCCGGCGGCCCGCTCGACCGCTGCGTCAGCTCCGCCGCGTACACCCTGGAGGCCGCGCCCGCGTTCTGGCTCGGACTCCTCGCCATCTGGTTCTTCGCCCTGCGGCTCGGTGTCCTGCCGGCCGGCGGGCTCACCGACTCCGGCAGCGACACCGTCACCTTCGGCCAGGTCGCCACGCACCTGGTGCTGCCCGCGGCCGTACTCGGCGTCTCGCAGATGCCGTGGTTCTACCTCTACGTACGCCAAGGGGTCGCCGACGCGCTGGAGGAGGACCCCGTACGCGGGGCGCGCGCCCGCGGGCTGAGCGAACGCACCGTACTGATCGGTCACGCCTGGCGCTCCGGCATGCTGCCGATGCTCACCCTCATCGGCTCCCGCGTCCCCGAACTCATCACCGGCGCGCTCCTCATCGAGACGGTCTTCAGCTGGCCGGGGATCGCGGCGGCCACCGTCGAGGCGGCGACCTCCGTGGACTTCCCGCTGCTGGCCGCGCTCACCGTGCTCGCCACGGCCGCCGTCCTCATCGGGAACCTGCTCTCCGACCTGCTGTACGGACTCGCCGACCCGAGGGTGGGCTTCGATGGCTGACACCACCACGCCCTCCACCCGTCCCCCGAACGCACCGAAGGCGGCGGACGGCCCGCTGTGGCGCTCACGCGGGCGCAGCCGCCGCTCGACCAGGAACGTCCGCGCGCTCACCTCGGCCGTCGTCGTCACCGTCGTGGCCCTCGCCGTCCTGGTCGTCCCGCCGGTTGTCCAGCTCGACGAACAGGCCGTCGACCTCGCCCTCAAACTCCAGCCACCGTCCCTCGCCCACCCGTTCGGCACCGACGACGTCGGCCGCGATCTGCTCCTGCGCTGTGTGTACGGGCTCCGCGTCTCCCTCCTCGTCGGACTGGTCGCCGCCCTCGTGGCCACCGTCATCGGCACGGCCGTGGGCGCCGCCGCCGCGGCCTTCGGCGGCTGGACCGACCGCGTCGTGATGCGGCTCGTCGACACCTTCTCCTCGGTGCCGCACCTGCTCCTCGGCATCTTCATCGTCGCGATGTTCCGGCCCGGCGTCTGGCCGGTGATCGTGTCGGTCGCCCTGACCCACTGGCTCTCCACCGCCCGCATCGTCCGCTCCGAGGTCCTCTCGCTGCGCGCGCGGCCGTACGTCGACGCCGCGGTCTCCGGCGGCTCCTCGCGGTGGCGGATCACCGTGCGACACCTGCTGCCGGGGGTCCTGCCACAGGCGGGGCTCGCCGCCGTGCTGATGGTGCCGCACGCCATGTGGCACGAGTCGGCGCTCTCCTTCCTCGGCCTCGGTCTGCCCAGCCACCAGGCGAGCCTCGGCAATCTGGTGCAGACGGCGCGCGGTTCGCTGCTCGCGGGCGACTGGTGGCCGACGCTGTTCCCCGGTCTCTTCCTGATCGTCCCGACGCTCGCCATCGCCGGTCTCGCCGGGGTGTGGCGGGAACGGATCAATCCGCGCCGCCGATCGGAGCTGATGCTGTGACCACGCCCGAGCCCTCGCCGGCCGCCCCTCCCGTGCTCTCGGTACGGGGCCTCGGCGTCCGCTTCCGGATGCGCGGCGGACGGCACATCGCCGCCGTCACCGACGCCACATTCGACCTCGCCGCGGGCGAGTGCCTCGCGCTCGTCGGCGAGAGCGGCTGCGGCAAGTCGGTCCTCGCGTCCGCGCTGCTCGGCCTGCTGCCGGGCAATGCGCAGACCACCGGGGCCGCCCTGCTCACCGGACCGGACCCGGCGGCGCCCACCGATCTGCTCGCCGCCGGTGAACGGACCCTGGCCCGTACGGTACGCGGCCGGCGCATCGGCCTCGTACCGCAGAGCCCCGCCGCGCACCTCACCCCCGTACGCACCGTCCGCTCCCAAATCGGAGAGGTCCTGCGCGAGTTGACCGGCGTCCGGGGTCCGGCGCTCACCGAGGCCGCCGAGACCGCCGCCGGGCGGGCGGCCTTCCCCGCCGACCACCTCGACCGCTACCCGCACGAACTCTCCGGCGGCCTCGCACAGCGCGCCGCGACCGCACTCGCGCTCATCGGCGACGCCCCGCTGCTGCTCGCGGACGAACCGACCACCGGACTCGACCGTGAACTGGTCGACCGCACCGCCGACGAGCTGCGGCGCCACACAGACGACGGCCGCGCCCTGCTGATGATCACCCACGATCTGGCGGCGGCCGAACGCATAGCCGACCGGGTCGCCGTCATGTACGCGGGCCGGATCGTCGAACTCGGCCCCGCGGCGGACTTCTTCGGCAGCCGCGGCCCGCGCCACCCCTACGCGCGCGGGCTGCTCGACGCGCTGCCCGAACGGTCGTTCACCGCCATCCCCGGGATGCCGCCCGAGCTGGGCGACCTCCCCGACGGCTGCGCCTTCGCCGCCCGCTGCACCCGGGCCACCGACATCTGCGCCGATCCGCCCGCCCTGACACCCGGCGACGGCTCGTCCGCCGCCTGTCACCACGCCGAGGAGCGCGTCGATGCTTGAACTCCTCGGGATCACCGCCGGCTACGAGCGCGGCGCCCCCGTCGTCAGGGGAGCGTCGGTCACCGTCGCCCCCGGTGAGTCGGTCGGTCTCCTCGGGCCGAGCGGCTGCGGCAAGTCCACTCTCGCCCGGGTCGCCGCCCTGTTGCACCGGCCCGACGCGGGCACCGTCACCCTCGACGGCGAACGCGTCACCGGCTGGCGCCACGGCGCGCCGAAGGCGCGTCGTACCGCGATCGGGGTGGTCTTCCAGCAGCCCCGGCTGTCGGCCGACCCCCGGCTCCGGCTGCGCGACCTCATCGCCGAACCCCTGCGTGCCAATGGCCGCCGCGACGAAGTCGCGGACCGGGTCGGGGAGCTGGCGAGCACGGTCGGACTCACCGACGACCTGCTCGGCCGCAGACCGCACGAGGTCAGCGACGGGCAGCTCCAACGCGCCTGTCTGGCCCGCGCGCTGGTGCTGCGCCCGCGCTGGCTGGTCTGCGACGAGATGACCGCGATGCTCGACGCGTCCACCACGGCCGCGCTGGTCACGGTCGTCGAGGAGTACCGGAGCGCCCGGGGCGCCGGACTGCTGGCCGTCGGCCACGACCGGGTGCTGCTGGAGCGCTGGTGCGACCGCACGGTCCGCTGGCCCGAGATCGCCGAGTCCGTCTGAATCACAGCCGTCGGCCGGCCGTCGGCCGGCCGAACTCTTCGTAGGACCCTGCCCCTTGAGGCGGTCGGCGGCGGATACTCGGCGAGTCGTCCGTCCCCGTCCCCACCGACCTCGGAGGCATCATGGCCCTCACCACCCGACGCAGAGCGGTGACCACCATCGCCGCCGCCTTCGCCGGAGCGGTCGCCGTCCCCTCGTACGCGCAGGCGACGGAGCGTGGCGGCCCCGCGCCGCTGCGCCGTGCCCACGCCCACAACGACTACCTGCACGAGCGGCCCCTCCACGACGCGCTGTCACACCGCTTCACCAGCGTCGAGGCCGATGTCTTCCTGGTCGACGGCGAGTTGCTGGTCGCCCACGAGCCCGAGACGCTCGACCCCACGCGTACCCTCCGCTCGCTCTACCTCGACCCGCTGCGCGACCGGGTGAGGGCCAACGGCGGGGCCGTGTACCGGGGCCACCACCGGCCGGTGCAACTGCTGATCGACATCAAGGCGGACGGCGCCGCCGCCTATCTGGAACTCCACCGCCAACTGCGCTCCTACCGCGCCATGCTGAGCACCTACTCCCACGGCGCGGTCCGGTACGGGGCCGTCACCCCCGTCATCTCCGGTGACCGCGCCGCCCGCGTCCCGATGGAGGCGCAGCGGGTGCGCCACGCCTTCTACGACGGCCGGCTCGACGACCTCGGCGGCACGGCGCGCGCCTCCTTCATCCCGCTCATCAGCAGCAACTGGACAACGAGCTTCACCTGGCGGGGAGTCGGGCCGTTCCCCGCCACGGAGCGCGACGAACTGCACCGCGTCATCCGCACCGCCCACCGGCGGGGACAGCGCGTCCGGTTCTGGGCGACCCCCGATCTCGCCGGACCCGCCCGCGACGCCGTCTGGACCGAGCTGCTCGACGCCGGTGCCGACCACATCAACACCGACGACCTCGCCGGCCTGGAACGCTTCCTGACCGCGAACGACCGGTAGTCAACCCGTACGGCCTACACGCCAGTTGCACGAACAGCCCCTCCGCTCCGCCAGACTGGCGGCCGAATGCCGCAATTCCGGCGCGGCGGAGGAGGTTGGCGATGGCCATTACGATCTCTCTGGTCCTGCTTCTGTTGCTACTCACCGTGATCTTCGTGCGCAACGGCGGGCTCAAGCTGGGGCACGCGATCGTCTGCGTGCTGCTCGGGTTCTTCCTCGCGGGCACGAGCATGGCCCCCACGATCCAGGACGGCATCAATTCCACGGCGAACGTGGTGAGCAGCCTCCAGCCGTGAGGACAGGCGCCTCAGACCAGCCGTGAGCGGATCAGGAACCGCACCCCTTCCGGCGCCTCCAGTGAGAAACCGCTGCCGCGTCCCTCCACGACGTCCACGATCAACCGGGTGTGCCGCCACGCCTCGTACTGGCTCACCGACATCCAGAACGGCACCGGCTCCCCGACGCCTTCGACCTCCAGGGACTGGAGCAGTACGTCCGAGTTCCCCGTACGGAACTCGCCGTCCGGGTAGCACATGGGCGCGCTGCCGTCGCAGCAGCCGCCCGACTGGTGGAACATCAGCGGTCCGTGGTCCGCCCGCAGTCGCCGTATCAGATCGGCGGCGGCGGGCGTCACCTCCACGCGCGCGGTCTCCTCTTGACTCATTCCGCCAGTGAACCGGACGCAACGTTGCATGAAGGTTGCGTACCTGACGGTGCGCCTCCTGAATTGCCATCAGATAATTTATGGCGAGGTATTCCGCAGGGTGTCAGGTGGTGCTATTTATATAGAGTCCATGACCCCACTCATCGGAGAAGTATTCGTGCGCTCAAAAAGACCACTCATCGCCGCACTTCTGGCAATGGTCGTAGCCGCGACAGTCGCCCCCACTGCGACCGCGGCCCCGAAGGCGGCCGGTAAGTACGTGGCCATCGGCGACTCCTACGCCGTCGCTCCCGGTACGCGTACCTACGACAACCCCGACGACCCGTGCCGGCGCGGTCCGCTGACCTACCCACGGCTCTGGGCCGCCCAGCACCCGTCCGTCGGTTTCGTCGAGGCATCCTGCTCCGGCGCGACCACGGCCGACGTCGTCAGCACCCAGATACCGCAGCTGACCGCGGACACCACACTGGTAACGGTGCAGGTCGGAGGCAACGACGTCGGTTTCGTCGATGTCCTGACCAACTGCATCCTGACGATCGACGACGAGGACTGCATCGCCGGCGTCGAGCTCGCGAAGCAGGCCGCACAGGGCGCTCTGTCTCCCGCGCTCGCGCAGACCTACGGCGCGGTGCGGGCCGCCGCCCCGTCGGCCAAGGTCGTCGTCGTGGGCTACCCGCGCCTCTACAAGATCGGTGGTTCCTGCGGAATCCTCGGTCTCAGCGACGCGGAGCGTTCGGCCATGAATTCAGCGGCCGACGTGCTGAACGACATTATGGCGAGCCGGGCGTCCGAGGCCGGATTCACCTTCCTGGACCCGCGTCCCTCATTCGACCAGCACGCGCTCTGCTCGGGCGGTTCGGAATGGGTGACGAGTCTGGAGTGGGACAAGCTCAACGAGTCCTACCACCCGAATGTGGAAGGTCACAGGGACGGATATCTCGCGTCCTTGAACGCCATTACCGGCTGAACCGATCGCATTGATCGAGAACGCTGAGAACGGCTGAGGAAAGTGAGGGCATTCCGCTCGGAAGCGGAATGCCCTCACCGCGTTTCACCGATTCACCGGCACCGGCTCCCCGGCCGCCCCGCCGACACCGGACGCGCCAGGGACCCCCGCCACGTCCGGGACCTCCGCGCCGCCGTCGTCGCCGACCAGCATCTGGGACGCGGCGAGTTCGCGGTACAGCACATCGGCCTCGACCAGCTCCTCATGCGTCCCCGTGCCACGCACCCGGCCGTGTTCGAGCACCACGATCTGCTCCGCGCCCGTCACCGTCGAGAGCCGGTGCGCGATGAGGATCACGGTGCAGCGCCGCGCCGCCTGCTCGACCGCCTCCCGCAGCGCCCGCTCGTTGCTGGCGTCGAGCTGCGCCGTCGCCTCGTCCAGCAGCAGCACCTCGGGACCGCGCAGCAGGGCGCGCGCGATCGCGAGCCGCTGCCGTTCACCGCCCGACAGTGCGACGCCCCGGCTGCCGACCTCCGTGCGCAGCCCGTCGGGCAGCCGCTCGATCAGTGAGTCGAGCCGCGTCAGCCGCAGGACCTCCGCCACTTCCCCGTCCGACACGTCCGACGCCGCGTACGTGAGGTTGTCCTCGATCGTCCCCGCCATGACGGGCGACTCCTGCTCCACATAGGCGATCCGGCGGCGCACCTCCGCGCGCGGCAGCGTCGCGATGTCCACACCGCCGATCAGGATCCGGCCGGCCGCGGGCTCGTAGAACCGCTGGAGCAGGGCGAACATCGTGGTCTTGCCCGCCCCCGACAGCCCCACCAGCGCGCTCTGGGTGCCGCCGCGCACCGTGTAGGAGACTCCGCGCAGCGCGGGGGACCGGTCCGGGTAGGAGAAGTGGACGTCCCTGAACTCGACCGGCGGCGCGTCCTTGCCGTCCCAGCGGCCCACGCCCCCCGGCCCGTCCGCATCGCCGTCGACATCGTTCTCGACCGGCATCCGCCCGACCTGTTCGATACGCCCCACGGCGCCGAGCCCCTGCTGGAGCATCCCGAGCCCCGCGACCAGCGAGCCGATCGGGCTCGCCAGATAGAACACGTACAGCAGGAACGCGATGAGCGCCGACGCCTCCAGGCTCCCCGAGGCGACCAGCGCGCCGCCCACCCCGAGCACGGCGAGGAACGCCGCCTGGATGGAGACGCCGGACAGCACCTTCACCATCGCCACGTACCGCGCGCCGACCAGGCCCGCCCGGTACGCGCCGTCGACCGCCTCTCCCGCGCGCGCCGTCTCGCGGCCCTCGGCGCCGTTGGCCTTCACGGTCCTGGCCGCGCCCAGCGCCCGGTCGAGCGCCGCGCCGACGGCGCCGATCGACTCCTGCGAACGGGCGACCGCCTCACGGATCCGGGGCAGGATCAGCATCATCACCAGCGTGACGGCGAGCAGCACCCCCACGGTCACTCCGAGCAGTCCCAGATGCACCAGCCCCATCAGGACCACGGCCCCCAGGATGCTGAGCACACCGTTGGCGACCATCACCAGGCCCTCGGTCGCGGCGTTCTGCACGAGGGTGCTGTCGGAGGTGACACGGGAGATGAGATCGCCCGGCGCGCGGCGGTCGAGTTCGGGCACCCGCAGCCGGATCAGCCGGAACACCAGGTCCTTGCGGATCTGGCGCACCACCCGCTCCGAGGTGCGCTGCTGCCACCAGGACTGGAGCCCGGTGAGCAGGGCGCCGAGGACGACCAGGGCGGCCAGGAGCAGTACGGGCCCCATGACGCCGTCGCCGTCGGCCAGTCCGTCCAGTACGTGCTGCGCCACGAGCGGCTGTACGAGACCGGCGCCGCTCGCCGCCAGGAGGAGGAGCAGGGTGGCGCACAGTACGAGCCGGTGCGGCCGGGCGTAACCGAGCAGGACGCGCAGGGGAGTTGTGCCTGACGTGTCGTCAGTC